>NZ_WOGU01000001.1:0-1477 GCF_009735315.1 Kocuria sediminis
GCTGGTGGATGTGCAGGGGGCGTTCCCGGGGTGGATCGCGCTGTGGCCGCTGGCCTCGGCGGCGGCGATCATCGTCGCCGGGCGCTCGGGCTCCCCGTTCGGGCTGGACCGGATCCTGGCCTCGGCCCCGCTGGTGCGGTTGGGGGACGCCTCCTACGCCCTCTACCTGGTGCACTGGCCGCTGCTGATCACCTACCTGGTGCTGCGGGACCGCCCCATGGCCGGACCCCGCTCGGGGGTGGTCATCATCCTCGTCTCCCTGGCCCTGGCGGTGCTGGCCACGAAGCTGGTGGAGCGCCCGTTCCAGCGCTGGGCGTGGCCGGAGCGGTCCAAGCGGCGGCTGGCGGTGTCGGTGGCGGTGAGCCTGGCCCTGGTGGCCGTGCCGGTGCTGGCCTGGCAGCAGGTCGAGGATCGGCGCACCGCGCAGATCCTGGCCGACGCGGACCGCAACAACCCCGGGGCCGCGGCCCTCGAGCCCGGCTTCGAGTTCCGCGGCGACCCGGACGCCCCCACCCTGCCCCTGCCCGAGGACCTGCCGAAGCAGCCGGCCTCCCTCGGCACGCCCTGCCCCGAGGACGTCGGCCTCCCGGAGGACTACCGCCGCTTCTGCCACGAGAGCGTGCCCCAGGAGGAGGCCCGGCAGACCGTGCTCGTGGTGGGCAACAGCCACCTCCAGCACTGGCTGCCGGCCCTGCGCCCCCTCGCCGAGGAGCGGGGCTGGCGGGTCCTGACCTACATCCAGCCGGGCTGCTTCTACGCCTCCGCGGAGGACCAGCCGGGATCGGCGAGCTGCCGGGCGTGGTTCGAGGGCGCCGAGGACATGCTCGGGGCGGTCGACCCCGGGCTCGTCCTGGTCCAGTCGACCTTCACCGACACGGAGCGGGAGTTCACCCGGCCCGGGCTGGAGGACCGGGTGCGGGAGCTCACCGGCGCCGGCGTGCCCGTCGTCGGGATCCGTGACACCCCCCGCTTCCCGGAGGCGCCGGCGCAGTGCGCCGTGCGGGACGGGGCCGACGACCCCGGCTGCACCTTCGGCCACCCCATGGTCGGCACCCCCGACCCTGCGGCGCCGCTGGCCGAGGAGCTGCCCCTGTACTCGGCCATGGACCTGACCGACCTGATCTGCCCGGGCGGGCAGTGTCCGCCGGTCATCGGCAACGTCTACGTCTACTGGGACGACGACCACCTCAGCCGCGTCTACTCCGAGACCACCGCCCCGATCTTCGGCCGGCGTCTCCTCGAGGCCCTGGCCACCGACGGCGTCACGCTCTGACGGTCCCTCGCTCCACCCCTTCCCCCCACCCCCCCCGCACGCCCTGGAGACCCCGTGACCACCTCGCTCGACCGTTCCCCCGGTCCGTCCGGCGCCGCCGCCGGCGCCCGCCCGCGCACCGGGCCGTCCCGGTACTCGGGGTTCCGTCCGGAGGTGCAGGGGCTGCGGTTCGTGGCGGTGCTGCTGGTGGTGCTCTACCACGTG
>NZ_WOGU01000001.1:1487-373306 GCF_009735315.1 Kocuria sediminis
CGGCCCTGGTGCTGCTGTCCGTGCTGCTGGCCGTGCTGCTCACCCGGTTCGTCGAGGACCGGCTCAAGACCTGGTCCTGGCCCGAGCAGTCCAAGCGGCGCCTGGCCGGGGTCGTGGTGCTCTGCCTGGCCCTGGTCGTGGCCCCGGTGCTGTCCCTGCAGCAGGCCGAGGACCGACGGGCCACCGCGATCCTCGCCGACGCGGACCGCAACAACCCCGGGGCCGCGGTCCTGCTGCCCGGGTTCCGCGACCAGGCCGACCCGGACGCGCCGGCCATCCCGGTGGTCACCGGGGACCACTACCAGAAGCCGGGGCTGGGCGAGCCCTGCCCGGCGGAGCTGGGGATTCCCGAGGCTCACCAGCAGTGGTGCTTCGACACGGTCCCGAACGCCGAGCCCGCCGCGACCCTGCTGGTGGTCGGCAACAGTCACGTGCACATGTGGATCCCGGCGATCGAGGAACTGGCGGAGGCCAACGACTGGCGGGTGGTCACCTACATCCGCGGCAGCTGCACGTACTCCACCGTCGAGGAGCAGGAGGTCGACCACGAGGCTTGCACCCGCTGGCTGGAGGGCACCGACCCCGTGGTCGAGGCGGTGGGGCCGGACCTGGTGCTGCTGCAGGGCACCCGCAGCACGAACGAGGGCGAGGAGCAGTTCACCCCCGGGACGGAGCAGCGCATCCGCGACCTGGCCGAGCGCGGCATCCAGGTCGTCGCGCTGCGCGACAACGCCCGCTTCGACTTCGTCCCCGCCCAGTGCGCCGTGGACCACGGGGCCGACGCCCCCGAGTGCGCCGCCTCCCACTCGATCCTGGGCCCGGACAGCCCGCTGGCGCCGGTGGCCGACGAGCTGGAGCGGGTGTCGATGGTCGACATGGGCGACCTGATCTGCCCGGACGGACGCTGCCCACCGGTCGTCGGCAACGTGTACACCTACTGGGACAACAACCACCTCACCGTCGAGTACGTGCGGACGCTGGCCCCCATGTTCGTCGAGCGGGTCCGGGACGCCCTGGCCGCCGACGGCGTCGCTCCCAGCGCGGCACCGTGAGACCGGGCACAGCCCGGCCCCCGGCCGGGCCCGGTGCGGCGACAGGCCCGTAGAATGGTCGGGATTCCCTCGAAGCTGAAAGGCCCCACCGTGTCGGATACCGCCGTCCCCACCGCCCTGTCCGAGGACCCGTTCGGGTTCACCGGGCTGACCTACGACGACGTCCTGCTGCTGCCCGGCAACACGGACGTCATCCCGTCGGAGGCCTCGACGCGCACCCGCCTGTCCCGGCGCATCACCCTCGAGGTGCCGCTGCTGTCCGCCGCCATGGACACCGTCACCGAGTCCCCGATGGCCATCGCGATGGCCCGCCAGGGCGGCCTCGGCGTGATCCACCGCAACCTCTCGGTCGAGGACCAGGCGGAGCACGTGGACCGGGTCAAGCGCAGCGAGTCGGGCATGATCACCGACCCCGTGACCATCTCCCCGGACGCGACCCTCGAGGAGCTCGACCGGCTCTGCGGCTACTACCGGGTCTCCGGGCTGCCGGTCGTGGACGCGGAGCAGAAGCTGCTCGGCATCATCACCAACCGGGACACCCGCTACCTGCCGGAGAGCGACTTCCCGAAGCGCCGGGTGCACGAGATCATGACGCCCATGCCCCTGATCACCGGCAAGGTGGGGATGGCCAAGGAGGACGCCCACGCCCTGCTGGCCTCGAACAAGATCGAGAAGCTCCCGCTCGTGGACGACGCCGGCCGGCTGACCGGGCTGATCACCATCAAGGACTTCACCAAGGCCGAGCAGTACCCGCGCGCCACCAAGGACGACGAGGGACGCCTGCGCGTCGGCGCCGCCGTCGGCTTCTTCGGCGACGGCTTCGAGCGCGCCATGGCCCTCGTGGAGGCCGGGGTGGACGCACTGTTCATCGACACCGCCAACGGCCACTCCCAGGGCGTGCTCGAGATGGTCGCCCGGCTCAAGGCGGAGCCGGCCGCCGCCCACGTGGACGTGATCGGCGGCCAGGCCGCCACCCGGCACGGCGCGCAGGCCATCGTCGACGCCGGCGCGGACGCCGTGAAGGTCGGCGTGGGCCCGGGCTCGATCTGCACGACCCGCATCATCGCCGGCGTGGGCGTGCCCCAGGTCACCGCCGTCAACGAGGCGGCCAAGGCTGCGATCCCGGCGGGCGTGCCCCTGATCGCCGACGGCGGCCTGCAGTACTCCGGCGACATCGGCAAGGCCCTCGTGGCCGGCGCGGACTCCGTCATGGTCGGCTCCCTGCTCGCCGGCTGCGACGAGTCCCCGGGCGAGCTGATCTTCGTCAACGGCAAGCAGTTCAAGACCTACCGGGGGATGGGCTCGCTGGGGGCCATGCAGTCCCGCGGCAAGAAGACCTCCTACTCGAAGGACCGCTACTTCCAGGCCGACGTCTCCAGCGACGAGAAGCTCATCCCCGAGGGCATCGAGGGCCAGGTGCCCTACCGGGGCCCGCTCTCGGCCGTGGTGCACCAGCTCGACGGCGGCCTGCGCCAGACCATGTTCTACGTGGGCGCCCACAGCCTGGAGGAGCTCAAGCACAAGGGCCGGTTCGTGCGCATCACCCCCGCCGGGCTCAAGGAGTCCCACCCGCACGACATCACCATGACCGTCGAAGCACCCAACTACCAGCGCTGAGCGGCGGTCCGCTGCACCGTTCGGAAAGGACACCATGAGCTACGACATCGAGATCGGCCGGTCCAAACGCGCCCGCCGCACCTTCTCCCTCGACGAGATTGCCCTCGTCCCCTCCCGCCGCACCCGGGACCCCCGGGACGTCTCCACGGACTGGCAGATCGACGCCTACCGGTTCTCGATCCCCTTCCTGGGCGCCCCGATGGACTCGGCCACGTCCCCGGAGACGGCCATCGCCCTCGGCCGCGCCGGGGGACTGGGCGTGCTGGACCTCGAGGGGCTGTGGACCCGCTACGAGGACCCGCAGCCGGTGCTCGACGAGATCGCGGACCTCTCCGGCGACGACGCCCCGGCCGCGACCCGCCGGATGCAGGAACTCTACGAGGCCCCGGTGCAGCCCGAGCTGATCACCGCCCGGCTCGCCCAGATCCGGGAGGCCGGCGTGATCGTGGCGGGCTCCCTCACCCCGCAGCGCACCGTGGAGCACTACCGCACGGTCCTGGACGCCGGGGTGGACGTCTTCGTGATCCGCGGGACCACGGTCTCCGCGGAGCACGTCTCCCGCAACCAGGAGCCCCTGGACCTCAAGAAGTTCATCTACGACCTCGACGTCCCGGTCATCGTGGGCGGCGCGGCGGGCTACACCCCCGCCCTGCACCTCATGCGCACCGGCGCGGCCGGGGTGCTCGTGGGCTTCGGCGGCGGCGCGTCCATGCGGATCCAGAACACCCTGGGCATCCACGCGGCCATGGCCACGGCGATCTCCGACGTCGCCGCCGCCCGCCGGGACTACCTCGACGAGTCCGGCGGCCGCTACGTCCACGTCATCGCCGACGGCGGCGTGGGGGTCTCCGGGGACATCGTCAAGGCCCTCGCGATGGGCGCCGACGCCGTGATGCTGGGCACCGCCCTGGCCCGCACGGCCGAGGCCCCGGGGCAGGGCTGGCACTGGGGCGCGGAGGCGCACCACGGGCAGCTCCCGCGCGGGCTGCGCACCCGGGTGGGCACGGTGGGGCCGCTGCAGGAGGTCCTCTTCGGCCCCTCCCGGCACGTGGACGGCACCTCCAACCTCGTGGGCGCGCTGCGCCGGTCGATGGCCACCACCGGGTACCTGGAGCTCAAGGAGTTCCAGCGCGCCGAGGTGGTCATCCGCGGCTGAGCCCGCTCGTGCCGGGGTCCCCGCGGACCCCGGCACGCAGCCCGGCGCCGCCGCCCCGGGCGGGCGGGAATTGGCGAACGTCCAGGAAGGCGCACTAGCCTTGACGGGTGCTCACGACCGCCCTGCGCCCCCGTTCGATCCTCACGCTGCTCGTGAGCCTCGGGCTGGCCGTGGGCTTCGTCCTGCTCAGCCAGTGGCAGCTGGAGTCCAGCGAGCAGGCCCGCACGGTGGCGGACCCCGCCAAGGACGTGGCCGTCCCGCTCACCGAGGCCGCCGAGGCCGGAACTCCCGTCACCGCGGCGCAGGCCGACCAGCTGATCACGGTCACCGGGGACTACCGGGACGGGTCCACGCTCCTGGTCCCCGGGCGGCTGCAGGACGGGACCGAGGGGTACTGGGTCGTCTCGGCCCTGACCGTGGCCGATAGCGCCGGCCGGTGGCCGGACGCCGCCGGCGAGCTCACCGTGGCCGTGGCCCGCGGCTGGACCGCCGATCCCGCGGCCGTGCCGGCGGAGCCCGAGGGCCGGGTCGGCGTCGTCGGCCGCTACCTGCCCGCCGAGGGCCCGGTGCCCGGCGAGGACCTGCCGGACGGCCAGGTGGGCACGGTCTCCCCGGCCCAGCTCACCAACCGCTGGGACGCCCCGCTCTACGCCGGGTTCGTGGCGGCCTTCGCGGAGAACCCCGCCTCCGCGCCCTTCCAGCTCCGCGAGGACGGCACGCTCGCCGAGGACCCGGCGCTGCTGAGCCCGCAGCTGTCCGAGCTGGAGATCGACCAGCAGCCCACGGACGAGTCCGTGAACCTGCTCAACCTCTTCTACGCGGTGGAGTGGGTGGTCTTCGCCGGCTTCGCCCTCTACATCTGGTGGCGGTTCGTGCGCGACGAGTGGCTGCGCGAGCAGCGCCCGGAGGACTACTTCTACTTCGAGGGCGAGTACTACTACGACGAGGCGAGCGGGCGCTACTACTACTACGACCCCGAGGCGGGGGAGTACTACTGGTTCGACGACCAGCCCGGCGACCGGGCCGGCGACCGGGCCCGCGGAGCGGGCGCCCCCGACAGGACCCAGGACAGCACCCAGGACAGGACCGGAGCCCACCATGACTGAACCCACCCAGCCGACCCCCTCCCCGAAGGAGCGCACCGACGGGGTGCGGGTCTCGCTCCCGCAGGACGCCCGGCCGTCGGCCGGCGGCCCCGGCCGGGTCCCGCGCCGGGCGGCGCTGCAGCCGCGCCGGCGCTTCGGCGGCACCGAGGCGCAGATCCGGGGGGCGCTGACCTTCTACATGGTCTGCGCCTGGATCTCCGGCACGTTCCTGCTGCTGCTCGTGGCCGAGATGATCACCCGCTACGGGCTGGGCTACGACCTGATCGCCGGCGGCACGGACAAGCTCACGGGACAGACGGTGGCCCTGGGCTGGCAGGACCTGGAGCTGGAGAACCTCGCCGGCGGGGTCAACATCTCCACGTGGATCCTCATCGTGCACGGCTGGTTCTACGTCGTCTACCTCGTCTCCTGCTTCCGGGTCTGGACGCTCATGCGCTGGCCGTTCCCCCAGCTGGTGGTCATGGCGCTCGGCGGCGTCGTGCCGTTCCTGTCCTTCGTGGTGGAGCGCAAGATCCACGCCTCGACCACCGCGGAGCTGCGCGCCAACCCGAAGGCCGCCAAGCGGTACTGAGCCCCTCCCGCGCCTGGCCTAGGATGGAGGGCGTGACCGAAACACCTGAGACCCGTACCGAGCTGGAGCAGCGCCCGGTCCTGGTGGTCGACTACGGCGCGCAGTACGCGCAGCTGATCGCCCGCCGGGTCCGCGAGGCCAACGTCTATTCCGAGATCGTCCCGCACACCTGGTCCACCGAGCAGATCCTCGCCAAGCAGCCGGCGGCGATCATCCTCTCGGGCGGCCCGTCCTCCGTCTACGCCGAGGACGCCCCGCAGCAGGACCCCGCCCTCTTCGAGGCCGGCGTGCCCGTCTTCGGCATCTGCTACGGCTTCCAGGCCATGGCCCAGGCGCTCGGGGGCACGGTCGCGCACACCGGCGCCCGCGAGTACGGCGCGACCACCGCGACCGCCGTGGGCGGTCCCGGCGCCTCCATCCTCGAGGGCTCGCCCGGCACCCAGACCGTGTGGATGAGCCACGGCGACTCCGTGGTCGAGGCGCCCGCCGGGTTCGAGGTCCTCGCCTCCACCGAGACCACCCCGGTGGCCGCGTTCGCCGACGACACCCGCCGTCTGTACGGGGTGCAGTGGCACCCCGAGGTCAAGCACTCCGTGCACGGGCAGAAGGTGCTGGAGCACTTCCTGTTCGACGGCGCGCGCGTGGAGCCGACCTGGTCCACCGGCAACATCATCGAGGAGCACGTCCAGCGGATCCGCGAGCAGGTGGGCTCCGCCTCCGTGATCTGCGGGCTCTCCGGCGGCGTGGACTCCGCCGTGGCCGCCGCCCTGGTCCAGCGGGCCGTGGGCGACCAGCTCACCTGCGTGTTCGTGGACCACGGCCTGCTCCGGGAGGGCGAGGCCGAGCAGGTCGAGAAGGACTTCGTCGCCGCCACCGGCGTCAACCTGTACGTGGCCGAGGAGAAGGAGCGCTTCCTGGGCGCCCTCGCCGGCGTCACCGACCCGGAGCAGAAGCGCAAGATCATCGGCCGGGAGTTCATCCGCTCCTTCGAGGCCGCCGCGGAGGCCGTCGCCCGCACCGCCGCCCAGGAGGGGGAGCCCGTGCGCTTCCTCGTCCAGGGCACCCTCTACCCCGACGTCGTCGAGTCCGGCGGCGGGGAGGGCGCCGCCAACATCAAGAGTCACCATAACGTGGGCGGGCTGCCGGAGGACCTGCAGTTCGAGCTCGTGGAGCCGCTGCGCACCCTGTTCAAGGACGAGGTGCGGGCCGTGGGCCGGGAGCTGGGCCTGCCCCACGAGATCGTGGGCCGCCAGCCCTTCCCCGGCCCCGGCCTGGGCATCCGGATCATCGGGGAGGTCACCGAGGCCAACCTCGCGGTGCTGCGCCGGGCGGACGCCATCGCCCGCGAGGAGCTCACCCGCGCCGGGCTCGACGACGAGGTCTGGCAGATGCCGGTCGTGCTCCTGGCCGACGTGCGATCTGTGGGCGTGCAGGGCGACGGCCGCACCTACGGGCACCCGATCGTGCTGCGCCCGGTCTCCAGCGAGGACGCCATGACCGCCGACTGGTCGCGCCTGCCCTACGACCTGCTCGCCCGCGTCTCCAACCGGATCACCAACGAGGTCGAAGAGGTCAACCGGGTGGTGCTGGACGTCACGTCCAAGCCCCCGGGCACCATCGAGTGGGAGTAGGCATCCAGCGGGAGTAGGCATCGAGCGGGCGCAGGCCCGCAGGACCCGCCCCCGCACGGGCGAGACACGAGCAGCCGGGGTCGGGCGGTCCGCGCGGACCGCCCGGCCCGTGCGCGCCCGGCCCCCGGGCCGGGCGCAGGAGGAGAACCATGTCGATCGCATCCGACCGCACCCCCCGGACGTCGGACATCCCCGGGACGCCGCCCGAGCGCGTCTCGCTGCAGCCGTGGACCCGGCAGATGGACGCCTACACCGGGCCGGACACCCTGCTGGACTTCAACCAGGTCGACAACGTCTGCATCGACCTGACCGAGGCGAACTCCTCGGGCCAGGCGCAGCTGCTCATGGGCCGGCCCACCCGCCTGTCCACGATCGTGCACGACCCCCAGGCCTACGGGCTGGCCGTGCGGGCCGCGCGCTCCCTGCGCACCAAGGTCCACGAGCTGTCGGTCAACCACGGGCTCGACGCCGCGTACCTCGCCGCCGGCACCGCCTCCTGGCTGGCCCGCCCCAAGGGCTCGGACCCGACCGGGGCGGGCCAGCGGCGCTGGATCGCCCCGGTGCTGCTCGCCCCGCTCACGCTCAGGCCGCGCCCCGAGCTCGACGACTTCGAGCTGCAGCTCGTGGGCCCCGCCCGGCTCAACCCCGCGATGGTCCGCCGGCTGGCGGCCGACCACGGCGTGGACCTCACCTCCGGGGAGCTGGCCCGGCTCGCCTACGGCACCCGCCGGCTGGACCCGGCCCCGGCCCTGGAGACCCTGCGCACCCTGGCCGGGGCGGTGCCGGGGATGCACGTGGAGCACAAGCTGCTCGTCTCCACGTTCGCGGACCTGCACGACCGTCCCGCCGACCTGTCGGTGGTGGCCCGCACCGCGGTGGTGCGGGACCTCGCCCGGCTCAAGGCGGCCGCCGTGGGACGCATTCCCCAGGTGCAGGAGATCTCCCACGACGCGCCCCCGCTGGACGAGCGCGACCCCGCCGGCGAGCTGCTGCTGCTCGACGCCGACGGCCCCCAGCAGGAGGTCCTCGACCTCGCGGCGCAGGGGCACTCCTTCGTGGTCACCGCCGCGCCCGGCACGGGGCAGCTCGACACCGCCGTGAACACCGTGGGCACCCTCGTGGCCGCCGGGCGCACCGTCCTGGTGCTGGGGGAGCGGCGCACCACGCTGGCGGCGTTCGGGCGCCGGATGGACGGGCTCGGGCTGGGCACCGCGGTGCTGCCGCTGTCCTCCCAGCTCAGCGACGCCGACGTGGCCCAGCAGCTCATCCGCGCGGTCGCCCGCAACGAGCGCGCCGAGCGCCCCGACCTCGCCGAGCTGCACGAGACGCTGCGCACCAGCCGCGACCAGCTCGCCGAGCACGTGCGTTCCCTGCACACCGTGCGCCCGCGCTGGTCCGTCTCCCCGTACCGGGCGGTGCAGGCCCTCGCCGAGCTGACCTCCCGCCGCCCGGCCCCGGCCACCGCGGTGCGCTTCCCGCGCTCGGTGCTCGACGCCGTCGCGGACCGGGACGCGGTGGTGGCCCGCCTCCAGCGCGCCGCCGAGCTCGGGGCCTTCGACGCCGGGATCCTGGCCGGTCCGTGGAGCGGGGCCCGGCTGGTCAACGAGGACGAGTCCCGCCAGGCCCACCGCCTCGCCCAGTCCCTGCTGCTCGAACTGACCACCCTGGAGACCGGGATGCGCCACGTCCTGGCCACCAGCGGGCTGCGCGGCGGCACGACCGTCCCGGAGTGGGGGCGGCAGCTGCGCCTGCTCCAGGAGGTCCAGGACTCCCTGACCCGGTTCACCCCGGACATCTACGACCGGCCGGTCACGGACCTGGTCGCCGCCACCGCCGGCTCCGCCTGGCGGCGCGAGCACGGGATCGAGATGACCGGTCTGCAGCGGTCACGGCTGCGCAAGGCCGCCAAGGAGTACATCCGGCACGGCGTCCACCTGTCCGACCTGCACAGCGCCCTCGTGCGGGTGCAGTCGCAGCGGGAGCGCTGGCAGGAGTGGGCCACGTCGTCCAAGCACCCCGTGGTCTCCGAGCGGGTGGAGGAGCTCGCGGCCGTGCACGCCCGGTTCGTGGAGGATCTCGAGGGCCTGGCGATCGCGCTCGAGGGTTCCCCGGCCGGCGAGAACCTGCTCGCCCGGCCGATCGAGCGCCTGCGCGAGGTCCTGGACGGGCTCATCAACGACGAGGACAACCTCGAGATGCTGCCCGAGCGCACGGTCCTGCTCGACGAGCTGCGCGGCCAGGGCCTCGGCGAGCTCGTGGACGACCTGGTGCGGCGCACCGTGGCGCCCGAGCAGGTGCCCGGGGAGTTCGACCTGGCCTGGTGGCAGTCCACCCTGGAGGCCATGATCACCGGCGACGACTTCCTGGCGATGCCCGAGGGGCACACCCTGCGCACGGTGGAGTCCACGTTCCGGCGCGCCGACGCGGCGCACATCGCCTCCGGCGCCGGCCGGCTGCTGTGGGAGCTCGCCGACCGCTGGCAGCGCACCGTGCGGCGGTCCCCGCGCGCCGGCGCCGCCCTGCGCCGGATGCTGCGCGCCGGCGCCGCCCCGCTGGAGGAGGTCAGCGCCTCGGCCGGCGAGCTGATCGGCTCGCTGGTGCCCGTGTGGACGGCCAGCCCGCTCGTCCTCTCGGCGGCGCTGCCGGAGGAGCACGACTTCGACGCCGTGGTGGTGCTCGACGCCGAGAGCTCCCCGCTCGCGGCGGTGCTGCCGGCGCTGACCCGCTGCCGGCAGGTGATCGCGTTCGGCGACCCGCACCTGGGCCGGCCCCAGCCCTTCACCGTGGCGCCCACCGCGGCCCCCGCCCCGGGCGCCCACCCCGTGGTCGAGGTGGACAGCGCCTTCGACGCCCTCTCCCGCGTGGTGCCGGAGCGGACGCTGCGGACCGTCCACCGGTCGATGGACGAGCGGGTCTTCGCCTACCTCGACGAGCAGTTCTACGGCGGGCGGCTGCGCCGGCTGCCGCACGGCGAGTCCGTCACCGGCACCGCACCGGCGCTCTCCGTCGAGTACGTCCCCGACGGCGTGGGCGCCCTGACCGCCGGGATCGAGGGCATCCAGGCGCCCGCGGCCGAGGTCCGCCGGGTCGTGGAGCTCGTGTTCGAGCACGCCGCCCGCCACCCGCGCCGCTCCCTGGCCGTGGTGACCGCCAGTGCGGTGCACGCCGCCCGGATCGCCGAGGCCGTCCGGCGGCGGATGCGGGAGGAGCCGGCCACCGCGGCGTTCTTCGCCCCGGGGCCCGAGTCCTTCCGGGTGGTCGACCTGCACCGCGCGGCGGGGATCGTCCGGGACACCGTGATCTTCTCCCTGGGCTTCGGCAAGACGGCCAACGGCCGCACCGTGCCGTACCTGGGCGCGCTGTCCGAGCGGCACGGGAGGCAGGCGTTCGTCCTGGCCATGACCCGGGCCCGGCACACCACCCGGATCGTGACCTCGCTGCACCCGGAGGAGGTGGAGGCCAAGGGCCTCCAGCACGGCGCCCGGGACTTCGCCCGCGTGCTCGCCATGCACCTGGGCGCCGGCGCCGGACCCGAGGAGGGCTCCCGCCGCACGCACGAGGACGCCCTGGTGGTGGACCTCGCCCGGCGGCTCGCGGAGCGCGGGGCCTCGGTGCGGCTGCACCACGCCGGGGTCGTCGACCTCGTGGCCTGGGCGGACACCGAGTCGATGTCGGCCGGCGCCGCGCTCGACGGCAGGACCCGCGCCGAGGGCCGCCCGCTGCGCATCCCCGTGGCCGGGCAGTCCGACGGCTCCGCCGAGGCCGCCGCGCTGTCCGTGCGGGAGCGCTCGCGGCTGCGGCCCCAGCAGCTCGAGCGCACCGGCTGGAACTACCTCACCCTGTGGACGATCGAGGTCTTCACCGACCCCGACACGGTCGCCGACCTGATCCGGCGCTACCTCGGCCTGCCCACCGGCGCGGGGCGGGACTCCCGTGCCCGGTGAGCCGGACGCCCCGGTCCCGGGCGGTCCCGCCCAGGACCGGGCCGCGCAGGAGCGTCCCGCCCAGGACCGGCCCGCCGGGCGGCGCCGGCCCCGGCGGGCGACCGGCGGCACGTTCTCCGGGGCGGAGCCGCGCCTGGCGGGTCTGGACGGCCCGGTGACCGGGCCCGAGACCGGGGACGAGTCCGCGGAGGAGGCGCACGAGGACTGGCTCAGGGCGCAGCGGCCTCCGCACTGGGGCTGACGGGCGCGGGCACGAGCACCACGGTGCTGGGCCCGGCACCGGCCAGCCGGGCGGCGTCCTCGTGCGGGGCCCCCACCACCAGCAGGCCCGCGTCCTCGCCGGGCGACGCGCCGAGCAGCCCGCCGTCCGCCCCGGAGGCGGGGGAGGGGACCCACAGCACGGGCAGGGCGCGGCCCAGGACCCGCCGCTCGTCGGAGAGGTCGCCGTCGGAGAGGCCGACGACGTCGACGTGGTCCCCCGCGCGCACGTGCTGCAGGACGGCCGGGTCGTCGATGCGCAGCGTCACCGCCGTGGCCCCCGCGGGGCGGCCGGTGAGCAGACCGGGGCCCACCACGGCGGAGCCGGTCACCGGCTGGCCGGCACCCGCGGCGCCGGCGAGGGTGCGCCCGGCCAGCTCGGCAGGGTCGGCGACGGCGCCCTCGGGCACCAGCCCGCGCGGATAGGCGGCCACCGCCAGCTGCTCCGGTGCCAGCACGGTGCCCGCCGGCAGGGCCTCGGCGGCGGTCACGACCGGTACGGTGCCGGACCGGGGCGGGCCGAGCCGGAGGACCACCAGGCCCAGGGCGAGACTGACGAGGACCGCCGCGGCGAGCCGTCGGCGCCGGGACAGCGCCGAGCGCAGGTGCAGGGACAGCGGGTAGCGGCGCCGGACGGGACGCGGACGAGGACTCATGGCCGGCACGCTACGGTCCCGGCCCGCCCCGGGCGCGGCCGGGCCGGGCCCCGGGGACGGGGCCGCGGGGCCGTCCCCGGACACGAGGCCGGTGGAGCGCGGACGCCGGGAGGCGCCGGCTCAGGCCGCGGAGCCGCCCGTGCCGGAGGCGGACGCCCCGGTGGAGGACGGGGCAGAGGACGCCGTGGCGGACGCGGCGGCCGCCGGCGCGGCGTCGGCCGCCGCGGGAGCCGGCGCGGAGGACGAGGAGCTCGTGCCGGAGCGGTCGGAGCGCGAGTCGTTGCGGTAGAAGCCGGAGCCCTTGAACACCACGCCCACCGTGTTGAACTTCTTGCGCAGGCCGCCGCCGCACTCCGGGCAGGCGGTCAGGGCGTCCTCGCTGAACGACTGGCGGATGTCGAACGCGTGGCCGCAGTCCTTGCAGGCGTAGGCGTAGACGGGCATGGGTCCTCCTGGAAACGGTCGCCGGGTGCGCTCTCTGGCACTCGAAGGTGTCGAGTGCTGATTCTACCGTGTGCCGGCGCCCGCCCGGGCGCCCAGGGGCACGGGCCCGTCCTCCGTGAGCGCGAGCCCCACGGGGGCGTCGAGCCGCTCGGTGGGGACCGCCCCGGCGGGCAGCACCTCGTCGGCGAACACGCACACCGCGGTGCGCAGCTCGGGATGCGCCGTGCGGGGCAGCTCCGCCAGGAAGCGGTCGTAGTAGCCGCCGCCGAAGCCCAGCCGCCCGCCGTCGTGGGAGACCGCGAGCGCGGGCACCAGCAGCACGCCCACCGAGCGCATCACCTCGGCTCCGTGGCGGGTGCCCACGGGTTCGCGCAGACCGCCCAGCCCGCCGAGCCGCAGCGGGGTGTCCGGGGTCCAGTGCGCCCACGCGAGCCGGCGGCCGGGTTCGCACACCGGCACCCAGATCCGGTGCCCGCGCCGGTGCGCCGCGGCGAGGGCCGGCTCCAGGGGAGGCTCGGTCGGCAGCGGCAGGTACGCCGCGACGTCGAGGTGGGGGCGTCCGGCCAGCAGATCCGCCAGGTGCCGGTCGAAGCCCACGGCGGCGTGCTCGCGTGCGGCGCGAGCCCGCCGGCTGCGGGCCGCGCGCAGCTCCCGGCGCAGGCGGGCCTTCGCCTCGGCCGGGGTCCCCGGGTCGGTCATCGTCGCGTCCGCTCCTGTCCGGCGCCCGGCCGGGACGGCGCCCCGGACCGACCGGCCCGCCCGGGCCGGTGGTGCGAGGGTAGCCGCGGGTGGCGTGGGGATCAACCGGCTGCGGTCGCCGATCCGTTAGCCTGTGCCCATGAGTGGAAACAGCAACCCCCGCGCGGTCCGCAAGGCCGTGATCCCCGCCGCCGGGCTCGGCACCCGGTTCCTGCCCGCGACGAAGGCCATGCCCAAGGAGATGCTGCCGGTCGTGGACCGC
The DNA here is from genome assembly GCF_009735315.1 of Kocuria sediminis. NCBI lineage: Bacteria > Bacillati > Actinomycetota > Actinomycetes > Micrococcales > Micrococcaceae > Kocuria > Kocuria sediminis. The sequence goes on from NZ_WOGU01000001.1 coordinate 14,884, forward strand.
CCGGCCATCCAGTACGTGGTGCAGGAGGCCGTGGACGCCGGCCTGCAGGACGTGCTGATGATCACCGGCCGGTCCAAACGAGCCCTCGAGGACCACTTCGACCGGGTGCCGGCCCTGGAGCACCAGCTGGAGGAGTCCGGCAAGACCGCCCTGCTGCGGGAGGTCGAGCACGCCTCGGAGCTCGGTGAGATCCACTACCTGCGCCAGGCCGACCCCAAGGGGCTGGGCCACGCGGTGCTGCGGGCCAAGATCCACGTGGGCGACGAGCCCTTCGCGGTGCTGCTGGGCGATGACCTCATCGACGCCCGCGACGACCTGCTCACCCAGATGATCGACGTCCAGGAGCGCACCGGCGGCTCCGTGGTGGCGCTGATGGAGGTCGAGCCCGAGCAGATCAGCTCCTACGGCTGCGCCGACGTCACGGTCGTGGAGGGCGACGAGTACGTGCGGATCAACGGGCTGGTGGAGAAGCCGGCCCCGGAGGAGGCCCCCTCCAACCTGGCCATCATCGGCCGCTACGTCCTGCACCCGGACGTGTTCGAGGTGCTGGAGAACACCGCCCCGGGCCGGGGCGGGGAGATCCAGCTCACCGACGCGCTGCAGACCCTGGCCGGGCGCGACGGGGCGGGCGGCGGGGTGTACGGGGTGGTCTTCAAGGGCCGCCGCTACGACACCGGCGACAAGCTCAGCTACCTGAAGGCCAACATCATCCTCGCCTCGGAGCGGGAGGACCTCGGCCCGGAGCTGCGGGAGTGGCTCAAGGACTACACCCGGTCGCTGCCGGTCGGCTGAGAGGCCGCGCACCCGTGGCCGGACAGTTCCGGTGGCCCGTCGTCGTCTCCTGGGGCGACCTCCGGCTGCGCCCCCTGGCCCGGGGGGACCGCCGCGAGTGGGACGTCGTGCGCGCCCGCAACCGGGAGTGGCTCGACCCCTGGGAGGCGACGAACCCCGTCCCCGGCGGGGCGGCCCCCACGTTCGGGCAGTTCGTGCGCACGCTGGACCAGCAGGCGCGGCAGGGCACGGCGCTCCCGTTCGTCATCACGGAGCGGGTCCCGGGGACGGAGGAGTTCGGCCTCATCGGCCAGCTCACCGTCTCCGGGATCGCCTGGGGGTCCTTCCTGTCCGCGAGCCTGGGCTACTGGGTGGACCGGGAGCAGGCGGGGCGCGGCGTGGCGCCCATGGCGGTCGCCATGGCCACCGACTACTGCTTCCAGGGCCTGGGACTGCACCGGATGGAGATCAACATCCGCCCGGAGAACACCAAGTCCCTGCGGGTGGTGGAGAAGCTCGGGTTCCGGGACGAGGGCCTGCGCAAGGACTTCCTGCACATCGACGGCCGCTGGACGGACCACCGCAGCTTCGCGATCACCGCCCCGGAGGTGCCCGAGGGGCTGGTGCGGCGCTTCACCGGCTCGGACCGGCCCGCCGTGTGGGAGTGACCGGGCCCGCCGTGTCCACAGGGATACCCACAGGCGGCGCCCCCCGGTAGTAGGCTGTGCCTCACGGCCCGGCCCCGGGCCGGGACACGCCGCGCGCCGGCGGTCCCCGTCCGCTCGTCCGAGCGACCGCAGAGGCAGGACCGCGACCATGATCTGGGTGAGCAGCTCGGCCGTGCTGGCCGCGGTGTGCGCGCTCTGCCTGTTCTGGGTCGCACCGCGTCTGCAGCGCCGCCGCGGGGTCCCCGTCGTGGCGCGGGCCCAGGACGCCGGCACGGACGTGGCCGGTGCGGCCCCTGCCGCGGGGGAGCTTCTCCCGCAGGCCGCGGTTCCCTTCCCCGAGTCCCGCCGACGAAGGATCACCATGGCGACCACCGACACCGTTCCCCCGTCGTCCGGCGCGGCCCGCCGCCCCGGGACGCTGCGCGTCAGGCGCGGCCGCGCCGGCATCTTCCTGGCCGGCTGCACCGCGCTCCTGGCCGCGCTCCTCACCGCCGTCGTCGCGCCCTTCTCGGCCGCGGTGAGCTGGCCGTGGCCCGTGTTCCTCCTGCTGCTGGGGGTGGGCTCCGTGCTCGCCCTGCGCTACCTGGCCGTCCAGGACCGGGCCACCCGCCGCCGGTCGCGCCCGGTGCCGGCCGCGACCGTGGACCCGCACGCCCCCCGCGGGGACGTGGCCCTGTTCGACAACGAGGACGGGATGGTCGAGCAGACCCCCGCCGCGCAGCTCCCCGCCGCCCAGGACGAGCCCGCCGAGGACCTCGACCTCCCGGCCGAGCACGAGCAGCCCCGGGTTCCCCCGGCGTTCACCGTGGAGGAGCTGCGAGCCGAGGCGCTGCGGGTGGCGCGCGAGTCCGCCGATCCCGCCCGCACCTGGGAGCCGGTGCCGGTGCCGCGGCCGACCTACGCGGAGGCCCCGGTGGTGGAGCGCCCCGCCCCGGAGCCGCTGCCCGTGCCCGAGCAGCCCGCCTCCCGCTCCAGCAGCCTCAAGGACGCGGTGCGCACGGGGGAGGAGCGCGGCCGCGCCGCCCTCGACCTCGACGACGTGCTGAAGCGCCGCCGCGCCTGAGGCGCCCGCGCCGCACCCCGCTCCGCCGCCCGGTCGCCGACCGGGCGGCGGAGCCGTTCGGGGGCCGTGCAGGTCGTCCCGGTATCATCGCCGCAACAGCCGGCCGCCGGCTCCCGCCGTCGGACGCCCCGACCGAGGAGGACCCATGACCGCCGTCGCCCACCGCGAGGTCGAGCGCAAGTACGAGGTGCCGGAGGGCGCCGAGAACCGCATCGACTGGAGCGGGCTGCCGGGCTGGACGGTCTCCGCGGAGCCGGTGGAGCACCGCATGGAGGCGGTCTACTACGACACCGAGGACATGGCGCTGGGCCGGCGGTCCGTGGCGCTGCGCCGCCGCCGGGGCGGCGCCGACGACGGGTGGCACGTGAAGTTCTCCGAGGCCACCGGCCGGCAGGAGTGGCAGGTCCCGCTGCTGCGGACCCCGGACCGGATGCCCGCGGCCGTGCGCCACCTGCTGGCCGGACTCACCGGCGGGGAGCCGCTGCGGCCGATCGCGACCCTGCGCACCGTCCGGCGGGTCCTCACGGTCAGCGACGCCGGCGGGGACGAGGTCGCCGAGCTCGCCGCCGACGTCGTCGAGGCCGTCGACGAGCGCACGGGCACGGCGCGCTCCTGGTCCGAGTGGGAGGTCGAGCTCCTCGACGGGTCGATCCCCGAGGAACGGCAGCGGGAGATCTTCGACGCGGTCGAGTCCGCGATCTTCGCGGTGGGCGGCCGGCCCTCCGGCTCCCGGGCGAAGATCGCCCGCGCGCTCGGCGCCGAGGACGGGGCCGCGGACGAGGCCGGCGCGCCCGCGCCGGGCGGATCTGCGCCGGGCGGATCTGCGCCGGGCGGATCTGCGCAGGGGGCGGCGGAGCCGGGCGAGGACGCCGGGCAGAGGACGGGGAAGGACTCCGCGAAGAACAGGGTCGGGCAGGGGAAGAAGCAAGGGAAAGAGCAGGGGACGAAGCAGGGGACGAAACCGGGAAAGAAGCAGGGGAAGAACAAGGGGCCGAAGGCGAAGGGCACAGGCCCGGAGGTGCTCCGGACGGCGCTGGACGGGTTGGCCGAGCAGCTGGTGCTGTGGGACTTCAAGGTCCGCCTGGACGTCCCGGACGCCGTCCACCAGATGCGGGTGACGTCGCGGTCCCTGCGCAGCGTCCTGCGGGCGGCCGCGCCCTTCTTCGCGGGGGACACCGCCCAGGAGCTGGACGGACGGCTGCGCGAGCTCGCCGGGGCGCTGTCCGCCGCGCGGGACGCGGAGGTGACGGCGGAGCTGCTCTCCGGGCGCGTGGCGGCCCTGGACGGCCGGGTGGGTCCGGCCACGGCGGAGGTCCTGCAGCGCGCCGCGGAGGAGCAGGCGCACCGGGCCGCCGGCACGGTCCGCCGGCACGTCGCCGCCCCGGAGCACCTGCAGCTGCTGGCGGACGTCCGGCAGTTCGCGGCGGCGCCGCCGCTGACCGAGGAGTGCGCCGGGCTCTCGGCGCGGGAGGTCGCCGACGCCCTGGTGCAGCGGGCCCTGCGGAAGGTGGTCCGCGTGGCCGAGCGGGGGGCGGCCGCGGAGGAGGCCGGGGAGACGGCGCAGGAGCAGCGGCTCGAGCACCTGCACGACGTCCGCAAGGCCGTCAAGCGGGTGCGCTACGTCGACGCCGTCCTGGACCGAGCAGGGTACCGCCCCGGGAAGTCGCTGCGCCGGGCCGCCCGGGACGCGGAGGACTACCAGGACGCGCTCGGTCGGGTGATGGACACCACGGTGGTCGAGCGGTGGCTCGCGGGCCGGGCGAAGGCGCTGGCGGGCTCGGGGGAGGACCGCTACGCGGTGGGCCTGTTGCACGGCGCCGAGGTGGCCCGGCTGCACGCCGGGGCCGAGGGCGGCTCCGAGGTCGTGGGGGTGCTGCTGTCGCAGCTGCGCGCGGACCTCGCCTGAGCGCCGGGTGTCCGGCCCGGCCGCACCCGTGGGGCGCGGCCGGCCCGGACACGACGGAGGCCCCCACCTGGCGTCCTGCCTGGTGGGGGCCTCCTGATCCGGTGGAGCTAAGGGGAATCGAACCCCTGACCTTTTCACAGGGGGTAGTGCATTCCGGTGCATGCCACCGAGTGCCGTAATCGCCATGATGGCAGGGAAGTGCAGGGATCCGACTGCCCCCGGCGTGCCGTCCGATTCCGTGGGGAACCGTCGAAAACGTGGGGTAAGCGTGGGGAAAGTGAAAGCCCCGCCAAGGGTGGCCGGGGGGCGTCCTTACCGTTTATCGAGATGGATGCGGTGGCGTGGAATGGGGGATCGTTGCAGACTGCCGTCTACATGACAGGTCAGCGACCCGTTGCCCTGACTGCTCCCTGAAGGACTTCCCATGCCTATGCCCGCCTCAGCCAAACAGTTCTTCACCTTGCAGGAGGTGGCTGAGATTCTGTCCCTCCACCCGGAGACGGTCCGCCGTTACTGCGCCAGGGGTGATCTCCCAGCCATCAAGGCCGGTGGGCCATCGGGGTCTCATGAGTGGCGCATAAGGGCTGACTGGTTGGACAAGTGGGGAGTCGACAATCTTTACGACCCGCGGGGCGGCGCCGATGGTTATCGCAAGCGATAACGGAGGCATGCCTGCTAGACAGTTGTTATGGCTAACTTGACGTCCAAAATCGACATTCGTTCCGAGTCAGCAGATGCGGCAGGGGCAACCTACGAGCAGTTGGTGGCAACAATCGAGCAGGGCATCAGGATCCATAGCACCCACCCGATCACCGCCGAGTGGTGAAGGTTCCGGTACAACGACCATGGCGCCCGATCCAGAAGAACTTCTCCAAATGCACCTCGATCGCCTCAAACGGTTTGTGGCCAGAGGACTAATCATCGAGAACCACTCGTTCATCCGGCAGCACTTGAATCGCCTCGTCGACTGGGCTCACGGCAGATTTGACGTGACCTTCCATCAAGACGGCACCTACTCCATCGAAGTTGACCTGCCTGAACGGGAGGCCTTGGAGTCAATGGCAGGCAGGGTGAGGCCGTTGATTTTGGACGGGGAGAAGGCCAACCTGTCGAACACCCTCCAGGCCATTGGGTACCTGGTCAAAGACCTACCGGACGACGACAGTCTCAAGAAGGCACATAAGGCCATCAACAAGGACTGGAAGCACCGAAAGCCTGTCCCGGGCCGCCGACTCGGGTATGAGGTAACGAGAGCCGGCGCTCTACCCATCACTGACGTTGACCTCGCTCTTGGATGGCTCTACGCGGAATTCGTCCATGCTGACGAGGATTCGCACCCTGTCGCCATGCTTTATACCTCGCACGACCGTTACCGGGCCGCAGTATTCATCGTGTCCATCGTTGCCTACCACGCGAGGGCCACGCTCAATCTCGTCCGACGGTTAGCAGACCGGGGGCTCCTCGACTTGGAGATTCCGCCGCAGCCGCCACTGCCCAAATGAGGCACTCGGCGGCTTGATTCCTAAGCTCGAGCCCGATCCCCGCCCCGATGACGTAAGGCCCCCCATGCGCCCCCACAAGCCCAGTCAGGGCCAGCGCAACGCCCGTTGAGAATAGGGCGAGGGCGATTTGGTGATACGGCTTCAAGGCGGTCCTAGGGCATAGATCGGCCCCCGGCGACACAAGGTCGCCAGGGGCCGTCACTCGGGCGCTCGCGGGCTAGTGAGCCCCGCGGGCGGTCAGGGTGTTCGTGGTCAGGCGTCGTTCACGGGAGTACATAGCCATCTCTCGCTTCCACTGGGCCGCGAACTCACGGGCGGTATCCGCATTCGCCCCTGCGCCCAGCGTGAAGTTCTGGTTGAACACCACAGGGGCCGCTGCCGCCCCGGAGCCTGCACCGGCGGCCATCGGCACAGGAATAGGCGTGGTGGGGACCTTGCCCTGGTGGATCGCACCGAGGGCACCCGGGACCGCGGCCAGCTTCTCGGAGGCCCAGTGGTTTACGACAAACTCGCGACCCTGCTCGCCGACAATCGCAGGATGGGCGCCGGAGGCGGTCCAACCGCCCTCAGCATGGTGCGGGGCGTCCTCGAGGAGCATCCGGAGCCGGTCGTCACGGTTGCCGCCAACGTCGGGCAGGCTCAGCTGCTCACCGACGAACGCGCCCGCGCCGAGGACCCGGTCAGCCCAGGACAGCCCGGACCCGTCGGTGTTGCGGCCGTCCCCGAAGTTCAGGGCGGCTTCCGCGGCGTCGTGGAGGCGGGGGAACTTCTCCTCGATCAACCGGTCGATGGACGCCCCGAGGTCATCGAAGAACCCGAGAACGTCCCGCACCCCATCACCGAGGGAGTCGAACCCGTCCCGCACCCACCCCACGTTCTCGTACAGCCACTCCAGGCCCTTCACGGCGCCGACAGCGATGAGGCCCAGTCGGACCAAGGGATGGTTTTTGATGACCGTTCCGAGCCCGGACAGCGCCCACTTCGCGGCGGCAGCTCCTCCGGGCATGCGCTGGATAAGGCCCCACGTAGTGAGAGCCGTAGCGCCGTACGCGAGGGGCTGTGCGAGCAGGGACACGAGCTTCGCGGCCGGGGTGATGATGGGCGCCAGGGCGTCACCGACGTCCACGAACGCGGCTGCGATGGCCCTCGTCATGGTTGTCGCGCTGGCACCTTGCCCAGAGGTCAGGGCGTCCACGAGGGAGTTCGTCGCGCCCGCGGTGTTCAGCACCCCGGACTCCATGTCCGACCACGCCGTGAGGTAGTCGGTGATCTGCGACGGGCCGAGGTCTTCCATCGGGGTACCGAACGCCTCAATGGCCAGCCGTGCCCGTTCGCCGGCGTCCTCAACCTCCAGCAGCCGGGAGGCGGTGTCCCGCAGCGCCCCGGCGTCGCCCTCCTGCAACCGGGATGCCAGGTCGCCCATGTCCATGCCCAGCGCCGCGTACGCCTTCGAGCTGGTGGTGTCCCTGGAGGCGAGCCGGACAGCCCATTCCTTGAACGCGTCACCGGTCTTGTCCACGGCCATCGGCCCCTGGTCCGAGGCGGCCGACAGCGCGGAGGCCAGCACGGACATGTCCACCCCGGTGCCACGTAGCACCGGCCCGTACTCGATCAGGGCGTCCAGCAGCTCATCCTGTGTGCCGGGGTTGGACGCCCGGAGGGCCGAGGTCAGGACGTCCTGGGACGCGGCGGCAGTGAGTCCGTCACCGTCCACAATGACCCGTGTCGCCAGGGACAGCCGGTCGGCCGGGAGCTGGAACGCGTCAGCGATGCTCTGCTGCCCTCTCAGCAGGGCCGCGGCCTCGGGGGAGCCTGGCTCGATGTCGAGGGTGGCGATCATGGACCACGCGGTGTCCGTGACAGCCCCATAGTCAGCGCCAAGCCCCGCCCCGTAGACGTCCCCGGCCAGGTGCCGGATGGCCTCGTGATCGGTCCCGGAAGCGGCACCGACCCTACGGGCGATCCTGTCCTGCTCCAACGAACCGAGCACCCCGCCACCAACCGTGACGCTGCCCAGCGCCGTAGTCAGCCCCGACACGTCGATGCCGTCGATACCCGCCTGGATGCCGGAGGAGATGTTCTGCCCGACGCGCTGCCCGATCTGTCGGGACTCGGTGACCATCTGCCGGCCCGTCCCGGTGAGGGCCGTGAGGGCACGGCGGGGGCCACGCTCGGCCTCATCCCACGACTCCCCGAGGGCTCGGCCCATCAGCCCCGCGGACCCGTCGAGGGCCTTGAACGCCCGCTCGATCTTCGTGAGGGATCGGCGGGTCTTCTCCGAGCCCTTCTCCGCGGCGTCAGCGGCTTTGTCGTGGGCCTGGGCGATGTGCTTCCCAGCCCGGGTGCTGGTCTTCTCGAGGTCCTCGGTGGCCTTGGCGGCCTGCTTCGCGGGCCCGGTGAGGTGGTCCCTCAGGCGGGCGACGAAGGTGATGTCGTTGCTGCTCATCGGACACCCCCAACGCCCTTGATGAGGTGTTGGTGGAGGATCTTGGTGAGAGCCTTCTGGTCAGCGCGGGTGGGGCGGCCCATGACGGTTCGGGGCCGCATGTTCTCCGTGCCCTCCTGGTGATACTTGGCATGAGGGGTCATCGCATCCGAAACGCCGACCTCCATGGCCTTGTTCGACACGCGGTAGATGTTGAAGCCGCGGGCGCTCGTGGGTGCGGCAGCGGCTTTCAGGGTGCCGTCAAAGACGAGGATCTTCCGCCCGGGGCGCCGTTTCGCCTTCCAGCGCTGGTATCCCGGGGAGAGGGACGCCCACCCCGGACCGTAATGCCTGCCCTCGGTCTCAAACTGGTCGCGCTGCATTTCGGCTACGTGTTCGGCCATGCCCTCGAAAACGGGCTTAGCCCGGGTGACGTTCTGCCGGAACCTGGTCAGGTCGTGCACGACTTCCTTCGTGCCGGTCACGCTGAAACTAACTGAAGCCACTTTGGGGCCCTTTCTCTCGTCGGCGGCGCCCCTGGTTAGAGACCTGGCCCCCGCCCCATGTAACGGGTGCGGGGGCCATAGGACCGACGAGGTGCCACCTCCAATTTTCCGGGACAAACCGGCTGGAGTTGGGTATCAGGAGGGTCCTCTCCAGTCCACCGACAGCACGTCCAGGCCGGCGCCGATGAAGCAGTCGGCCAGGAACTGCGAGGGCGTCATGCCCTCCTCGGCGGCCACGGTGGTGACTTCCTCGAGGCGGTGCAGGGGGAGTGCCTTGGTGAGTGGCTGTGTCTCCACTTCGCCGGTCTCGGGCCACCGGAGGGTGTAGGTGCCCCACGTCCCGGTCACAGCACACCACCGCCCTCGAGGTCTTCGCGGTCCTTGGCCTTCTCGGCGGCCAGTAGGTCGGCGGCTTCGGTGTCCCAGTCGGGCGGACCGGCCGTCACGCCACCGATAGCGACGGTGACGTCGGGCTCGCTGTGGGCGACCAGGGTGCGGATGAATTCGGCAGGGTGCAGCCCGGCTTCCTCCGCGTATTCGGTCAAGCGGGCGTGGTCTTCAGGGGACAACCGGAAACTGAACGGTTCACTCAATTGGGGTCTCCTCGATGTGGGTAGTGGTGTGCAACGTCCCTTCAGCTTGAAACGCAGTAGAGACAGCGCTTGCCGGTTGAGGCGCAGGCCGTGTTGGGGCTGGCGAGGCGTCTCGCAACAGTCTTTGTGTACGGATTTCGGCGCGGTGGCTTGGGAGACGTAGTTATGAGACCCTCACTTCCCCGGAATCCCGGGGGCGCTGTGATGTCTCACCGATGTGTCTCCCAAGCCACCGCTTGCGATACAGCGGAAGGTTCCGTGCCCGAGCGAGCGAGGGCGGCAGTTCCCCGCCTCACCGCTACGCCAAGGTGTTGTCCGTTACCAGCCCGAGAGCCACCAGTACACCCCGCAGCTGCGCCTCCGCCGCTGTCTCGCCCGCCTTGGAGTACGTCAGCGACGGCTTCGCAATCGGGGTGCCGCCATAGAAGGCCATCTTCGACGCCGAGGTGCCCAGCTTCGTGCCTGTCCCAGTGCCAAGGAACACCGTGGAATCGTTGCCCAGTGACAAGCCTTGCGTGAATACCGGAGGGGTGTCCCCGAACCGAACTTCTCCGGTGGACCGGTTGATCTGGAACGGTGTGGAGATGTAGGAACCCGTGTCGCTGTAACGCATGATCTGGAACAGCGAGCCGTTGTTCGAGCCCGTCTCCGCCTGGGACACCCGAATCTCCCAGCGGTTCGAACCAGAACTCTGGAAGAACATTCGCCGGTTGGTTCCCGCCTGCCCGTTGACGGACATGGTCGCGTTGGTCGACACGTTGGACCCGGCCGTCAGTGGTTCGTTCAGCGGGTTTCGCAGGCCGGTTCCCTGGTTTCCGAAGCACCGGGCGACCGCTGCGAGGTTGTCCGGGATGCCGTAGTTCATCAGTGGCGACTGGCGTTCATCAATGAAGGTGTTGTTGACGATGAAGATGTTCGCGAGCGACGACGACACCGCGGTGTAGATCCCGCAGTTGTACTGCGTGTCCGTCGAAGCGATGGGATCGCCCGTCCCCACCTGTGTCTCTCGGCCCACGTTGACGAAGAGGTTCTCACCGATCCGCACGTTTCGGGCGTCCCGGATGCCGATGCCGGCGCGGGCGATGTTGCGGAACGTGTTGCCGGTGACATTGATCGTGTCGACATGCCGGATGACAGGTCGGTCGTCCGGGAACCCGGAGATACGAACTCCGTGGCCCTTGCCGAGAGTTGGGGCGTCGAGCGGGCCAGCGAGGATGGTGTCCACGAGGTTGCCGGAGATAGTCCCGTAGCGCGGGCCGTTCGCGAGACTGATACCGCCGTCACCGCAGTTGAAGATCACGTTGTCGGACACGGTGAAGCGGTCGGCACCAGGGTCCATGTTCGAGTCATCCAGGATGTACCCGGCGACCCAGATGCCGAAATACGCGCAACCGATGAAGATGTTGTCGGAGATGACAACGTTCCGGGTCATCCGAGACACGGACACACCGTTGTCCCCACCGTTCAGCGTGAGGTTCCCCTTGTAGATCAGCGACGCGTTCGGCCCCATGTAGGTGAACGATGGGTCCAGGGTGTTTACAAACTTGCACCCCGTGACCTCACCATGCCCGGAGAACCCCGAGAAGTGGAGAGGCTGCTGGAGGTTGGTGAACGTGCAATTCCGGTAGACGAGGTCCTGCACCAACGGCTGCCCGGCAGCAGAGGGAATCGTCGACTGGTTGCCGACAAACCAGCCACCAGAGCGCATCCCACCGCCCTGCTGAGCCCCCGTAATGGAGATGTTGTGGCGGGATGGGTATACGCCCGGGTCGCCCTTCGTCCCCACGAAGTCGAAACCTTCAACGGTGAATCGGCCCGTGATCGGGGATGCAGGATCAACAAGAAACGCGTGGATTCCCGCGGTGGCCGTGACTTTCACGCGCCCTTCGTTGCAGAACAGCCGTACGTCGGTGCGTGGCTTGAGCGACGAGGAGAGCTTCAGGTGCCCGTCTGGGACGAAGACAGACCCGCCACCATTCGCGGCAGCGGCATCAATGGCGGCCTGAACTGCTGGCCCGGAAATCGTCGTGCCAGTGGGGTCGTATCCGAAGGCAAGCGCGTTGATGACTGAGGTGCGCTTGTCGATGGCGTCGTGAACGCCGTTACGGGTCCCTGTCCCGGGTGTTTGCACGAGGGTGGCCACGGAGGAGTCCGGAACGTTAGTCAGGTAACCGGCCTCCTGCACCTCGGTCTTCGTGGTGAACTCGGTGCGCAGGTCCGACTTCGCGGCGGCGGGGAGTTTCTGTTCGGCGGTGAGGCCGTAGAGCATGGCCTCGGTGGTTCCGGAGGTGAACTGGTAGGCGCCGGGCTGGGTTTCGATGACCTCCACCCCGGGCGCGGTGCCACCGCCGCCTTCGACGACGAGGCGGCCGTCCGCGGCGGCACGGTCTACAGCGGCGTCAAATGCTGCGTCGGTGACCTGGCCGGCCTGGATCTGCACGGCCACGTCGTCCACGTAGGTGCGGGCCTCGGCAGCCACGCCGGTGATGCCATTTTCGATGTGGGCGATGTGGTCTGGCGTGAGGATCGACTTGAGCGGAAGGTCCGGGGTCAGGGGGATGTAGGGAGCCATCAGTTGGTCTCCTCCGTGGGGTGGTCGCTCACGGCTGTGGGGTCACTGTCGTCGCCGAGGCGCATGGTGCCGAGCACGGCGTATCCGAGGCGGGCGGTTGTGGAAGCAGACACGGGGTTCTCCTGGTTAGTGGGTGCCTCGGGCCTGTCCTCCGTCAGCGGTTTTTGTGGGTGCCCCGTCCGTCGTTTTCCAGGCGACAGACGGGGCGGTGGCGCCCTCCGCTACCACCAAGCAGGAGGAGGGCGCAGTCTGTGGGGGTCTAGCGGGCGCGTGCCTGCCGGACCAGTTCTTCTGCGAGGCGCTCGCCCTCGCGGGTGAGGTCGGGGCGCTTGATCGGCGTGCCGTCGATCAGGACGTGCCCGAGGCGGCCTTCGACCTTCCACTGGCCCTGGTAGAACGTCGCGTAGGCCGGCCACCCGGTCGCCTTCTCTTGCCCCGGCTTGCCGTGGGGAAAGTCGGGGAGGCCCTTTGCCTCGGCGTAGAGCTCCCGGACGGCGTCGTCCTGGGCGCGGACAGCGGCGAGGTAGTCCTCGAACGCCTTGACGGCCTTCTGACGGGGCTTGTCCAGGGACGGGAGAGCGGCGGCCATGTCGGTCAGGCGGGCGGCGTAGACGGCCTTGTGTGCCTCGTCCACGGCCTGCTGCGCCTCGGCCACCTGGGCGGAGAGCGCCGCGGTACGCCGGGACTTGAGGGACAGGTCAGCCTTCGCCGTCGTGAATGTGGCGGTGTCCACTTCCTCGCCACGGTCGGCGGCGGCCTCAAGAGCAGCCAGGGTGGCACGGGCTGCGTCGGACGCTTCCCGGGCGGCCTGGTGGGCAGCAGTGGCCTCGGTGAGGCGCTCGCGGGCCTCGGCCAGGGTGTCGTCGGGGGAGATGGTGGTCAGGCTCATCGGTGGGTCTCCTGGGGGGTGTTGGCGGGGTGGGCGTCGACGGCTCGGGCTACGGGGTCGATGCCGGCGGAGACGGACAGCAGCACGGCTCCGGAGCGGGTCAGCCCGGCGTGGGCGGCGAGCTCGTCTACCCGCGACAGCAGCGAGGCGGGAAACCGGACACCGACAGTGGTCGTTTCACGAGGGGCGGTCACGGTCGCAGCCCCATCCGGTCCAGGTACTCGTCTGCGGCGTCCTGCTCCCGGGCTTCCTCGAGGGTCGCTCCGACGCCGTACTTCGCTTCGAAGTCCCGGATCTTCTCGTGGGCGATGATCTCCGCGGCCCGGCGCTGCGCCACAGACGAGCCATTGACAAGCTTCACCGTCTGCGGCTTCGCGGCAGGCTGGGAGGGCGCGGACAGCGCCACCTCGGGGGCGGGTGTCTTGCATGCGGCGTCGCGGAGGTTGGCCAGCTGCGCCCAGGTCGGGGGCTTCGGGGCGCCCTCGGACAGGGCGACGTCACCAACACCGTCGAGGGTCGCGGCGACGAGCTGCCCGAGGGCCTGCGCCTGGTGGGCGGGGAGAGGCTTGAAGGTGCTCACGGGGTCACCACCGGGATGTCAGCGGCCTTGTCCGCCACCCATGCCTGCACGGCGTCCAGGGGAGTCACGGAACGGATAGCGCGGTCAACAGCGTGAATGATTTCCTCGGCAGTGGCCTCAGCGGCGCCGGCCCCGGCGTGGTTCCTGCCCAGCAGTGCGTAGATCTCGAATAGCGTGCGCTGCCCGATTTCGGCCCACGATGCCGGGGTCGCGCTCCAATCGAAGGGCTTGGTTTTGGCTCCCATGTTGGGTTCTCCTGATAGTCGGTCGGGGCTTATATCAGATCAACCCCTCTAGTACCTAATTGTTTCACGACCTACAGCGGAGGGTGGGGATCAGGAGTGACCTTTATCTGTCGCGCAACCCTCGGCTTGGGAGACGCCTGAGGAGACACCTTCGGTTCGGAACAAAGCCGCAGGTCGGGGTGTATCGCAACTATGTGTTTCGACTCTTGGCGCATTTCGTTGTCTCCATAGACGGTTGTGAGACGCCCCGACACGAGAAAGCACCCCCGCCCTCGCCCGGGTGGGGGTGCTTCATGTTTCTGGGCGCCGCGGGCCAGAGGCTAGAGAGTCCCCAGAACGCCTTGCAGCAGACCCACGAGGGATGCACCCGCGGCCGTTCCAGTCGAGGTGGACAGCGCCCTCAAGCCTTCGTCCACACACCGGCGGATCATGCGGGGCTTCGGCTCGTCCTTCTCGACTTCCTCCAGCGCGTCCTCAATAGCCTCAGTGACTAACTGGTGATCGATCTCGGGCACGTCCTGCACCATGCTCAAGGCGGACTGGAGATCCTGCCGCACACTCTCGACCTCGTGGGGTCCCATCGTCACGGACCCCGTGATCGTGTTCTGATTGCCAAGGCCCACCGCGCCCATGACTCCGCCATGCTGTGTGAGGTTGTTCGACTGGTCTCGCATGTCCCGGTAGTCGTTGATCGTAGGAGCACTGCCCGGAGTGACGAGGCGGACGCCTTGCTCCAGGGCGTCGCGTCCGGCTGAGGTGATCCCAATGCCGAGAAATACGCCCTGCCAGGTGCCCTCGGCCCGGATCATGTCGTTCTTCTTCAGGAACTCGAATGCCTGGGCGACCTCGTCATGGTCCACTGGCGGATCGACGTGTCTTCCGGTCCAATTCTGTGCCAGGGCCATGGAGTCAACACGGCCCTTGTTGAGCATCGCCTCCAGCACCCCGCGGCGAATGGCCTCCGTGCGACGGCCTCCGGAGGCGAACGACTGCTCAATCTTTCGCGCTACAGACCTGCCCGTGGGGCTCAACTCGACATAGTCTTCGCCCAGCGTTTCGAGGAACTCCACGAGGTTGACTTGCTTGAGTTGGCGGGCGAGTTCTGACACATAGTCAGGCTCTTCGCCGATGTCAGATCCGAGCTCCGTGGTGGTGGACTGCGTGCCACGGGCATGCGCTGCCAGCAGAAGCCGTTCCGTGTCCTGGTCGGCAAGGCTCGCCATGAGTTGCTGTGTGTTCATCGGTGCCCTCCTGGGGGTGAGTGGTCGATGGTGCGCTCAGCCTATGGGGCATCTCGGACGGGCTAGGGGCACCAAAGCGCGAGACGGCCCCAGGTGATGTTGTCCATTACCTGGGGCCGTCGTGAGTGCTCGTGTACTTACGGGTCCACGATGAGGTCACGGTCGGCGTTGGGTAGCCCGCGGGCCGCACGCGCCTGTGCATGCCGCTCGTCCCTCTGCATCCGGCGCCATTCGAGGAACGGGTCTAGCTCTTCGGGTTCGCAGCGGAGCAAGGTGTTGCCGCGCTTGAGCTTCCCGTCCCGGCTGAACACTCCGATGCCCGCCGGATGGAGCTGCCAATCCGGGTCCACGAGGATGAGCACGGTGTCCGGCGGGATCACGCCCACGGCCTCGAACTCGCGGGGGAGTACATCGGTGGGGGCGCCGTCCAGCGACACGACGTTGAGGAACCCTGGGCCAGCTTCAGGCATCTCGGAGATCTCGGCCTCAGCAGCGGCATGGGCACGCTCCAGCGCCTTCCCGTAGCCGATAAGTTCCCCGCGGTCGGTGAGTACCCGCCGGCGGAGATCCAGGGCCCTAAGCCTGTCCCCATCGGAGGCAGTGGGGGATTCGAGGATCGCGACGGTCTGCCGATTGATCTCGTCCAGTTCCTTCCATGCGTAACCGCGGAACGCTTCGACGGCCACGGAGCGGTCCTTCTCCAGAGCCCGCCTAAGCGCCTTGGCGACCCCGGATGGGGTTGTGATGCCTACGGACTCGTCGGCGGCGATCTGGTCCACGGTGAGGCCCTGGGCGCGGAGCTCGAGGACGCGGGCTTCGTTGCGGAGGGCTTGCTCGTTTCTCATCGGTGGTGTCCTCGCTTGCTGTCCTGCTGTCCGCCCTTGGTGGCCCTTTTGCGGGCCTTGCGGCGCTTCCGCTTAGCCCGGTGGGCCGGCCATTCTTCGTCGGTCCTACGGGGGTTCATCGGGTGCCTTTCGTGTCGGCGCGGGTGGGGAGTTCCGCTTGGCGGCGGAGTAGTTCGGTGGGGTCGAGGCCGTCGAATACGTTGTTGGCGGCTGCGTCGATGCGGGGCACTACCCGGGCGTTGATCCGGCGGCGGTGCTCGAGGTAGCAGTGGTAGGCGAGGGCGGTGTCGCCCTTCGCGAGGGCGAGGCGGGCGCCGAACATGGAGTGCCCGGTGGATTCCCCGATGAGGCCGATGGCTTCGGCGAGGTCGGCGGGGGAGGGAAGGCCGGTGGCGTTCATCGGTTCACCTCCGGGCGGGCGCCCTGGAGTAGCGCTACGAGGTCGTCCACGGTGCCGAGCACGTACTGCTGGCCGGGGTCGGACACACCGCGGCGTTTGGCGATGACGAGCCCGGCGAGGGCCCCGTCGTTGTCGCGTTCGGTGGCGGCTTCTCTGAGCCATGCGGAGGGCTCGAGGCGTCCCCCGTAGTCCTTGCATTCGAGGGCGAGGCGGTGGCCGTCGCGGGTGCGGACCCCGCCGATGTCGCCCTTGTCGTTGGCGCCGGTTTTCACTCTGCGGTCGATTCGGTCGTCCACGTGGGTGGCGAGGTAGTCGGCCACGGTTCGTTCGAAGCGGGTGCCGGCGGCCTTCGCGGAGGCTCGGGTGCGGGTCATCGGGCACCGCCCTGGATGCTGCGGAGGATGGAGTCGTTGGTGGTGCGGAGTTCGTCGATGCCGGTCTCGATCCGGTCGAGCCGGGCGTGGATCTCGTCGATCCGGAATTCGAGCGGGTCGGCGGTGGGGGTCCAACGGGACAGGTAGTGGATGTCAGCGAGCTTCATCGGGTGGGCTCCTTGGCCGTGCAAGTCGTTTGGGGGTAGTTCAGTCGTGCTTGGGCGAGTTGGACGCCGAGTTGGTCGCGTACTCGTTGGAGGCGCATGTTCCGGGCGTCGAGGGCTCTGACGAGGTCCTGGAGTTCGGCCTTGGTCTTCGCAGTGCGGATCATCCATTCGACGCGCTCGCGGTCCGCGGGGTCCTGGCAGGTGCAGTCAGTCATCAGGTGCCCCCTTGTGCCGTGTCCCGGGATGTCCCGGTTTTAGGGGCCGTGTCCCGGGATGTCCCGGTTTTAGGGGCCGTGTCCCGCCCGTGTCCCGGGTCCCGTGTCCCCCGTGTCCCGCCGTGTCCCCGCGTGTCCCCGGGGGTGTCCCGCCGTGTCCCCACCACTTCGGGGAGCGTGTCCCCCGTGTCCCTCCTCCTATAGGAGGGACACAGGGACACACCCCCAGAGGGCGCAATGATGATGTTCACGGAGTGCCCTCCATCTCGTCGGTTTCGCGGTAAGAGCGGATGAGCACGAGCGGTGCATTGGGGGAGGGGCGACGGATGTACCCCTCGGCTTCGAGGATCTGAGTTGCCTGGGTGACGTAGGCGGCCTTGCCGATGACAACTGCACGGACGGCCTTGGATGTGAGGGGCCTTCCTGCGTCCTCGAAGGCTCTGGAGACACGTTCCATGAGCGCAGTGGGGCGGAAGCCTTCACTGCCCTTTCCGTCACTTTCCTGGCCGTCCTGGGGTGGTTCGAGCGTGTACTCGATGCACTCCGGGTCGGTGGAGTCGATCACCGCGACGGCCGCCTCCTGGGTGCGGTCACTCTTGCGGAACTTCCCCGACTGCGGGCGAACACGTCCAGGCCGGTCTTTGCCGATCCGGATGGACAGCACGCCACGCATCCCGACGCCCAGGGGCTCGGTGACCTCCACCCCGTAGGACGCACCGGTGAGGTAGGACATCTTCGCCTGGGCGCCGATGGCGAACCGCCCCGCGGTCTCCCGATTCTTGGTCACGTGGTCCACGACCACGACAGCGGCCCCGGTGCGCTCGGCCAGCCGGCGGGGCACGGCACGCCCCCATTTGGTGACCTCGTCGTTGTCCAGGGAGTTCACGCCCTGGACACTGAACGCTTCAGTCACGCCGTCGATCACGGCGAGCATGTAAGGGGTGCGGGTGAGTTCCGCCCATTCCGCCGCGGCCGCTGCGTCCCCCAACGGGGCGTCGGGGCGTCGGTAGTCGAACTGCATGAGGATCTGTCCGGGGGCGCATCCCATGAGCAGCAGGCGCCCGACGACGGTGGCCTGGTCGGACTCGAAGTCGAGGTAGAGCACGTGCCCACCGTCCTGGATGGCGCGTGCGGCTTCGGCCTGGGCGAGCATGGACTTTCCCGACTCCGACTCGCCTTGGAACGAGTGGACCTTCCCGGGGTACAGGAGGCAGTGTCCGTCGGTGCGGGCCATGAGTTCCGGCTCGGGTGCCACGAAGGTCCCGTCCAGGACAGAGGACAGGTCGATTCGGGCCCAGGTGGACCGCTCCTGCTCTTCGGGCTGGTACTGCTCGAGCTCCGCGGGGAGACGCTCGTGAAGGTCGTTCACGCGGCAGCTCCCCGATAGTTCTCAAGCGGGGGGATGGGCCCGGGAGTAGCACCGGCGTCTTCGGCCAAGTAATTGAGGAAGACGCCGGCGTCCCGCTCACCCTGGTTGTCGGCTCGCCGCTCACCTTCTTCGATGCCGGCCCGGAATCCCGCCTGGTAGAGCTCCACGGCTACCGGGTCGACGGCGCGAAGGAGTTCATAAGCTCGTTCACGAGTCTCGAAGAGCTCACGGAGGATCTCTCCAATAGGCCGGGGCTGCTTGAGATCCGTTGAGTTCAGACGCCCCACGGGGGTGCCTGCGACGGTAGAATGAGGCATAGAGTTTTGGTGTCCCTGTTCGTTGGTAGCGGCTGGGGCTGCGGCTCCGGTGTTCTGTTTGGCGACGTGCACCGGGGCCGTTTTCATGTCCTGGGGTGGTCTACTCATCGCGGGTCTCCTCGTGTCCGTCGAGGGCGGCGAGGATGAGGACGCGGTCCTGATCTCTGATAGGACCGAGAGCGGCGAGCTTTCGGGCGTAGTGCGCTGCGGTGCACGCGGCGTGGTCCTGGCGTGCTTCGTGCACCTGGGGTGAGTCGGCACCATGGCGACGGGTGGCCACGCCGATCATGGTTGCGGCGCGTTTTGTGGCCGGGTCGAGTCGGTACATTCCGGGTCCTCTTTTGCGTAGTGGCGGGGGCTTTCCCCTCCTACATCTCCGAGTATCCGGGACTTTCAACGATTGCACTGGGATCAGCAATTACCCCCATGGGTATGTATTCCTGCCTTTTCCAACGTGTTCCTAAATACTCCTGCGCCCGTTATCAAATTGTTATTTTGGGGAAGACCGGCAGTCCCTGGCCGACTGTCGAGATGGCGGTGGACGCCTGTCTCCTGGACGAGATCCGCCCGTACGCGCCCCTTATGCGGCGCCCGAGCCCGACGTCACATACCGCTCAACGTCGTGTGCGATTGCTAACGTTGTTTTCAGGGAGAAGCCCCACTAACTCGCACACCCATTCCCTCAACGGTGGCCCATTAGTTTCACCAAGCCGCCCTCGGAGATGTCGGGGTACTCGAGGACTTGAGTAAAAGCAGACAAGGAACACCACCATGAAGACCATTACCCAACGCCGACCCAACCGACCTAAGTGGATGTGGGCAGCCGGCGGGGTTGGGCTAGCAATCATCGCCCTCGGCGCCATCGACTCCGCCCTTCCTGAGCCCGGACCGGAAGAGGTGCGGTTGGAAGTCGAAGCGGACGGGCCCACCTCCATCCGGCTGTACGACCCTGATGGTGGCGACCATGACATGGAGACTGACGAGTCCGGCGCCTGGGATGGTGTCGTCGGCACCACCGAGGCCGGCGAATGGCGGGTGGGGATTTCGCCGGCGTTCATGTCAGACACCACCACCGTCACGTGCCGTCTCTACGTCGGTGATGTCGTCGTGGATGAGGCCACTGGAACCGGCTCCCATGGCTCAGCGCGGTGCTCCACATGGTGATGGACTAGAGGTCCCGCGGCGCCCATCAATGGCGCAGTCGACGAAGCCCCCGTCACCACGAAGGTGACGGGGGCTTCTCCATGACGGTAGAGGGGTGCTACCGGCGTTTCCGCGGATGACGGACCCCGCACTTGGTGAGGATGTCGCAGGACTCGCAAACAACGGACTCGCCACCGCCCGACGTGGCGGACCCGGACGAAGGAACGAACTCGAAGCCGCAAACGGCGACACCGGGGACGCCGTAAACCTGGGCTTCGAGAATGTCGTCCTGGTGCATCAGGTGGATGATCGTGGGCGGCTTGGCGGTCTTCGTCGTGGCGGCGGTCTCAGGCGCGGGGGCGGTGATCGTAGACATGGGGGGTGTCTCCTGTCGGGGGTCTTGCTGGGGGTGGGGCGGGTCAGGCTGCGTCGAGCTGGGACTGCTCCCAGGCTTCGACGTCTGCGAGTCGGTATCGGACGTATCGACCCACGGCAAAGCCGGCGGGCCCGTAGTTGGTGGTACGCCACCGACGGACGGTTTGGAGCGGCACGCCGTATCGATCGGAGAGGTCCTGCATCGACAGCAGCCGGGCGGCGCCGGGGGTGGGCATTGCGGTCAACGTGTTCTCCTTGAGGCCACACCGCGTGTTTCGCGGCTACACACATACAGCATAATCACGAGACGTGTTGATGTGCAATGCCAAATCGTGAAATGCTCGTGCCATGTCAGAAACCACCGTCAGCCGCTCCTTCCGCGAGAACCTCCGGCGGCAACGAGAAGCCCGCAACTGGACCCAGGGAGACCTGGCCCGATACCTCCGAGACACCGGGGCCACAGCACTCGGGCACCAAACAACCCTTGCCCGCCTCGAATCCGGACAACGCGCCGTGCGGCTCGATGAAGCGGTGACCATCGCCCGGGTACTCGACATCACCCTGGACAAGCTGTTGGTCACCCCCGAAGCCGTGGCGGCACTAGACCAAGCGGCGGACCTCGCCCACGACATGGAGGGCGCCCACCGGAACATCAGCGAGGCCGTTACGACGTTCCTCGCGGCCCGTGAAGGAGTGGCCCAGGGGAGGGCAGGAGTCGTCCACTACGCCGAAGCAGGCGTCTACGAGGGACCTATGGCCCAGCATGTTGAGGAAATGCTGGCGCTCATCGATAAGGCGCTCTCCCTCACCGTCGATGACGCGGTGGCCCATGGCACCAAACAGTGGGAACTCGAAACAGGAGGGGGCGGCGATGCCTAGACCACGGCTGGGGATCGGTGAGCTCGGCACGATCACCTACACACAACTCGGGCACCGGAAGGTGCGGGCCCGTGGAAGGTTCCGCGACGCGGCCGGACGCACCAGGCAGGCCGAAGCCACCGGCACGTCGCAGGCTGGGGCACGGCGTGCCCTGGAAGCCCTAGTCCGTGAACGCACCGGAGACATAGGTCAAGACGTCACCGGTGCCACCCGGGTTGAGCAACTGGCGGCGGAGTGGCTGCGGGAACTCGAGCACTCCAAACTGCGAGCCCGCACCGTGGACGAATACCGAGCTCTAGTAGATGGTGCAGTGATCCCAGCCCTGGGCGGTCTCGCGCTGCGGGAAGTCACGGTGGGGCGGGTGCAACGGTTCCTGTCCACGCTGGCGGAGACCACCCCCGCCAAGGCGAGGAACACCAAGGTCGTGCTGTCGGAGATGTTCGCGCTCGCGGTCCGCCACGATGCCCTTCAGCACAATCCGGTGGCCGGCACGAGGCTGCCCCACGTGGACCGGAAACCGCCCAAGGCCCTGTCCCCGGACGAGTACCGTGCGTTGCGGACCGGTGTCGCGGCGTGGGCCTCCAAGCCTGCCGACACGGGACGCCCGCGCACGCCTGACCTGGTGGACGTCCTGGACGTGCTCGCCGGCACCGGGTTGCGGATTGGGGAGTTGTGCGCCCTCCGGTGGGCTGACGTGGACCTCGAGGGAGAGCGGCCCACCCTCACGGTGTCCGGGACCGTGACGCAGGTAAAGGGGAAGGGGCTGATACGTCAGCCGGTGCCCAAGACGGACGCGAGCCACCGCACGGTCATGCTCCCGAGGTTCGTGGTAACCGTCCTACTGCGCCGGTCAGTGGCGGTCCCCGAGGGCGACGACAGCGGCCTGGTGTTCCCGTCCTCGGCTCTCACCCTCCGGTCGCCGCACAACCTCCGGCGGCAGCTGCGGGACGCCCGCGGCGAGAGGTTCGAGTGGGTCACCCCGCACACACTGCGGAGGTCCGCGGCCACGGCCATCGACAGGGCGATGGGGACCGACGCTGCGGCCGCCCAGCTCGGGCACGCTTCACCGTCCGTGACCGGCCTGCACTACGTGGAGCGGGCGGCCATGGCACCGGATCTCACAGCTGTCCTGGAGGGCTTCGCGGGGGCCACCGAGAACGAAAACGTGGGGTAACCGTGGGGTTGTCCCCTGCGGGTGCTTAAAGCGAAGGGCCCTCACTCGGCATTCTGCCTAGTGAGGGCCCTTTCTTCCGGTGGAGCTAAGGGGAATCGAACCCCTGACCTTTTCATTGCGAACGAAACGCTCTACCAACTGAGCTATAGCCCCGGAGCAACCGTTCCATCCTATACACCCGGCGCCGGTTTTGCATCTCCGGGGACCGGCGTGCCGCGGAGCGTGCCGCCCGGTGGTCGGGAGGCGGTCCCGGCAGTGGGTAGATTGGCGGCCATGGACGACGCGCCCGGGCCCCTGCACCCCACCGACGACGACGCCGGGAGGGCGGCCGACCTCGCCGTCGCATTCGTGCCCGGGGTGATGCCGAGCAAGTGGTTCTTCCGCTGGCGGGACCGCAACCGCGGCCGGGTCCTGGCCGAGCACCCGCTGGAGACGGACGCGTGGCGGGAGGAGCTGGAGGCGGGGCGCGCGCACGCGTGCTTCGTGCGGCTGCCCGCCCATCCACGGGCCGGCGCCGACGACCTCGCCACCCTGCGCCGGCAGTTCCGAGCCGTGGAGCTCTACGCGGAGCAGCAGGTCGTGGTGCTGCCGCGCGAGCACGAGCTGACGCTGCTCGACGAGGTGCCCGTCGCGGAGCTCGTGGACGAGGTGCTGCTGCAGGAGTCCGCGACCCTGCCCGAGCGGGAGCGGCTGCGCTCGCCGGAGGCGGCGGCCGCGGAGGCCCCGCTGCCGCCGATCCGCCACGCCCGGGACGCGATCGAGCTCGTCGCCGCGGGGCTGGGGCTGGTCGTGGTGCCGATGTCGGTGGCCCGGCTGCACCACCGCAAGGACCTCGTCCACCGCGTGGTGCCGGACGCCGCCACGGTGCCCGTGCTGCTCGTGTGGCCGCAGGACCTGCCGGAGGAGCAGGAGGAGCTCGTGCAGGACTTCGTGGGCGTGGTCCGCGGCCGCGGCCTCAACAGCTCCCGCGGGGCGGGGGCGACGCCGGTCCGTGAGGACGCGGCCGCCGCGGCCGGGAAGGGGCGGACGACGGCGCCCTCCCGCGGGACCGCCCGGGTCCCGCGCGGCCCGGCCCGCGGCGGGGGCGGGCGCGCCGGAGGAGCCCGGGGCGGGCGCCGCTCCAGCGGCCGGGGACGGCGCTGACCGTGCACTGACCGTGCACTGGCCGGGTGCCGGCCGGGGGACTGCCTACGGCTGCTCGACGGCCACCGTGTAGGACCACAGCTCCGAGGAGGTCCCCACCGGGGCCGGGCGCCCGGAGGACTCCGCCCCGTGTCCGGCGCCGCCCCCGCCGCCGTGCGCGCGGGCGAAGTCCTGGGAGGACGTCCAGGCCGCGAAGGACTCCTCGTCGGCCCAGCGGGTCAGCACGAGCCACTGGGTGCGGCCGTCCGTGGGCCGGAGCAGCTGGAAGCCCTCGAACCCGGGGACCCCGGCCATGGACCCGCGGTGTGCGGCGAAGCGCCGGCCCAGCTCGTCCCCGGAGTCGGCCGGAACGGTGATGGCGTTGATCTTGACGATGCTCATGCGCCCGATCCTGGCACACCGCGCCGGACGGCCCGGACCTGTCCCGTCTCGGGCGTTCCGGGGGAGCCGGGCTCCGCCCCGTCCTGGCGGATCACCGTCTGGTTCAGCAGCGGCACGTGCAGGCCCTCGCGGTCGAGCATCTTCTTCATCCGCAGCCGCAGCGCCCGGGCCACGTCCCACTGCTTGAGGGGCACGGTGCGCACGGCGACGCGCACGGTCACCGACTCGCCGGTGACGGCCTCCACCCCCCACACCTCCGGGTCCTCGGTGATGTACTCGCCGACCTTGGGGTCGTCCCGCAGGAGGGTGGCCTCGTGCAGGATGAGCTCGGTCATCAGGTCGATGTTCGTGTCGTAGGGCACCGGCAGGTCCAGCACGCAGCGTGCCCAGCCCTGGGACTGGTTGCCCACGCGCAGGATCTCGCCGTTGCGCACGTGCCACAGGGTGCCGTTGACGTCCCGGACCTGCGTCACCCGCAGCCCCACGGACTCCACGGTGCCGCTGGCCTCGCCGAGGTCGACGACGTCGCCGATCCCGAGCTGGTCCTCGGCGACGATGAAGATCCCGGACAGGTAGTCCTTCACCAGGGACTGGGCCCCGAAGCTCAGGGCCACGCCGGCGATGCCGGCGCTGGCCAGCACGGGGCCGATGTCGTAGTCGAGCTCCGAGATGACCATCAGCAGCGCGACGGCCCAGATCACCACGGTGGCGACGGAGGACAGCACCGACCCGATGGTGTGGGCGCGCTGGGCCTGCCGGGCCCCCGCGAGCCCGGCGTCCTCGACCCAGCGCGG
The DNA here is from genome assembly GCF_009735315.1 of Kocuria sediminis. Lineage (NCBI taxonomy): Bacteria > Bacillati > Actinomycetota > Actinomycetes > Micrococcales > Micrococcaceae > Kocuria > Kocuria sediminis. The sequence goes on from NZ_WOGU01000001.1 coordinate 39,421, forward strand.
CCTGCCCCGGTCGAGCCGGCGCACGATCCGCGACCGGGTGCCCCGGGCGATGCCGCCGGTGATCCGGCGCAGGAACAGGCGCACCACCGCGGCCAGGAGCGTGGCCCCCAGCAGGACGAGGACGATGCGCAGGGGCTTGTCGAGCCAGAAGTCCCAGCCGAGGCCGGGCGCGGGGAGCGGCAGGGGGGAGGACCGGGGGAGCAGCATGGGGGAAGCGTAACGAAGCCGGGCGCGGATCGTCGCCCCGGCGGGCGGCACGCAGCCGGCACCCGGGGCCGTCGGGCACAATGGGGTGCAGACCCGTGGCGCCGCCGCACACGCCCCGACCCCGAGGATCCCATGACCTTCCCCAGCACCGCCCTGCCCGCAGCCCTCCACTCCGCCGCGGAGCCCGCGGCGGAGAGCCTGGGCGGCATCGCCGACTGGGCGGTGAGCATCATGGAGGCGATCGGTGCGCCCGGCGCCGGACTGCTGGTGGCGCTGGAGAACCTCTTCCCGCCGCTGCCGTCGGAGGTGATCCTCCCGCTTGCCGGGTTCACCGCCAGTCAGGGCAACTTCACGGTGGGCGGGGCGATCTTCTGGACGACCCTCGGGTCCGTGGTGGGCGCGATCGCCCTCTACTGGATCGGCGCCGCCCTCGGCCGCCGCCGGCTGCGCGCCATCGTGGACCGGATGCCGCTCGTGGACCTGCACGACCTCGACCGCACCGAGGCGTGGTTCGACCGGCACGGGAAGGCCGCCGTCTTCTTCGGTCGCATGATCCCGATCTTCCGCTCGCTGATCTCCGTCCCCGCCGGCATCGAGCGGATGTCCTTCGCGCTGTTCGTCCTGCTCAGTGCGGCGGGCTCCCTGATCTGGAACACCATCTTCGTGCTGGCCGGGTACTACCTGGGGGAGAACTGGCACGTGGCGGAGGAGTACGCCGGGATCTTCTCCCGGATCGTGGTCGTCGCGGTGGCCGCCTTCCTGGTCTGGTGGGTGGTCAAGCGGGTGCTGCGCAACCGCCGGGGACTGTCCGACGCCGCCCGGCGCGAGCGCGGGGAGTCCTGAGCCCGGCGCTCACAGCCAGCGCTTGAGCTTGAACACCACGTAGAGCACCACACCGGTCACCAGCATCAGGCCCAGGGCCATCGGGTAGCCCCACACCCAGGACAGCTCGGGCATGAACCGGAAGTTCATCCCGTACACGGAGCCGATGATCGAGGGCGCGAAGAGGATCGCGGCCCAGGACGAGATGCGCTTCATCTGCTCGTTCTGCTCGATCGCGGCCTCGTTCTGCCGCGCGGCGAGCTGGGTGGAGTCCAGCATCAGGGCGTTGGTGAGGGAGGACTGGAAGGCCTCGACCTTGTTGTTGACGAAGATCAGGTGGTCCAGGACGTCGCGCAGGCTGTGCCGCAGCTCGAGGGCCGCGCCGTCGAGCTCCTCGAGAAACTGCCGCAGCTCCATCTCCAGCGGGGCGACCGCCCGGTGGAAGGCGCTGACCTCGCGGGTGAGCTGGTAGATCCGCTGCGAGACCAGGCCGTCGCCGGAGCCGGAGAACAGGGCGTCGGAGATCTCGTCGATGTCGTTCTCCAGCCCCTGGACGACGGGGTAGTAGTCGTCCACGGTCTGGTCGAGCACCGCGTAGAGCACCGCCTCGGGGCCGGTGGCGAGCAGCCGCGGCTCGGCCTCCACCCGGGCGCGGACCCGTCCCACCCGGCCGTGCTCGGACCGGCGGACGGTGATCACGAAGTCCGGGCCCGTGAAGATGTGGATCTCCCCGAAGTCGACCGTCTCGGTGGCGTCCTGGTAGACGGCCGGGCGCAGCACCGTGAAGAGGGTGCGGCCGTAGCGGTCCAGCTTGGGCCGCTGCTCGGCCTGCCGCACGTCCTCCATGGCCAGCTCGTGCAGCCCGAAGTGCCGGGCGAGGGAGTCGAGCTCCTCCTCCGAGGGGCTGTGCAGCCCGACCCAGGCGAGCACGCAGTGTCCTCCGGGCTCCGAGCACCGCGGGTCCTCGGCCCGGAGCCGGGCGAGCAGCCGGTAGGTCTCCTCGAGCGTCGCGGGCGACGCGATGCGCTGACCGTCCCGGTAGACGGCGTTGTCGACGATGCTCACGCGGCCCATTATCCCCGGGGCCCGCCGCGGCGCCGGTCGTCGGTTCCCGCGCGGCCTTCCTAGAATGGGCCCATGAGCTTCCCCATGGACACCCGGGTGGGTGCCTACGCCGTCATCGTCGAGGACGGGGCGGTGCTGCTGAGCCACTGGAACCCCCGCCACCCCACGCTGCGGGGGGCGTGGAGCCTGCCCGGCGGCGGCATGGAGATCGGGGAGCAGCCCGCGCAGACCGCCCTGCGGGAGGTCGCCGAGGAGACGGGGTACACCGTGGAGCTCGACGAGCTGCTCGGTGTGCACAGCCGGCACATGGACCCCGAGGAGCGCCTGGACGGGCGCGGGCGCCCCTTCCACGCGCTGCGCGTCATCTACCGGGCGCACATCACGGGCGGGACGCTCACCGCCGAGGTGGACGGCTCCTCGGACGAGGCGCGCTGGTTCCCGCTGGACGAGGTCCCGCAGCTGCCGCTGGTGAGCCTGGTGACGGTGGGCCTGGACCTGGCCGGCGTCTCCCCGGCCGCCGCGAGGCCCGCGGGGCGGGACCGGTGAGGCGCCGCCGCGCGACCGCCGGCCTGCTCGCCCTCGCGGTGCTCACCGGGTGCGCCGGCACCCCCGGGGCCCCGGCACCGGCCTCCCCGGCCCCGGCCACCCCGGCGGACCCGGTCCGGATCGCGGTCGGGCCCACCGGGCAGACGGCCGTGCTCGCCCACGTCTACGCCGGGCGGCTGCGGGAGGCGGGCTTCGACGCCCGCGTGGTCGAGACCGGGACCGGGCGCGCGGACTATCTCGCGGCCCTGGAGCGCGGCGACGTCGACCTCGTCGCCGACTACTCCGGCAACCTCTACCTGCACCTGCGCGGACGGGCCCCGGTCGGGTCCGCGACACCGGCGCCCACGGGCTCCGCCGGGCCCAGCCCCACGCCGACCCCCGAGGACGGGGGCCTCGCCGAGGACCTCTCCGAGCTGCTGGGCCTGGGCGAGGAGCGGGCGGACGACGACGACGTGCTCTCCGGCGTGCGCGACGTCCTGCCGGAGGGGCTGCGCGCCCTCGAGCCGGCGCCGGCGGAGAACACGGTGGCGGTCGTGGTCACCCGGGCGACCGCCGTGGAGCACGAGCTCGACGACCTGGAGGACCTCGGTCCCGTGTGCGACGAGCTCGCCCTCGGCACCGACCTCGACTTCGCGGGCCGCTCCTACGGCCCGGAGGGACTGGAGGACGCCTACGAGTGCGTCCCCGGGCGCTTCGTGCCGTTCGGCGACCAGGAGGAGCTCGTCGACGCCCTGCTCGGCGACCGGGTCCAGGCCGCGGCCGTGTTCACGGCCTCGCCGGCGATCGAGGACAACGCCCTCGTGGTCCTCGCCGACCCGCTCAACAACTTCGTCCCCCAGCGCGTGGTCCCGGTCGGCGCCGAGGAGCTGCCGGACGCCGCCGTGGACGTCGTCGACGGAGTCTCCGCGCAGATCGACACCGACGACCTCGTGCTGATGACGCGGATGACCACCGCCCGCGATCCGTACACCCCCGAGGAGGCCGCGCGGTACTGGCTCGAGGGCGGCGACGACACCTGAGCGGCGCCCCGGGCGCCGACCGGCCCAGGGGTAAGGTGGACCGCATGTCAGTGGTGAAGCAGTCCGACAAGCTCAAGAACGTCCTCTACGACATCCGCGGGCCCGTGCTGGAGCAGGCGGAGCACATGGAGGCGGAGGGCCACCGGATCCTCAAGCTCAACATCGGCAACCCCGCGCCGTTCGGCTTCGAGGCACCCGACGCGATCCTCGTGGACATGATCAAGAACCTGCCCAACGCGCAGGGCTACTCGGACTCCCGCGGCATCTACTCGGCACGCACCGCCGTGGTGCAGTACTACCAGACGCGCGGGATCCTGAACCTGGACACCGACGACGTGTACCTGGGCAACGGCGTCTCCGAGCTGATCACGATGACCCTGCAGGCCCTGTGCAACCCCGGGGACGAGATCCTCATCCCGTCCCCGGACTACCCGCTGTGGACCGCCTCCGTGGCCCTGTCCGGCGGCACCCCGGTGCACTACCGCTGCGACGAGGAGAACGACTGGAACCCCGACCTCGAGGACCTCGCGGCGAAGATCACCCCGAACACCCGGGGCATCGTGGTGATCAACCCGAACAACCCCACCGGCGCGGTCTACTCCCGCGAGGTGCTGCAGTCGATCGTGGACCTCGCCGCCGAGCACGAGCTGATCCTGTTCGCCGACGAGATCTACGAGAAGATCACCTACGACGACGCGGAGATGATCAACACCGCGAGCCTCACCGGGGAGGACGTCCTCTGCCTGACGTTCTCCGGGCTGTCCAAGGCCTACCGGGTGGCCGGGTACCGCTCGGGGTGGCTGGCGATCACCGGCCCCAATTGGAGGGCCGAGAGCTTCATCGAGGGGATCAAGCTGCTGGCCAACATGCGGATGTGCGCCAACGTCCCGGCCCAGCACGCGATCCAGACCGCCCTGGGCGGCTACCAGTCGATCAACGACCTGATCCTGCCCGGCGGCCGGCTGAAGGCCCAGCGCGACCTCGCCCACCGGCGGCTCAACGAGATCAACGGCGTGTCCTGCCGGCAGGCCGACGGGGCCCTGTACCTGTTCCCGAAGCTGGACGTGGAGAAGTTCCACATCGTCGACGACGAGAAGTTCGCCCTGGACCTGCTCAAGGAGCAGAAGATCCTGGTCAGCCACGGCCGGGCCTTCAACTGGCCCGAGCCCGACCACTTCCGGCTGGTGACCCTGCCCTCCGTGGAGATGCTGGCCACCGCCCTGGACCGGATCGAGGAGTTCCTCAGCAACTACCGCCAGTGAACGGCGGTCCGCCCCGCACCCCAGGAGGACCAGCATGAGCGTCGCCGACCGCAGGACCGGCACCGGGTTCGAGCAGGACGTGCGACCGCTGCTGCGCGCCCGGCCCGGACTGGCGCTGGCCGACGTGGACACCGGGTCCACGCCCGGGTTCTCCGGGACCAAGAAGCTGGGCACCGCGCTGCGGGCCGCCCGCGAGGGCGAGCTCGCCGAGCTGCAGCGGCAGATCTACGCCGAGGCCACCGCCGGCGCCCGGCACCGGGTGCTGCTGGTGCTCCAGGGCATGGACACCTCCGGCAAGGGCGGGGTCATCCAGCACGTGCTCGGCGGGCTGAGCCCGCACGGCGTGCACACCCACGGCTTCGGCCGGCCCACGGCCGAGGAGGCGTCCCAGCACTTCCTCGAGCGCATCCGCCGGCAGCTGCCGCGCCCGGGGGTGATCGGCGCCTTCGACCGCTCCCACTACGAGGACGTGCTCGTGCCCGTGGTCCACGACATGCTCGAGGACCGGCAGCTGGAACGGCGCTACCAGGAGATCCGCAACTTCGAGCAGGAACTGGCCGACGACGGGACCGTCGTCGTCAAGGTCTTCCTGCACCTGGGCCGGGACGAGCAGCGCCGCAACCTCATGGCCCGCCTGGGCGACCGGACGAAGCAGTGGAAGTTCGACCCCTCGGACCTCGCGGCCCGCAGCCGGTGGGAGATCTACATGGCGGCCTACGAGCGGGCGATCGACGCCACCGACGCCGACCACGCGCCCTGGTACGTCGTTCCCACCGACCGGAAGTGGTACGCCCGGGCCGTGGTCCAGGACCTGCTGATCTCCGCCCTGGCGGGTCTGCGCCTGGACTGGCCGGAGCCCCAGTACGACGTCGAGGAGATGCGCCGGCGCCTCGCCGAGCTCTGAGCGGCCCGCCGCTGCGCCGGGGCCCTGCCAGGGCCGGTGTCCCGGGACCGGTCAGCCGCGGGCGTCGTCGTCGCCCTCGGCGTCCGCGCGGCGGGCCCGGGCGGCGTCGAGGCGCTCGCGGGCGCCGTCCAGCCACTGCTCGCAGCGCGTGGCCAGGGCCTCCCCGCGCTCCCACAGGGCCAGGGACTCCTCGAGCGAGGTCCCCCCGGCCTCGAGCCGGGAGACCACCTGCACGAGCTCCTCGCGGGCCTGCTCGTAGCCCATGCCCGCGATGTCGGACAGGTCGGGCGCTGCTGCGGGACGGTCGGTGCTCGCCATGGTGGGGCCTCTCTGCGGCGGGTGGGGTGCGTGCGGTCGGGCCGCGGACCTCGTCCGGTCCGCGGCTGCGCCCATTCTTCCACCTCCGGCCGTGCCCGCGCCCTGCCGGAGCACCGGTCCCCGCCCGGCGCCCGGGTGTGTCGCGCGTCTCCCCGGGCCGTCCGGGCCTATCGTCGGGAGCGTCCCATTTGCAGTGGCACATGAATCGAGGCCCCCCCTTGACACTCGACATCACCCGCCGCGGCGCACGCTGCGCCGCGGCACTCGCCGTCACCGGCGCCGTCGTCCTGGCCCCCGTCCCGGCGACGGCAGCCCCCTCCGACGGCGCCCCCGCCGCGCACCTCGTGGGCGGCGCACCGGGCGCGGACGCACCGGCCGCCGCGGCCGACGACCGCCCCGACCGCGCCGCGGAGGCCCGCCGGGAGCGCAACCAGCAGGCCGTGGAGCTGGTCGTCTCCGAGGAGGCCCCCGTCCAGGACCGCGGCGGCTCCCGCTCGGTGCAGGTGGCGCCGGGCCAGTGGGCCCAGTACGGCCTGCAGGAGAGCGACCAGATCCTGTCCTTTCTCGTGGAGTTCGGCGACCAGGCCGACCCGCGCTTCCCCGACGCCCCCGCGGGCCCGGTGCACAACGACATCGCCGCGCCGGACCGCGCCGCCGACAACTCCACCTACTGGACGGAGGACTTCGACCGGGAGCACTACCTGGACATGTTCTTCGCCGGGGAGGGCGAGTCCCTCAAGACCCTCTACGAGGAGATGTCCAGCGGCCGCTACACGGTCGACGGTGACGTCAGCGACTGGGTCACGGTGCCCTACAGCTCCGCCAGCTACGGCGAGACCGAGAGCCAGGCGGACATGACCCGCTTCATCCAGGACACCGCCGACGCCTGGTACGCGGCGCAGCTCGAGGCGGGGAAGACCGCCGAGGAGATCGACGCCTACCTGTCCGGCTTCGACCGGTGGGACCGCTACGACCACGACGGCGACGGCGACTTCGCCGAGGCGGACGGCTACATCGACCACTTCCAGGCCATCCACGCCGGCGAGGGCGAGGAGGCCGGCGCGGACTCCTCCGCCATCTGGTCGCACCGCTGGGCGGCCGGCCAGGCCGGCCGGGGGACCACCGGGCCCGAGGCCAACCCCTTCGGGGGCGTCCGGATCGGCGACTCCGAGCTGTGGATCCGCGACTACACCACCGAGCCGGAGAACGGCGGGCTGGGCGTCTTCGCCCACGAGTACGCCCACGACCTCGGCCTGCCCGACCTCTACGACACCAGCGGCGGGGAGAACGGCACCGGGTTCACCACGCTGATGAGCTCGGGCTCCTGGCTGGGTCACGGGGACGGCACCATCGGGACCACCCCGAACCACATGGGCGCCTGGGAGAAGCTGCAGCTGGGCTGGCTGGACTACGAGGTGGCTACCGCCGGGAAGTCCTCGACGCACCGGATCGGCCCGTCCTTCCACGCCACCAAGGCCCCGCAGGCGCTGATCGTGGCCCTGCCGGAGGACGCCGAGGGCAACGGCCGGTACTACATCGCGGAGAACCGGCAGTACCTCGGCTACGACGCGACGCTGCGGACCGGGCCCTACAACTTCGGCTGGCCGCAGTCCGCGCCGGACACCGTCGAGCACTTCCCGTACCAGGACGGGCTGAGCATCACGTACTGGAACACGGCCCAGCGCAACAACAACACGCGCCAGCACCCCGGCTCCGGGCTGGCCCTGCCGGTCGACGCCCACCCGCAGGCCCTCGTCTGGTCGGACGGCGCCCTGGTGCGCAACCGCATCCAGGGGTTCGACGCCACCTTCGGGAAGGAGCCGACGGACCCGATCAGCCTGCACCGTGAGGTGAACGGGGCCGAGACCACCCTGGAGGTGCCCGCGCGCGCCGGGGTGCCGGTCTTCGACGACACCGACCCGGGGGCCTACTACGACCCGGCCAACCCGCAGGGCAGCGTGCTCGTGGCGGGCACCGGGACCCGGATCGAGGTGGTCCAGGGCAATTCCCAGGGCATGATGACCGTCCGCGTCGACTGACCCGGCGGGCCGCCCGGCGCTCCCGCCCGAGGGGAGCCGCCGGCGCGGCGCGTCCCGCACGGCAGGAGCCGGGAGCCGGTCGCTCCCGGCTCCTGCCGCGTCCCGGGGCGCTGCGTGCGCTCGGGCTCAGGCGCTGCCGGGGTGCTCGCCCGGGCGGCGGGCGGAGACCGTCTCGGTCCGCACCCCCAGCTCCCCGGCGGCCAGGCGCACCCCCAGCAGGTCCCCGGCGCGCACGGCCCCGGCGTCGGTGACCACCGCGCCGGAGGCGTCCAGGACCACGGAGTAGCCGCGCTGCAGCGTCTCCTGCGGGGACAGGGCGCGCACGCGGGCGCGCAGGTGGCGCACGGCGTCCCGCTCCCGCAGCGCCCGGGAGTCCACGGCCGACAGCGCCCGGGTGCGCCACCGGTCCACGTCCTCCTCCCGCAGCAGGATCATGTCCTCCGGCTGGGCGAGGGCCGGGCGGGAGCGCATCCCGGCCAGGCCCGCGGCCTCCCGGTCCAGGAAGGTGCGCACGGCGCGGTCCAGGGACGCCCGGGCCCGGGCCACCCCGGCCCGCTCCTCCACGACGTCCGGGACGATCCGCTTGCCGGCGTCCGTGGGGGTCGAGGCCCGCAGGTCGGCCACCCAGTCCAGCAGCGGCTGGTCGTTCTCGTGCCCGATGGCGCTGACCACCGGTGTCCGCGCGGCCGCCACGGCCCGGATCAGGGCCTCGTCGCTGAAGGCCAGCAGGTCCTCGAAGGACCCGCCGCCGCGGGCGATCACGATGACGTCCACCTCGGCCATCCCGTCGAGCTCGCGCAGCGCCTGGGTCACCGCCCGCACCGCTCCGGAGCCCTGCACGGCGACCTCGCGGACCTCGAAGTGCACGGCCGGCCAGCGCAGCGAGGCGTTGCGGATCACGTCCTTCTCGGCGTCCGAGTTGCGCCCCGTGACCAGCCCGACCCGGCGGGGCAGCAGGGGCAGCGGCTTCTTGCGCCCGGCGTCGAACAGACCCTCCTCGGCCAGGGCCCGGCGCAGCCGCTCGAGCCGCTCGAGGAGGTCCCCGAGCCCGACCGGCCGGATCCCGCGGCCGAGCATGGACAGCCGGCCGGTCTTGGCCCAGAAGTCGGGCTTGAGCTGGGCGACCACCCGCATGCCCTTCTCGAGCGGGCGGTCCAGGTGCGCGGTCTCGTTGGCGAAGAGGGTCACCGGCACGGAGATCTCCGCCTCGACGTCGCGCAGGGTCACGTAGGTGACGCGCGCGCGCTTGTTGAGCTCGATGATCTGGCCCTCGACCCACGTGGGGGCGCAGCGGGCGATGTAGGCGTGCAGATTCTCCGAGAGCATCCGCAGCGGCCAGGGGTTCTCCGGGGTGGTCCGGTCCGCCCGCGCGGGCAGCTCGCGTCCACCGCCCGGCGGCACGTCCTCCTGCGGCTCGAGATAGGTCATGTCCCATGCTTACCACCCGGCGAGGACAGCCGCGCGCGACCCCCGCCCGTACAGTGGTGCCGTGACGACCTCCGCGCCCCCCACCTCCGGACACCGTCCCCGACGACGCTCCGCCACCGTCCTGCGCACCGGCCTCGGCACGGTCCTGGGCCTGACCGCCGCCGCGCTCGTGGCGGTGCTCGTGCCGCTGCACTGGGCCCAGGACACCCTCGTCTCGAAGGACGGCTTCACCCAGGTGGTGGGCACCCTGGCGGAGGACGAGCCGTTCCAGGAGGAGCTGGCCCGCACCGCGGTGGACCGGGCGGCCGAGCGGATCGTGGGGGAGCGGGCCACCGGCGTCGGCTTCCTCGACCGGATGCTGGAGAACGCCGTCCGCCGCGCCGCGGACGTCGCGGCGGGACTCACCGCCGACCCCGCCTACCAGCGCGCGTGGACGGAGGCGCTCGCCCGCACCCACGAGGCCAACGTCCCCGCCGACGGCGCGGCGGACGCCCCGCCGAAGCACCTGGTGCTCGACATCGGCCCGGTCCTGCGGGAGCTGGACGCGGCCGTGCAGCGGACCGTGGGCGTGGACGTCGGCCTGGCGGAGCGGGAGAGCACGATCACCGTGCCGGGGTCGAACACCGGGCGCCTGATCGCGGCGGGGACCCGGCTCACGAACCTGGCCGTGCCGCTGACCTGGGCCGCCGCGGCGCTGGCGGTGCTCGCGCTGCTGGTGACCCGGCACCGCCTCGCCACCCTGGCCGTGCTGGGACTCGGCTCGCTGGCCGGTCTCGGCGTGGTGTGGCTGCTCGTGGAGGAGGTCGTGCAGCGGGCCTCCGGCGTGCTGGGCTCGGACCCGGTGGTCCGGCTCGCCGCCGACCGGGTGCTGGTCCTGCTCACCGGCTCCCTCGGCGAGCAGATGGCCACGGCGGCCTGGGCCGCCGGGATCACGGGCGTCGTGGGCCTCGTGGGAGCGATCGCGGTGTCGGGCGGATCACGGCGCGGTGTCCGGCCCACCGCGTAGCATGGAGGCCATGCCGACCACCGTTGCGCTCTCCATGCCCACCGTTCCCCGTCAGCGGCGCTCGCCCGCGGACGTGGCCGCCGCCGCCCCCGTGGACGGCCCCAAGAAGGTCCTGCTCGCGTCCCCCCGCGGCTACTGCGCCGGCGTGGACCGCGCGGTGATCGCCGTGGAGAAGGCGCTCGAGCACTACGGCGCCCCGGTGTACGTGCGCAAGGAGATCGTGCACAACAAGTTCGTGGTGGGCACCCTCGAGGAGCAGGGCGCCGTGTTCGTCGACGAGACCGACGAGGTCCCCGAGGGCTCCCTGCTGATCTTCTCGGCGCACGGGGTCTCCCCGGCGGTCGTCCGCTCGGCCGAGGACCGGCAGCTGCGCACCATCGACGCCACCTGCCCGCTGGTCACCAAGGTGCACCGCGAGGCCGTGCGCTTCGCCAGGAGCGACTACGACATCCTGCTCATCGGCCACGACGGCCACGAGGAGGTCGAGGGCACCTCCGGTGAGGCCCCCGAGCACATCCAGGTGGTGAACAGCCCCGACGAGGTCGACCAGGTCGTGGTCCGCGACCCCGAGAAGGTCGTGTGGCTGTCCCAGACCACCCTCAGCGTCGACGAGACCCTGGAGACCGTGCAGCGGCTGCGCGAGCGCTTCCCGTCCCTGCAGGACCCCCCGAGCGACGACATCTGCTACGCGACCTCCAACCGGCAGACCGCGATCAAGAAGATCGCCCCGGACGCCGACCTCGTGATCGTCGTGGGCTCCGCGAACTCCTCGAACTCCGTGCGGCTCAAGGAGGTCGCCCTGGAGTACGGCGCCCGCCGGGCCGAGCGCGTGGACTTCGCCCACCAGGTCGACGAGGCCTGGTTCGAGGGCGTCGCCACGGTCGGGGTGACCAGCGGCGCCTCGGTGCCCGAGGTCCTCGTGCAGGACGTGCTGCGGCTGCTGGCCGAGTACGGCTACGGCGAGGTGGAGCAGGTCGTCACCGCCGAGGAGGACGTCCTGTTCTCCCTGCCCAAGGAGCTGCGCGCCCGGCTCACCGCGGCCGGGGACACCTCCCACCGCCTCGGCGGCCGCGGGGCCCGCCCCACGCGCTGACCTGCCTCCCGGTCCCCGCGCGCCGAGCCCCGGCCCCTGCGCCGGGGCTCAGCTGGCCGCCCGCTCCTCGGCCGCGCCCGCCCGCTCCGGCGCGGTGCGGTCCTCGGCCCCGGCGGCCGGCCCGCTTCCCGGGCCCCGCACCGCCCCGTCGAACCGTGTCCCGGTCAGCTCCGCGGCCGCGAGCGGCGCCGCGCCGCGCTCCGGTCCGCCGGCCTCCGGCGCGGTGACCTCGGCCGCGGTGACCTCGGCCGCGGTGGACTGCGCCTCGGTGAACTCCGGGGCGGTGAGCGGGCGCGGGGCCACCACGAGCGGCCGGGTGGTGAGCCGGTCGTCCGGCGCCAGGGTGGGGTCGAGGTCGTTGATCCGCCGGGCCGTGGGGAAGACCCGGGTCTCCACGGAGCCGGCCAGCCGGTTGTACGTCTCGACCGACTTCTGCAGCGACCGGCCCATGTCGTCCAGGTGCTTGCCGACCGTGCCCAGCCGTTCGTAGAGCTGGCGGGAGAGGTCGAAGAGCTCCTTGGCGTTCTCCGCCAGCCCGTGCTGGCGCCACGTGAACGCCACGGCCTTGAGCGAGGCCAGCAGCGAGACCGGGGAGACGAGGGCCACGTTGCGGCCCGCCGCGTGGTCGAGCAGGGTCGGGTCCGTGTCCAGGGCCGCCGACAGCGCCGACTCGGCGGGCAGGAAGCACAGCACCAGCTCCGGGGAGGCGTCCCGCGCCTCCCAGTACTTCTTGGAGGACAGCGCGTCCACGTGCCCGCGCACGGCCTTGGCGTGGGCGGCCAGCTGGGCGCGGCGGGCGTCGTCGTCCCCGGCGTCCTGGGCGCGCAGGTAGGAGGTCATGGGCGCCTTGGCGTCCAGCACGATGTCCCGCCCGCCGGGCAGGTGCACGACCATGTCGGGGCGGATCGCGCTGCGCTCGCCGTCGGCCGTGGTGCCGGTGGAGGCGACCTGCTCGCGGAAGTCGACGTGGGCGGTCATGCCCGCGGCCTCGACCACACGGCGCAGCTGCACCTCGCCCCAGGTGCCGCGCGCGGAGCCCGAGCGCAGCGCGGAGGACAGCGAGGTGGTGGCGGTGCGCAGGTGGTCCCCGACCTCGCGGGTGTGCGCCAGGGCCTGGGTGATCCCGCCGTACTGCTCGGCGCGGTCCCGCTCCAGCGCGGCCACGTGCTCCTCGACCGAGCGCAGCTGGTGGGCCACCGGGGCCAGGGCCCGCAGCACGTTGTTGTCCTGCACGGAGCGGGCGTCGGCGTCGCGCAGCCGGTCCTCCAGCTGGGCCCGGGCCTCGACGGCCGCTGCTCGCTCGGAGGCCAGGTCCACGAGCCGGTCCTGCACGGCGGCGAGCTCGGCCTGCAGCCCGGCCCGTTCCTCCTCCGCGGCCCGGACCTCCCGGGCGGCGCGGGCCCGGGCGGCCGCGGCGCCGAGGAGGGCGCCCACGAGCAGGGCGAGGACGATGAGGGCGACGGCGAGGCTGACGGTCATGCCCAGCAGTGTGGCACGCCACCCGGACACCGCACGGCAGGACCGCCGCCGGCCACTGCCGGCCACCGCCGGCCAGCGTGTCAGCGCGTCAGCGGCGGATCGTGGTCCGGCGCACGGCCAGCAGCACGACCACCGCGAAGACCACCGCCCAGACCCCGGTGTTGAGCGCCAGCGCCCACAGGGGGTCGGACTCCACGGGGGGCCCGCTCGTGGCGACGACGTCCCCCTCCACGAGCGGATACCGGGCCAGCCCGGCCAGGCCGTAGAGCGGGGTGAACCGTGCGATGTCGAGCATGACCCCGGTGAGCGGGACGAAGAGGTTGCCGAAGAAGCTGAGCACCACCAGCAGCCCCGACGCGGCGCTGACCGCGGACTCGGAGCGGAACAGCAGCCCGGCGGCCAGGCCGTACAGGGCGAACACGGACGAGCCGGCCACCACGATCGCCCCCGTGGCGGGCCAGCGCCAGCCGCCCAGCTCGGCGCCGGTGAGAGCGCCCACGGCGTACACGGCGAGCACCGGCAGCACGGCCACGGACAGGGCCACCGCCACCTTGGCCAGCACGTAGCCGTGCCGCGGCGCGGGCGTCAGCCCGATCTGGCGCCCCCAGCCGCGGGCCTGCTCGACGGCGGCCGAGCCGGCGATCGAGGTCGTGGCGGTGACCGCCCCGTACACCGCCATGGAGATCATGTTGTACCCGCCGGCGTTGCCGTGCCCCACAGGCAGGTCCGCGAAGTCCTGCAGCGCCGTGAACATGAGGTACAGCACCGGGGGCAGGACCACGGCGAAGAACGAGGTGGGGACCATCCGCACGGTGCGGCGCAGGTCGTGGGCGGCGTAGGCGAGGCTCATGGCGGGGACCTTCCGGGGAACGGGCGGGGCCGGGATCGAGGGCGGGCGGTCAGTCGGCGACGAGACCCAGGAAGGCCTCCTCGAGGCCCGCGTGGCTGATCTCGAGGTCGGTCGCCGCGGGGTCCGCCAGCAGGTGGCGGGCGATGGCGTCCGTGTCGGGCCCGGTCAGGCGCCGGCGGGCGCCGACGGCGGGCAGCGGCGTGGCGCCGGGCACGTCGACGGGCCCGGCCCCGGACCAGCGGAAGCTGACCACCCGGGTGCCGGCGAGGGACTGGACCTCCGCGGTGGGGGCGTCGGCGACGATCCGCCCGCCCTTCATGACCACCGTCCGGGCGGCGAACTCCTCCGCCTCGTCGAGGTAGTGGGTGGCGAAGACCACCGTGCGGCCGCGGCCGGCCTCCCGGTGCATCGCGGACCAGAACTCCCGGCGGGCGTTGACGTCCATCCCGGCCGTCGGCTCGTCGAGCAGCAGCAGCTCCGGCTCCGGCAGCAGCGCCAGGGCGAAGCGCAGGCGCTGCTGCTGACCCCCGGAGCACTTGGAGACCTTCCGGCCCGCGAAGTCCGCGGCACCGGCCCGGGCCAGCGCCTCGTCCACGGACAGGTGCCGCCGGTGCAGGGTGGCGACCATCGCGACGGTCTCGCGCACGGAGAGGTCGTCCAGCAGCCCGCCCGTCTGCAGGACGGCGCCGATCCGCCCCGCCCGGACGCTGCGGCGGGGTGCGGCGCCCAGGGTGCGCACGGTGCCGCCGTCGGGGTCGGTGAAGCCGAGGACCATGTCCAGCAGCGTGGTCTTCCCGGCCCCGTTGGGCCCCAGCAGCGCGACGACCTCGCCGCGGCCGATGCGCAGGTCCACGCCGTCGACGGCCTGCACCCGGCGGTTCCCGTGCCCGAAGTGCTTGCGGGCGCCGACGACCTCGATCGCGGGCACGGCGCCGTCGTCGGTCGGCGCGGGCCCGGTGGTGGTGTGCATGCTCCTACTCTGGCCCATGCCCCCCGGCGTGGCACGGACCGGCCGCCGGGCGATTCCTGCCGGGCGCCCCCGCGCGCACCGTGCGGGGCGCCCGGTAGGATGGTCTCCCGTGGCTCTTACTATCGGAATCGTCGGACTGCCCAACGTCGGCAAGTCCACCCTGTTCAACGCGCTGACCCGCAACACCGTCCTGGCGGCGAACTACCCGTTCGCCACGATCGAGCCGAACATCGGCGTGGTCAACCTGCCGGACCCCCGCCTGGACCGGCTCGCGGAGATCCACGGGTCCGAGCGGATCCTGCCCGCGACCGTGTCCTTCGTGGACATCGCCGGCATCGTCAAGGGCGCGTCCGAGGGGGAGGGGCTGGGCAACCAGTTCCTCGCCAACATCCGCGAGGCCCACGCCATCGCCCAGGTGGTCCGCGCCTTCGACGACCCGGACGTGATCCACGTCGACGGCGAGGTCGACCCCGCCTCCGACATGGAGACCATCAACACCGAGCTGATCCTCGCCGACCTGCAGACCCTCGAGAACGCGATCCCGCGCCTGGAGAAGCAGGTCAAGATCAAGAAGGCCGACCCGGCCAAGCTCGCCGCGATGCAGCAGGCGCAGACGATCCTCGAGCGCGGGGACACCATCTTCGGGGCGGCCGAGCAGGAGAAGCTGGAGCTGGACCAGCTGCGCGACCTGAGCCTGCTCACCGCCAAGCCGTTCATCTACGTCTTCAACGCCGACGACGGGGTGCTCGGCGACGCGGCGAAGCAGCAGCAGCTGCGCGACCTCGTGGCCCCCGCCGACGCCGTGTTCCTCGACGCGAAGCTCGAGGCCGAGCTCGTGGAGCTCGACGAGGAGGAGGCGAAGGAGATGCTGGAGATGTCCGGGCAGGACGAGGCCGGGCTCGACAAGCTCGCCCGCACCGGCTTCTCCACCCTCGGGCTGCAGACCTACCTCACCGCCGGGCCCAAGGAGTCCCGCGCCTGGACGATCCCCGTGGGCGCCACCGCCCCGCAGGCGGCCGGGGTGATCCACACCGACTTCGAGCGCGGCTTCATCAAGGCCGAGATCGTCTCCTTCGAGGACCTCGACGCCGCCGGGTCCATGGCCGAGGCCAAGGCCGCCGGCAAGGTGCGGATCGAGGGCAAGGACTACGTCATGCGCGACGGCGACGTGGTGGAGTTCCGCTTCAACGTCTGACGGGCCGTCCGCGCCGGCGCGCGGCTCATTCGGGTCCGGGCCGCCGGCGCTGCTGCTTGGTCTCGGAGCGCCGGCGCTTCCCCTCGAGCCGCCGCCGACGGGAGCCGTTCGTGGGGCGGGTCGGGCGCCGCACGAGAGCCGGGACCAGCGCCTCGCGGAGGATCGCGGCCAGGCGTTCTCGCGCCGCGGTCCGGTTGCGCCGCTGCGAACGGTGCTCCGCGGCGCTGATGGTCAGCACGGTGCCGGACAACCGTCCGGCGAGCCGGTCGAGGACGAGGGCGCGCTGGGCGTCGCTCAGCGCGGTCGTCGTGGCCAGGTCCAGGGAGAGCTGCACCCGGGAGTCGGTCGTGTTGACGCCCTGGCCGCCGGGCCCGGAGGCGTGGGAGAACTGCTCGACCAGCTCCCCCGCCGGCACCCTGAGTCCGCGGGGCGCGCCGGGGCCCGGGGGCACGTGCAGATCGTCCACCCGACGATTGTGCCGCACCCACCACGCGGTCACCGCCGTCGGGGCCGGTGGGTCGGCGGCGGTGGATCCGGCTGCGCCTACCCGATGTGCATGTCCGCCCGGAAGCGCGTACACTCGACGAGTCGCCGCGGGGTGGAGCAGTTCGGTAGCTCGCTGGGCTCATAACCCAGAGGTCGCAAGTTCAAATCTTGCCCCCGCAACCAGAGGAAGGCCCCGGACCGCATCGGTCCGGGGCCTTCGTGCTGTCCGCGGCCGGGGCGTCCGCGGGCCTGGCTATCCTCGGGGCATGACCGTCCTCCGCCTCGATCCCGCCGAGGCCCGGCGCATCGCCGTGCGCGCGCAGCTGCTGGACGCCCCGCGGCCGGCCGACCTGCTCGCCGTGGTCCGCGGGCTCACGCTCCTGCAGATCGACCCGATCGCGGCCGTGGCGCCCAGCGCCGACCTCATCCTGTGGAGCCGGCTCGGCCGCGGCTACCGGCCGGCGCAGCTGCAGCAGGCGCTGGAGCGGGACCGCACGCTCTTCGAGCACAACGCCATGGTGCGTCCGATGGAGGACCTGGCGCTGCACCTGCCGGCCATGGCGGCCTGGCCCGCGCGCGAGGCGCCGCGGGAGTGGCTGCGCGTCAACGACCGGTTCCGCCGCGACGTGCTGGAGCGGTTGGGCGGGGACGGACCGCTGCCGTCCCGCGAGATCCCGGACACCAGCGCGGTGCCGTGGCGGTCCACCGGCTGGACCGACAGCCGCAACGTCACCCAGATGCTGGAGTTCCTCATGCTGCGCGGCGAGGTCGCCGTGGCCGGACGCCGGGGCCGGCAGCGGCTGTGGGACCTCGCGGAGCGCGTCTATCCGGCCGGCACCCCGGTGCTGTCCCCGAAGGAGGCCCACCGGGGGCGCACCGCCCGGCGGCTGCGCTCGCTGGGCATCGTGCGGGCCGGCGCGCCGGGCACGCCCGCGGAGCCGCTGGCCCTCGGAGAGGTCGGGGTCGAGGCGGTCGTCGAGGGCGTTCCGGGCACGTGGCGGGTGGACCCGGAGGCGCTGGGACGGCCGTTCGGGGGGCGCACGGTGCTCCTGTCGCCGTTCGACCGGCTGGTGCACGACCGGGCCCGGATCCGGGACCTGTTCGGCTTCGAGTACACCCTGGAGATGTACAAGCCGCGCGCCGCACGGCGGTGGGGGTACTTCGCGCTGCCCGTCCTGCACGGGGACCGGCTGATCGGGAAGGTCGACGCCGCGGCCGACCGCAAGAGCGGCACGTTCGCCGTCTCCGCGGTGCACGAGGACGTCCCCTTTCCCCCGTCCACGGCCGAGGCCGTGCAGGAGCAGCTCGAGGACCTCGCGGCCTGGCTGGGGCTCCGTCTCTCCCGGGGCGGCTGAGGCTCAGGCGGCGGCGGCCGGCTCCGCCCCGCCGTGCCGGTCCCCGGGGTGCTCCCCGCCCGGCACGATCCGCAGATCGGTCAGGTCGGCGCCGTCGAGCAGCGGCAGGATCGCGGTGGCCAGCAGGGCCAGCGCCGAGCCGTAGGCACCGGCGCAGCTCTCCGCCACGACGTCCATCCGCACCGAGAGCCCCTGCGCCCCGCTGCAGCGGGCCGCGCACCCGGCCACCGCTCCGGCCCGGCCGAGCGCCTCGACCGTGCCGGCGTCGACCCGCCCGGAGGTCCTGACCGTGGCCTCAGCGACCCACCGGGTCCCGGGGCCCGGGGCGTCCGGGCGTGCTCCCGCCTGCGCGACGTCGTCCATCGTTGCCTCCCCCTGGCTCGTCCCCGTGCCCCGGCTCCGCCCCCGAACCCGTGGTCACGACCTTGCGCGATGGTGCTGCGGCCGGCCCCGGCCGCCCTTCCATGGTCGGGGCCCGGCGGGGCGCCCCGCCAGCATCCGCTCCCGCCGGTGCGCTTTCCGGACCACCGGTGCCCGTTCAGGCGCGCAGCGTCGCCGCCGGGTTGCACCCGTGGCGCTCGCGGTAGGCGGCCGCGAAGCGCCCCCGGTGCACGAAACCCCACCGGGCCATCACCGTCTCCACGGTCGTGCCGGTGCCGGGAGCGGCCTCGAGCAGCGCGCGGTGCGCCGCGTCCAGGCGGGCGTCCCGCAGCCGGTGCGTCGGCGTGGTGCCCAGCTCCCGCCGGAACGCCGCCTGCAGGCCCCGGGGGCTCATCCGGGCCGCGGCGGCGATCTCGGCCAGGCCGATGTCCTCGTCCAGGTGCGCCTCGATGTGGGCCAGCGCCCGCCGCACGGCGGACGGCGGGGTCGCGGGGCCGCCGGTGCGCTCCCGGGAACGCTCCAGGAAGGAGCCCGGGAACGTCTGCAGCAGCGCCGTGACCAGGCACCGCACGGTCTCGGCGCGCACCAGCGGCGCCCGCATGAGCTCCTCGTGCGGCAGGACGTCCCGCCCCAGGTGCCTCACGGTGGCGCTCCAGTACCGGGCCATGGCCGGGTCCACCGGCCGGTCCCCGGTGAACTCCAGCCGGAAGTCCTCGTCGCCCAGCAGCCGCCGGGCGTGGGCCTGCACCGCCGCCGGGCGCAAGGAGACCGTCATGAGGTCGAGCTCCGCCCACCGGCTGGAGAACGGGCGGCGCGGGAACAGGAACGGTCCCCGGCGGGCGAAGCGGTCGCCGCGGCCGGTGGCCGTCAGCTGCCCGCCCAGCACATGGCCCACGCGCAGCACATCGGTGCCGTCCGTGCTGCCGGCGGCGGAGGAGCCGCCCAGGCGCAGCCGCTCGTGCCGCAGAGGTCCGGTGCCGGCCGAGGAGAGCTCCATCCGGAACGGCTCGTCGGGACTGCGGCGCACGTCCCGCACCGCGAAGACCCGGTCGAGCACGGCGACGCCCTCGGCGGGGTCCCGGGTGGCGAACGCGGCCCGGTGCATCTGCTGATCCATGCTGAGCAGGCTACGTGGGGAGACCGGCGGGGCAGCCCACTGTGACGGCGCGTTGAGCGGCCCGTGCCCGTGCGGCACAACGCGCCGGGCGGCTCAGGCGCCGCCGGGGCCCGCCCCGAGGCGGTCGAGCGTGTCGGCCACCCCGGCGGCGAAGAGATCGAGGTCGGGGACGACGTCGGCGTCGGCGACGACGCCGAGGTTCAGCTGCCCCGCGTAGGAGAGCGCGCCCACGGCGAGGGCGACGTTGCCCTGGACGGCGCCCAGCTGGAACAGCTCGAGCACCCGGGCGCCGCCGAGGCGCAGCGGCTCCGGGGGGCCGTGCAGGTTGCTCAGCCACAGGTTGACGAGCCGCTGACGGTGCATGGTGCGGGCGGTCCACCGCTGCAGCAGGCGGCCGCCGGGCACGTAGGGCGGGCGGTGGCGCTGCGCCGCGGTCACGGCCGCGATCCGGGCGAGCCGCGCGGCGGGGTCGGTTTCGCCCAGGGGGACCGGCACGATCCGCACGCCGGTGCGGTTGCCGCACGTCTGCCCGGGCCGGCGGACCGAGACGGGCACCGACACCTTCAGCACCAGGTCCGGGCTCAGCTCGCCGCGTGCGGCCAGCACGGCGCGGACGCCGCCGGCGGCGGCGGCGAGCAGGACGTCGTTGACGGTGCCCCCGTGACGGTGGGCGGCCTCCTTGGCGGCCGCCAGGTCCGCGCGCACCAGGGCCAGGGCCCGCCGGCGCCCCACCGGCCGGTTGATCGACAGTGCGGGCGCCCGTCCCTCGCGAGCGACGGCGCGCAGCTGCTGCACCAGACCCGCCGGCGCCGTCCACCACCGGCCGGATCGGGGAGCTCTGTCCGGCGGCGCCCCCGGTGTCCCGGCGGCGGTCAGCGGGGGAGCGGCGTCGAAGAGCGGGGTGAGCAGCGCCAGGGCCGCGATGCCGTCGGCGACCACATGGTGCATGCGCAGCAGCAGGCCGAGGCGCCCCCCGGGCATCCCCGGCAGGAACCACATCTCCCACAGCGGCCGGTCCGTCGCCAGGGGGCGCTCGTCGAGCTCGCGGCAGACGGCGAGCAGGGCGTCCTCGTCCGCGGGCTGCGGAAGCGGGCGCACCCGCACGTGGCGGCCGATGTCGAATCCCGGCGCGTCGGCCCAGCGCGGGCGGCGCAGCCGGTGCCGCGGACGGACGAGGACCTGGTGCAGGCGCGGGACGTCGCGGATCCGGCGGCCCACGAGCTCCTGGACGGTCCCTGCGGGCAGCCGTCCGTCCGCGGTGAGCAGGGCGGTGCCGTCGAGGACCGCCAGCGCGGCGATCGGCATGGGCGCCCCCCGCTCCTCGACGCGCAGGAAGCTCGCGTCCAGGGGGCTGAGCCGCTCGTCCCCGGGGCGGGCGCGTCGTGGTCGTCCTCGCACGGTCGTCCTCCGTTCCCGCGCACGGTCTTCTCGGGGCTCGCCCCACGACCTCCGGTGTCTAGGGCCGGGGGCCGCCGGTGTCCGGCGTGTCCTGCGCCAGCTCCCCGTACTCCTCGACGTCCACCAGCACGGCGGGTCCGGCCTGGGCGACCTGCAGGGCCACGGCCAGGCTCGTCACGTCGTCCTCGTCCAGGGGCTGGTCGGGCAGGTCCACGGCGTAGCGGGCCTCGCCGTCGACCACCACGGGGGTGATGTGGGCGGCGCCGGCCGCGAGGTCGACCACGGTCGCGGGGGCGACCACGTCGAGGGCGTCGGCATCGAGAGCGCCGGCACCGGGGGCGTCCGCGTCGTCGGGGGGAGCGGGGCAGGTCATGGTGTCCGTCCTTCGTCGGGGTGCTGCCAGGCTACGTGCTCCTCCGGCCGCCGGGCCGGACCGTGCGCCGTGGCGCGTCCGGTGCGGCGCCGGTGTGCCGGGCAGGGGCTCAGCGCAGCGCGCGCTTGATGTCCGCGCGCTCCTTCTCCAGCTTGCGCACCCGGTGGTTCAGCCGGAAGAGACGCACGGAGCCGACGAGGCCCATGACGAGGGCGCCGGCCACCGCCGCGAAGAGCATCGCGATGCCGAGGGGGAGGGCGAACTCCCAGCCGAGGAAGCGGAAGTCCGTCGCGACGTTGTTCTGCAGGATGAAGACCAGCAGCAGCACCAGGATCAGCAGCCCCAGCAGCAGGGCCGTCCACATGGCCCCCGAGACGCCGCGCTTCTGCTGCTCGTCGAGGGCGGGGTCGGTGCGCACCGGGGGCGGGCCCGGTGCCCGCTCCGCCGCGGTCGGCGCCGGCCCCGGTGCCGCGGAGGGGGTCGGTGAGGGTGTCGTGCCGGCCGGCCGCGGGTCCTCGGGCGGCAGGCCGGGGCGCGGTGCGTCGGGGGACTCGGGGGTG
This sequence comes from Kocuria sediminis, assembly GCF_009735315.1. Lineage (NCBI taxonomy): Bacteria > Bacillati > Actinomycetota > Actinomycetes > Micrococcales > Micrococcaceae > Kocuria > Kocuria sediminis. Next base: position 61,294 of record NZ_WOGU01000001.1, read on the forward strand.
GGTGCCATGACGGTTCTCTCCCTGCTGGTGCGGACGCTCGCGGAGACGCTCGTGCTCCCACCGTAGCCCGCCGCGGGGCGGCGCTGAAGCCCCGGGCCGGGTCAGTCCGGCGCAACGGCCGTGCGCAGGAAGCGCAGCGTCTCGGCGGCGACCCGTCCGAGCGTCACCTCCTGCCCCAGCGCCGCCGACCGGCCCGTCCTGAGACCGTGGTCGGCGCCCTCGACCGGGACCACCTCGACCGGGTCCACCTCGACCGGCGGCGCCCCGTGCACGGCGGCCCGCAGCTCGGCCGCGGAGCCGAAGGGGTCCCGCGTCCCCTGCAGCACGAGCACCGGCACGCGCGGCGTCAGCAGCTCCTCGAGCCGGGACCGCTCCGGCCGCCCCGGCGGGTGGAGCGGGAAGGCCAGGCACGCGACGGCCGCGGCGCCCACGGCCCCGGCCGTGCGGCACGCGACACGGGCTCCGGCGCTGCGGCCGCCGACGACGAGGGGTGCCCCGCCGGCGAGCTCGGCGACCGCCGGGGCAGCGGCCAGCCAGGCGGCGTCCAGGGCGGCCGGGCGGGGCGCGATCCGCCGGCCGGCCACCACCCAGGGCTGCTCGTGCCGGACCACGGTGACGCCGTGCCGGGGCAGCTCGGCGGCGAGCGCGGCGAGGTCGCGGGACCCCGCGCCGCCGCCCGCGCCGTGCCCGAGCCACAGCACGGCCCAGGGGGAGCCGGCGGGGGAGGAGGCCGCGGAGACCAGGAGGCGTCCGGGGCCGGTCCCGGTGGGCACGGTGATCTCGTCCGGTGGCGGCATGGTCCCCACGGTAGCGGGACGGCCTAGCATGGCGGGATGGCACCAGCACGGACACCGCGCGGCACCCGGCCGAGCCGGGCGGACCTGGAGGCCGCGCGGGACACGACCCTGCCGGACCTGCTCGGCCCCGGGCTGCGGCTGCTGATCTGCGGCATCAACCCCAGCCTGTGGGCCGCGGCCACCCAGGCGCACTTCGCCCGCCCGGGCAACCGCTTCTGGCCGGCCCTGCACGACGCCGGACTCACCGGCCACCTCGTGGACTGCTCCGCCGGGATGAGCGACGCCGACCGGGAGCACGTCGTGGGCCGCGGCCTGGGCATCACCAACCTCGTGCGCCGGGCCACCGCCCGGGCGGACGAGCTGGACCCCGCCGAGTTCGTGGCCGGGCGGGAGCGGCTGGCCGGGCTCGTCGCCGAGCGGCGTCCCGCCGTCGTCGCGGTCGCCGGGGTCACCGCCTACCGGCACGCGTTCGCGGACCCCCGGGCCGCGCTGGGGCGCCAGGAGCGGGAGCTGGCCGGGGCGCAGCTGTGGGTGCTGCCCAGCCCCAGCGGGCTCAACGCCCACGCCTCCCGGGCGAGCCTGGCCGCGGCCTTCGCCGAGGCGGGGCGCGCCGCCGGGGTGCCGCTGGGCCCCGGCCCCTCGCTCGGCGCCGACCGCGCCCGGCCGCCCCGGCCCTGACCGCGCCGGCCCCGGCACCCGCCGGTCCCGGCCGCGACGGGCGGGCTCAGACGAACAGCAGCAGGCTCACGGCCATGACCGCCATCCCGGCCACGAGCCCGTAGACCGACAGGTGGTGCTCGCCGTACTCCTGGGCCGTGGGCAGCAGCTTGTCCAGGGAGATGAAGACCATGATCCCCGCCACGCCCGCGAACACCACGCCGAAGACGGCGTCGCTCATGAACGGGAGCAGGATCAGGTACCCGAGCACCCCGCCCAGCGGCTCGGCCAGGCCGGAGAGGAACGAGTAGCGGAACGCCTTGCGCCGGTCGCCCGTGGCGGAGTGGATGGGCACGGCCACCGAGATGCCCTCCGGGATGTTGTGCAGGGCGATGGCCACGACCACAGGGATCGCCACGGACGGCTCCTGCATCGCCGCGACGAAGGTCGCAAAGCCCTCCGGGAAGTTGTGGATCGCGATCGCCACCGCCGTCATGGTGCCCATGCGCATGAGCCGGCGCTGCCGCCCGCCGTCGTCGTGCGGGTACTCGTGCGGGTTGACCCTGCTGGGCACGAGCCGGTCGATCACGGCGATCAGCGCGATCCCCCCGAAGAACCCGCCCGCCGTGGCCCACGCCCCGGCGCGCTCCCCGAGCTCCGCCACGAGGGCCACCTGGGCCTTGACGAAGATCTCGACCAGGGACACGTAGATCATTACCCCGGCGGAGAAGCCGAGGCTGACCGCGAGGAACTTGGCGTCGGTGCGCCTGGTGACCAGGGCCAGGAAGGCCCCCGCCCCGGTGGCCAGTCCCGCGAACAGGGTCAGGCCGAAGGCGAACAGCAGCTCGTTCACGGGCGGGTGGACTCCGTTCCGGCCGGGGGATGGGCGCTCGCAGTCTAACGAACACGGGCGGGGCGGACGGCCGCCCGGTGGGCGAAGATGGTCCGGTGACCTGCGCGGAGGACGGACCCATGACCGACGACGGCGCGGCCCGGCTCCGGGCCGGGCTCGCGGAGCGCTACCTGGCCGCGTGGCAGCTGGCCCCCGACGGGCGGTCCCGCGACGACGACGGCGCCCTGGCGCTGCCGGTGCGCACCCGGGCGGGGGAACCGGCGCTGCTGCGGATCGGCCCGCCGGGTGCCCGGGCCGAGCACGAGCACCTGGCGCTGCGGCTGTGGAGCGGGCGCGGCGCCGTGCGGCTGCTCCGGGCGGAGCCCGCGGACCGGGCGCTGCTGCTCGAGCGCACCGGCGAGCGGGACCTGCGGGCCCTGCCGGACCTGGAGGCCTGCCGGGTGCTGGGCGAGCTGACCCGCACCCTGGCCCGCCCGCCCCGGCCCCCGTTCCCGGCGCTGTCCGCCGCGGCCCGGGGCTGGCGGGAGGACCTGGCCGGGGCCGCCGAGCTGGACGCCCGGTTCCCGCGGCGCTTCCGGCGGCAGGCGGTCGCGAACCTGGACCGGCTGCTGCGCGACGAGCTGGACACCGCCCTCGTGCACCAGGACCTGCACCCGGGGGCCGTGCGCGCCGCGCGGCGCGCCCCGTGGCTGGCCACTGGGGCGGACCCGGTGCTCGGCACCGTGGAGTTCGCCCTGGTGGCCGCCCTGTGGCCCCGCACCGAGGCCGCCGGCCACGGCGGGGCCCTGGCCGCGGCGCTCGAGGACCGGATCGAGGCGCTGTCCCTCGCGGCCGGCGCCGACGCCGAGCGCCTGCGCGCGTGGGCGCTCGTGCGGTTCGCCCTCGCCGCCCGGGAGGAGGCGGACCGGCCCACCGGCGCCCCGCACCGCGCGATCAGCAGGCTGGTGCAGCTGTGCAAGGCCGTGCAGAAAGGCGGCTGATCCCCCGGCCGCGCTCCCGGCTGTGATCCAGGTCACGGGATAGACTCCAGCACGTTTCCCGAGCACCCCCTGCTCGATCCCATCACCCCCCTGGAGACACCGTGAAACGTCGTCCATCCACCGTCCTGGCCGGTCTGCTGTCCGCCACCGCGGTCGGCGCCGCCCCGGTCGCCGTCGGCCTCGCCGCCGCCGCACCGGCCGCCGCCGCGCCCCCCGCCGTGACCCTCGTCGGCAGCCTGCAGGACGAGCTCGGCTGCTCCGCCGACTGGCAGCCGTCCTGCGCCGAGACCGTCCTCGCCCCCGTCGGCGGGGGCACCTACGAGGGGACCTTCGAGGTCCCCGCCGGCACCTGGGAGTACAAGGTCGCCCTCGACGGCGGGTGGGACGAGTCCCACCCCGCCGAGAACCTGCCGCTCGTGCTCGAGGGCCCCGCCACCGTGGTGTTCAGCTTCGACGACACCACCGACGCGGTCTCCGTGCGCCCGGCCGCGGTGGGCGGCGAGGAGGTCACCGAGCAGGACCGGGCGCTGGCCGGCGACAGCCTGCGCGCCCCGGTCACCTCCGAGCAGTTCTACTTCGTGATGGCCGACCGCTTCGCCAACGGCGACCCGTCCAACGACACCGGCGGGCTCGAGGGGGACCGGCTCGAGCACGGCTTCGACCCCACGGACAAGGCGTTCTACCACGGCGGCGACCTGCAGGGCATCCAGGAGAAGCTGGACTACATCGAGGGCCTGGGCACCACCGCCATCTGGCTGACCCCCTCCTTCAAGAACCGCCCGGTGCAGGGGGAGGAGGGCGCGGAGAGCGCCGGCTACCACGGCTACTGGATCACCGACTTCACCCAGATCGACCCGCACCTGGGCAGCAACGAGGACATGCAGCAGCTCGTCGACGCCGCCCACGCCCGCGGGATGAAGGTCTACTTCGACATCATCACCAACCACACCGCGGACGTCATCGACTACGCCGAGGGCACCACCGACTACGTCACCAAGGCCGAGGAGCCCTACCGCGACGCCGCCGGGGAGCCCTTCGACGACGCCCGCTACGCGGGCTCCCCGGAGTTCCCCGCGACCGATCCCGCGACGTCGTTCCCCTACACCCCGACCTTCCGCTCGCCGGAGGACGCCGGCGTCAAGGTCCCCGAGTGGCTCAACGACCCGAACCTGTACCACAACCGCGGGGACTCCACCTGGTCCGGGGAGTCCGTCACCTACGGCGACTTCGTCGGCCTGGACGACCTGTTCACCGAGCGCCGCGAGGTGGTCGACGGGATGGTGGACATCTACTCCGCCTGGGCGGAGATGGGCATCGACGGTTTCCGCATCGACACCGTCAAGCACGTCAACCTCGAGTTCTGGCAGGAGTTCAGCCCCCGGGTGCTCGAGGCGGCCCGGGCGCGCAACGAGGACTTCTTCATGTTCGGCGAGGTCTACGACGCCGACCCGGCGTACCTGTCCTCCTTCACCACGGACGGCCGGCTGCAGGCCGTGATCGACTTCGGCTTCCAGGCCCGGTCCCTCGAGTTCGCCAAGGGCGGCGCGACCACGTCCCTGCGGGACTTCTACGCCGCCGACGACCACTACACCGACACCGACTCGAACGCCTACCAGCTGCCCACGTTCACGGGCAACCACGACATGGGCCGCGCCTCCTGGCTGCTGTTCGACGCCGGTTTCCGGGACGAGGAGCTGCGGCGGCGCGTGGAGCTGTCCAACGAGCTGATGTTCCTGACCCGCGGCCAGCCGGTGGTCTACTACGGCGACGAGCAGGGCTTCGTCGGCTCCGGCGGGGACCAGCTGGCCCGCCAGGACATGTTCGCCACCCAGGTCCCGCAGTACCTGCAGGAGCCCATGATCGCGGCCGAGCCCGGTGCGGCCGACCGCTACGGCACCGACCACCCGCTCTACGAGCAGATCGCCGAGCTCTCCGCGCTGCGGGCGGCCCACCCGGCGCTCGCCGACGGCGCGCAGCTGCACCGGTACTCCTCCGACCAGGACGGGGTCTACGCGTTCAGCCGGATCGACGCGGACGAGCGGCGCGAGTACGTGGTGGTCACCAACAACTCCGAGCAGACCCGGACCGTGACCGTGCCGACGTCCTCGGACAACACCCAGTTCACCGCCCTCTACGGGACGGACGGCAAGGACAAGCGCAAGTCCGGCAAGGACGCCCGGCTCGACGTCGAGGTCGCCCCGCTGTCGACCGTCGTGTACCGGGCCGGGCGGGCCCTCAACCCCGAGCAGGAGGCCCCGCAGGTGCGCCTGCAGGCCCCCGACCTCGGGGCCGACGGCCGGACCGAGCTGCGGGCGGACGTCCCCGGCCGCGGCTTCGCCCAGGTCAGCTTCGCCGTGCGTCCGGCCGGGACGCAGGAGTGGACGGCGCTGGGCACGGACGACAACGCCCCGTACCGGGTCTTCCCCGACACCGCCGACGTGGCCGACGGGACCCTGCTCGAGTACCGGGCCGTGCTGAAGGACTCCTCCGGCAACCTCTCCGCCTCCTCGGCCTGGGCCGTGGCCGGTGCGGGGGGCGCCCCCGCGGACGGCGGGGGCACGGGCCCGGTGGTGGGCGAGGTGCAGCAGCCGGACGCGGTCTCCGTGCCCGGCACGCACAACACCGAGATGGGCTGCGACGCCGACTGGGCGCCCGCCTGCGAGCAGGCGCAGCTGCGCCTCGACCCCCAGGACGGGATCTGGAAGGGCACCTTCGACCTCCCGGCCGGGGGACACTCCTACAAGGTCGCCGTCGACCGCGCCTGGGACGAGAACTACGGCGCCGGCGGCGCGCTCGCCGGGGCCAACATCGGCTACGACGCCCCCGGCGGACCGGTGACGTTCTACTACGACCCGGCCACGCACTGGGCGACCACCGACGCCGACGGGCCCCTGCTCACGGCCTCCGGCACGTTCCAGGACGAGCTCGGCTGCGCCGCCGACCGCACCCCGGACTGCCTGCGCCCCTGGCTGCAGGACCCGGACGGGGACGGCACCTACGCGTGGTCCACGACCCTGATCCCGGCGGGGGAGTACACCTTCCGCGTGGTGGAGGACCTCGGCGCCGGCGCGGCGTACGGGCAGGACGGGGCCGTGGACGGCGCCGAGGTGAGCCTGACGGTCCCCGAGGACGGGATGGTGGCCACCATCGAGTACGACGCCGCCACCCACGAGATCCGCACCCGGACGGGCGCGGCCGAGCAGCCCGCCGCCGGCCCCGACCTGGGCACGGCCCGGGCCGCGTGGGTCGGGGCGGACCTGCTGGCGGTCCCGGCGGGCACGGTCCCGGCCGGCACGGACCCGGCCCTGCTGGACTGGTCCCTCACCTGGGGTCCGGACGGCGCCCTGGCCCTCGACGCCGAGACGGTCACCGGCGGGCGCAGCGTGCCGGTGACCGTCGCGGAGCTGCCGGCCGGCGTCGTCGCCGAGCACCCCGAGCTGGCGGGCGGGACCGCCCTGCGAGTGGACCGGCGCACCGCCCGGCAGGCCGGGGAGATCCTGGCCGGCCAGGCCGTGGTCTCCGCCACCGACGGCACGGGCCGGATCGTGGCCGCCACTGGCGTCACCGACGCCCGGTAGCACCGCACCGGCCCGGGCACCGGGCGCACGGAGAGGCCCCCGGAACCGCGGTTCCGGGGGCCTTTCCGTGCGCCGGGGCCGGCGGGCGCTCAGCCCTTCACGCCACCGGCCAGCAGCCCGCGGACGAAGTAGCGCTGCAGGGCCAGGAACACGATCATCGGCACGACCATGGACACGAAGGCCCCGGCGGAGAGCAGGTGCCACTCCGAGCCGCGCGTGCCGGCCAGCTCCCCGAGCCGCACCGTCAGGGGCGCCACGTTGAGGTTGGAGCCGAAGGTCAGGCCCACGAGCAGGTCGTTCCACACCCACAGGAACTGGAAGATCGCGAAGGACGCGATCGCCGGGACCAGCAGGGGCAGCAGCACCCGGAAGAAGATGGTCACGTGCCCGGCGCCGTCCATCCGCGCGGCCTCGATGAGGGTCCGGGGGATGTCCATCATGAAGTTGTGCAGCAGGAAGATCGCCAGCGGCAGGGCGAAGATCGTGTGCGAGAGCCACACCGCCCAGAAGGACCCGGACAGGCCCCACTGGTTGTACTGGGTCAGCAGCGGGATCAGGGTGATCTGGATCGGCACGATCTGCAGGGCGAACACGGCCACGAACAGCCAGGAGCGGCCGCGGAAGTCGATCCACGCGAACGCGTAGGCGGCCAGCAGCGCCAGCGTGATCGGGATGACCACCGCGGGCACCGTGATCACCACGGAGTTGACGAAGAACGCCGCGAAGCTCGAGGTCGCGGACCCGGTGATGACCTCCTCGTAGTTGGCCAGGGTCACGGACGGGTCCGCGAAGAACGTCCACCAGCCGGAGCGGCGGATGTCCAGCTCCGGGCGGAAGGAGGTGATCAGCAGGCCCAGCGTGGGGGTCGTCCACAGCACCGCGATGAGGACCGCGGCGAGGGAGGCCCACGGCGAGCTGAGCTTCGTCCTCGCCCGTGCGGCCCGCTCCCCGAGGCCGCGGCGCCGCCCCGGGGCCACGGTGGTCCCGGCGGGGCCGCTGCGCTCCGGGCGGCCGTCCTCGACGAGGTCCTCGGGCGAGGCGGGCGGGATGTTGGCGGCGGTGGTCATCGCTGCTCCTCGGAAAGCTTCATCTGCCGGATGTTGTAGAGCACGATCGGGACGACCAGCACGAACAGCGCCACGGCCAGCGCCGCGCCGATGCCCGGCTGCCCGAGCGGGAAGCTCTGCGTGTAGAACTCGTTGGCCACGATCGAGGTGCCGAAGTTGCCGCCGGTCATGGTGCGGACGATGTCGAAGACCTTCAGGGTGCCCATCGCGATCGTGGTGATCACCACGACGATCGCCGGGCGGATCGAGGGCACGGTGACGGAGGCGAACATGCGCCAGGCCCCGGCGCCGTCGAGCCGCGCGGCCTCCATGATGTCGTCCGGGATGGCCTTGATGGCCGCCGAGAGCACGGTCATCGCGAAGCCGGTCTGGATCCAGATCATCACGGCGATCAGGAAGAAGGTGTTCCAGGGCGGGTCCAGCAGGAATTGCTGGGGCGGCACGCCCAGCCACACCAGCAGCTGGTTGAGCAGGCCCGTCTGCCGGACGCCGGGCTGGTCCGGCTTGAACTCGTAGACGAACTTCCAGATGATCGACGCGCCCACCAGCGAGATCGCCATGGGCAGGAAGATCAGCGTCTTGGCGAGCTTCTCGAACCGGGTCCGGTCCACGAGCACCGCGTACACCAGCCCCACGGCCGTGGCCACGGTGGGCACGAGCAGCACCCACAGGGCGGTGTTGAGCAGGACGACCTGGAACCCGTCCTCGGTCAGGATGGTGCGGTAGTTGTCCAACCCCACCCAGGTCTGCCGGTCCCGGGCCTGGAAGGAGCCGAGCACGGTACGGGCGGCCGGGTACAGCAACCCGAAGACCAGAAGGGCCACGGCGGGGCCGAGGAAGCCCACCAGGGGCACCCAGCGGGGCAGGGAGGGCCGGTCGACGAGCCACAGCACGGCGGCCGTGACCCCCACGAACAGCAGGATCGCCACGCACATGACGATCAGTTTCTCCGCCGTCGTGTCGGCGTTCAGCAAAAGGTCCACGAAGAGCTCCTCAGGGCTCGGTTCCGGCGGCCGTCGTCGGCGCCGCGGGTCCGTCCGGCGGCACGGGGCGGGCGGGCCGGGTCGCGGGGACCCGGCCCGCCCGCCGGTGCGTCACGGACGGCCTGCGGTCACTCGGACGGCCAGCTCTTCTCGATGTCGGCCAGGACGGTCTCGCTGTCCTCGCCGAGGGAGATCCAGTCGGTCATGCCGTTCCAGAAGGACCCGGCGCCGACCGCCGCGGGCATGAGGTCCGAGCCGTCGAAGCGGAACACCGCGTTCTCGTCGGTCAGCTGCTCGTAGGCCAGCTTGTCGATCGGGGACTTCAGGTTCTCCGGGTCCAGGCCGGAGTTGGCGGAGATCCAGCCGAACTCGGTGGCCTGGGCCTTGGCGTTGGACCACTCCGGGCTGGTCAGGTAGGCCTGGAAGGCCTGGACCTCGGGCCGGTCGGCGAAGGCGACGGTGAACTCGCCGCCGCCCAGGATCGGCTTCTCGTCCTCGGACTTGCCGGGCAGGTAGAACGCGAAGACGTCGCCGTCCTCGGCCACGTTGGTGCCCTCGGGCCAGTTGGCCTGGTAGAAGGACGCCTGGCGGTGCATCCAGCAGGACCCGTCGAGGATCGGCAGGCCGGCGTCGCCGAAGGCCGTGGTGGCGATGGAGCGCACGTCGCCCAGGCCGCCGTTGACCATCTTGTCGTCCTTGAGGATCGCCCCGGCCGCGTCCAGGGCCTCGACGACCTGCGGGTCGTCGAAGGGGATCTCGTGGTTGACCCACTGGTCGTAGGCCTCGGGCCCGGCGGTGCGCAGCATGGTGTCCTCGAGCCAGTCGGTGGCCGGCCAGCCGGTGGCGTCGCCGGACTCGATGCCCGCGCACCACGGCTTGGCCCCGGTCCCGGCGATCGTGTCCGAGAGCTCCATGAGCTCGTCCCAGGTCTGGGGCACCTCGTAGCCGGCCTCCTCGAACATGGAGGGCGAGTACCAGACGAAGGACTTGGCGTTCGCCCCGAGGGGGGTGCCGTAGAAGGTGCCGTCGACCGTGCCGTACTCCTTCCAGGAGGGGTCGTAGTACTCGTCGACGTTGGCCGCGGCGTCCTCGCCGACCGGCTGGATGACGTCCGGGTGGTCCTCGGCGATGGTCCGGATCAGGCCCGGCTGCGGGACGAACGCGACGTCGGGCGCGCTGCCGGACTGCAGGCGCACGAGCAGCTGCGCCTCGAACTCGCGGGAGCCCTCGTAGACGATGTCCGCGCCGGTGCACTCCTCGAACGGCGCGTAGGAGTCGATGTGGGACTGGTCCTCGGGCGCCACGATCGAGGTGTAGACGCTCACGCTCTTGCCGCTGAGGTCGCCGTACTGCTCGAACGCGGAGCAGTCGACGTCGCCGCCGGCTGCGGTCGCGCCCTCGGAGCCGCTGTCGCCGCCGCAGGCGGTGAGCGTCACGGCCGCGGCCGTGGCGGCGAGCGCCAGGGTGATGCGTCGGGTGGAGGGGGATGTGGACATGGGCTGTCTCCGATTTCCCGGTCGGCCGGCGTGCGGGCCGGCCATGCGATGGTTTCGACTTCCGCACTCGGAGCCTGGGAAACCACGGGGGTTACCGCCGAGGAACATTTGTGCGAACGCGATGAAGGTACCACAACAGTGACCTGGCACACATTGGGTTCGGGACTCGAAGACAAGGTGTTGCAAACGGAAATGCGCGGTCCCCGTGAGGCCGGCCCGGCCGCGCTCGCCGCCGGGGCTCCGTGCGCGCGGCCCGGAGGCGGCCCGGCGGTGCGGTGCGCCGGGTCCGGGGCCGGCCCGTCACACGGTGCGGAGCCCTGGGGCCGGACGGACAATGAGGGCGTGAGCGCCGAGACCGTGCCGCCGGATCCCTCCCTGCGCGAGCCCGGGGAGCTGCTCGCCGAGCTCGGCGTGCAGGCCGACCGCGGGCTGAGCTCGCCGGAGGCCCGCCGGCGCCTGGAGCGGCACGGGCCCAACGAACTGCGCTCGGCCCCGCCCGTCCCGGGCTGGCGCAGGCTCCTGGCGCAGCTCCGCGACCCGCTCATCCGCCTGCTCCTGGTCGCGATCGTGGTCTCCACGGCGGCCTGGGCGGCCGAGGGCGCCGCGGGACTGCCGGTGGACGCGATCGTCATCCTGCTCGTCGTGGTCGCCAACGCGGTGCTGGGCCGGGTCCAGGAGGTGCGCGCCGAGGACGCCGTGGCGGCCCTGGCGGTGCTCACGGCCGCGAACTCGACCGTGCTGCGTGACGCCCGGCTCACCACCGTGCCCTCGGCCCAGCTGGTGCCCGGGGACGTCCTGGTCCTGTCCGAGGGGGATGCCGTGGGCGCGGACGCCCGGCTGCTCCGGGCCACGGCCCTGCGCGTGCAGGAGGCGTCGCTCACGGGGGAGTCCGAGGCCGAGCTGAAGGACCCGGCCGTCCTGCCGGGCCCGGTGCCGCTGGGCGACCGGCGGAACATGGTCTACCGGGGCACGGCGGTGGCCCAGGGGGTCGGCCGCGCCGTGGTCGTGGCCACGGGCATGGACACCCAGATGGGGGCGGTCGCCCGGATGCTGGACCGCACGCAGGCCGACCCGTCCCCGCTGCAGCGGGAGGTCGCGGCCGTGTCCCGGTCGCTGGGGCGGATCGTCGTGGCCGTCGCCGTCGTGGTGATGCTCGCGGTCGTCCTGGTCCACGGGGTGGAGGGGGTGCAGGACCTGGTGACGGTCCTGCTGCTCGGGGTCTCCCTGGCCGTCGCGGCCGTCCCGGAGGGGCTGCCCGCCATCCCGTCCCTGGTCCTGGCGATCGGGGTGCGGGCGATGGCGCGCCGCAACGCCGTGGTCAAGGACCTGCACTCGGTCGAGACGCTCGGGGCGGCCTCGGTGATCTGCGCGGACAAGACCGGCACGCTGACCCGCAACGAGATGACCCTCCGGCGGATCGTCACCCCCTCCGGGACGGTGGAGCTCTCCGGCTCCGGCTACGCCCCGGAGGGCCGGGCCACCGTCGTGGACGCCCGTGCTCCCGCCGGGCAGGTCCTGCAGGAGGCGCGCGGCGTGCTGGTGGCCGCCGCGGCGGTGAGGAGCTGTCCGGGCAGGCCTACCGCACCCTGGCCGTCGCCGGGCGGCGGGTGCCCGAGCACGAGACGGACGCGCCGGGCGAGGCCGCGGAGCGGGACCTGGTCTGGCTCGGCGTGGTGCGCGTCCTGGACCCGCCGCGCGAGGAGGCCGCGGCGGCCGTCGCCCAGGCCCGGGCCGCCGGTGTGCGCACGATCATGATCACGGGCGACCACCCCATGACGGCCGCGCGGATCGCCGCGGACCTCGGCATCGTGCCGCCGGGCGCCCCCGCCCTCACCGGCCTGCAGCTGGACGGGCTCACCGACGAGCAGTTCCGGGACGCGGTGCGTGACGTGTCGGTGTTCGCCCGCGTGGCCCCCGGGCACAAGCTGCGCATCGTGGACGCCCTGCAGGCCCTGGGCCACGTGGTGGCGATGACCGGGGACGGGGTCAACGACGCCCCCGCCCTGAAGGCCGCGGACATCGGGGTGGCCATGGGCCGCACCGGCACGGAGGTCACCAAGGAGGCCGGGCGGATGATCCTGGGCGACGACGACTTCGCCACCATCGTGGCGGCCGTCCGCCAGGGGCGGGTCATCTTCGACAACATCCAGAAGTTCCTGCGCTACCTGCTGTCCTCCAACATGGGGGAGGTCGCCACCGTGCTCCTCGGCGTCCTGCTCGCCGGGGCGCTGGGCCTCACCGCGGCCGGGGACGGCGGGATCGCCCTGCCCCTGCTGGCCACCCAGATCCTGTGGATCAACATTGTCACCGACTCCGGGCCCGCGCTCGCCATGGGCGTGGACCCCGAGATCGACGACGTCATGGCCCGCCCGCCGCGCCGGCCCGGGGACCGCATCCTCGACGCCGGCCTGTGGGTGCGGATCGTGCTGGTCGGGCTCGTGATGGCCGGCTCGTCGCTGCTGAGCGTCGACGTGTTCCTGCCCGGCGGGCTCGTGCCGGGCACCGGCTCCCTCGAGGAGGCCCGCACGGCCGGGTTCACGACGCTGGTGCTCGCCCAGCTGTTCAACGCCCTGAACTCCCGCTCCGAGCGCTCCAGCGCCTTCCACCGGATGTTCGTCAACCCCTGGCTGTGGGGCGCCCTGGGCCTCGCCGCGGCGCTGCAGGTGCTCGTGGTGCACGTCCCCGTGCTGCAGACCGCGTTCGGCACCGCGGCCCTGGACGCCCGGCAGTGGGCGGTGGCCGTCGGCGCGGCCTCCCTCGTGCTGTGGGCCGAGGAGCTGCGCAAGCTGCTGGCGCGGATCCTGGCGGGGCGGACCGCGGCGGGCCGGGTCCGGGGGCGGCGGGTCCCGGGGCGCCCGGGCCGTCAGTCGGCCCGGTGGCCGAGGGCCTCGACGGTCTCCGCGGCCAGGGCGATCCCGGCGCCGCTGTAGAGGTTGAAGACCGTGCGCACCCCGTGCCCGCGCAGCTCCTGCACCTCGTCGTCGTACTGCGCCACGGCCGCCACGGCTCCCGTGAACCCGGACTCCGTGAGCTGGCGCAGGGCCACGAGGTTGGAGCCGTGGAAGGGCATCGCCAGCACCGCGATCCGCACGTGGCCGGTCGCGATCACCCGCTCCCAGAACTCCTGGTCGGTCGCATCGGCCTCCTGGACGTCGAAGCCCTGGGCGCACAGCCGCTCGACCCGGTCCGTGGCGTTCTCGATGCCCACCACGGAGAACCCGTGCTCCCCGGAGAACTCCTGGTAGGCGGCCTGTCCGACCCGTCCCATGCCCAGCACCAGCACCTCGGCGTGACCGATGTCGATGGGCCGGTCCTCCGGGTGCAGCCGGTGCTCCGGGTGCTCCGGCAGCCGCCGGGCCAGGGTGCTGATCAGGGGGGAGCCGCGCCGGTTGACCAGCGCGGAGACCACGAAGCTCGCCGCGACCGCCACCGAGAGGACCACGAGCCAGCGCTCCGTGAGCATTCCGGCGGACACCCCGATGGCCCCCACGATCAGGGCGAACTCGGAGTGGTTGGCCAGGGCCAGCCCGCCGCGCAGCGACGTCCGGCGGCGCAGCCCGAACAGCCACAGCAGCAGCACGAACAGCATCGCCTGCACCGGCACGAGCACCAGCAGCAGCAGCCCCAGGAGCACCGTCATGGAGTCCGGCATGCCGTTGAACCCGATCGAGACGAAGAACGCCACCAGCAGCAGGTCCTTGAGGGTGAACAGGGTCCGGGAGAGCTCGCTCGCGTTCGCGTGCGAGGCCAGGAGCATGCCCACCAGCAGCGCCCCCAGGTCCCCCTTGATCCCGACCGCGGAGAAGGCGATGTAGCCGGGCACCAGGGCCATGACCACCCCGAACAGCGCCTGCATCTCCCCGTGCCCGATCCGGTCCCAGACCCGGCGGAACACCCAGGCGGCCGGGACCAGCAGCACCAGCGCGAAGGCCCAGGGGCTCGGCGGGTGCTCGTTCGTGGCGGTGATGAACACGACCGCCGCGATGTCCTGCATGATCAGGATGCCGATCGCCACGCGCCCGTAGAGGGACGTGGTCTCGCTGCGCTCCTCGAGCACCTTGAACACGAGCACGGTGCTGGAGAAGGACAGCGCGAAGCCCACCAGGGCGAGCGTGGGCAGGTCCGCGTCGGGCAGGGCCAGACCGGCCAGCATGAACAGCCCCAGGAAACCGGCGCCCAGGGCCGTGCTGAGCACCATGTGGATCCCGGCGGTGCCCCAGACCTCCTTGCGCAGCAGGAACCGCGGGTCCAGCTTGAGCCCGATCCCGAACAGCATGAGGGTCACGCCGATGTCGGCGAGCTCCTCCACGGCCGCCAGCCGCTCCACGCCCAGGCCGTTGAGCACGAAGCCCGCGGCGAGGAACCCCACCAGGGGCGGCAGCCGGAGCAGGACGGCCAGGGCGCCCGCGCCGAAGGCGACGACCAGGTACACGGCGACCGTTGTCACAGGAGGCTCCCTCGCCGGGCCGGTGGGTGGGGACCCTCCCAGTCTAGGGGCGGAGCACCTCCCCGGCGGGGCCGGGACGACATGCGCCCGTCCGGCGCCGTCCGGTCCGCCGACCGCCTACAGTGGTCGCAGCACCGCGGCAGCACCGCGGCTGCCCCGGCGCCGCGGCAGCCCAGCACCGCCGTGGTCGCCGCACCGCGCACAGGGGAAGGACCGGAGCATGCACGAGAGCCCGCGGCCCGCCGGCAGCACGTCCGCGCTGACGCGGTCGCAGCGGCTGGACCGGCTGCCGTACACCACCGAGCACCGGAAGCTGCTCGTCGGCTCGGGCGTCGGCTGGGCCCTGGACGCCATGGACGTCGGCCTCGTGTCGTTCGTGATGGCCGCCCTGGCCCAGCAGTGGGCGCTGAGCACGGGGGAGCTGTCCCTGCTCGCCTCGATCGGCTTCGTCGGCATGGCGGTGGGGGCCGGGCTGGGCGGGCTGCTCGCCGACCGGCTCGGCCGCCGCCAGGTGTTCGCGCTGACCCTGGTCGTCTACGGGCTGGCCACCGGCGCGTCCGCGCTCGTGGGCTCCCTCGCCGCGCTCGTCGTGCTGCGCTTCGTGGTGGGCCTGGGCCTCGGCGCGGAGCTGCCCGTGGCCTCCACCCTCGTCTCCGAGTACTCGCCCCGGCGGATCCGCGGCCGCCTGGTGGTGGTGCTCGAGTCCTTCTGGGCCGTCGGCTGGATCCTGGCCGCACTCATCGGCTACTTCGTGGTGCCGACCTCCCCGGACGGATGGCGCTGGGCGCTGGTCGTCGGCCTGGTGCCGGCCGCCTACGCGGTGGTCGTGCGCCGGGCGCTGCCCGAGTCCGTGCGCTTCCTGGAGAGCCGCGGCCGCACGGAGGAGGCCGAGGCCGCCGTGCGCGCGTTCGAGCGCGCCCCGGCCCTGGGCCGGTCCCGGGCGGAGTCCGCGGAGCAGGCCCTGGCCGCCGAGGCCGCCGCCGCGCCGGCGACCGGGGCGGGAGGCCTCTGGTCGGCCGGGCTGCGGCGGCGCACCGGCGCGCTGTGGACCGTGTGGTTCTGCGTCAACTTCGCCTACTACGGGGCGTTCACCTGGCTGCCCACGCTGCTGCTCCAGCAGGGCTTCACGCTGACCACGTCCTTCGGCTACGTCCTGGTCATCACGCTCGCCCAGCTGCCCGGCTACGCGGCGGCCGCCTGGCTGATCGAGGTCTGGGGCCGGCGGATCACCCTGGCCGTCTTCCTCGGGGGCTCCGCGGTGAGCGCGGTGCTGTTCGGCATCGTCTCGGTCGGCGCCGTCGTGCTCCCCTGGCAGGTGATCGGCTCCGGCATGGCCCTGTCCTTCTTCAACCTGGGCGCCTGGGGCGCGCTGTACGCCATCGGCCCCGAGCTGTACCCCACCGCGCTGCGTGGGACGGGCACCGGCGCCGCCGCCGCGTTCGGCCGGATCGCCTCCATCCTCGCCCCGCTGTCGGTGCCGGTCCTGCTGGGCCTGGGCGGGGAGCGCTACGACCTCGTGGTGGTCTTCGCGGTCTTCGGGGCCGCGTTCCTCGTGGCCGCGGCGGCCGCGTTCGCCCTGCCCGAGCAGCGCGGCCGGACCCTGGCATGACGTCCCCGCCCGTCCTCGGCGACCGGGAGATCGGCCTCGCCCGACTGGCCGCCCACGGGCTCGTGCGACCCGCTGACGCGGCCCCCGAGGACGTCGTGCGCGCCCTCGGGGCCGTCCAGGCCCAGGACCTGCCCGGCGCCCTCGTGTCGGTCGGGCTGCGCCGGGGCGCCGGGGCCGCCGGGGTGCGCGAGGCCTTCGCCGAGGGCCGGATCGTGCGCACGTGGCCCATGCGCGGGACCCTGCACCTGGTGCCCGCCGAGGAGCTGCGGGCGTGGCTGGCCGTGCTCGGGCCCCGCACCGTCTCCGCGACGGCGGGCCGGCGGCGGGAGCTGGGCGTCGACGAGCGCCTGGACGCCGCCCGGGAGACCGCCCTGGCCGCGCTGCGCCACGGACCCCAGCCCCGGGAGCGGCTGCACGCCGCGTGGGAGGAGGCCGGGCTGCTGGGCGCCCCGGGCCGGGCCTACCACCTCATGCTCGCCCTGCACCTGGACGCGACCCTGTGCATGGGCCCCCTGGCCGCGGACGCCCGCGACCAGCTCGTGGTCCCCGTCGCGGACTGGGTCCCGGGATCGGGGGAGGAGCCCGACCGGGGCCCCGCCGCCCCCGAGGCGCCGCCCGTCGTCGTGCGCTGGGTGCGCCGCTACCTGCGCAGCCACGGCCCGGCCTCCGTGGCCGACGCCGCCCGCTGGGCGGCGCTGCCGCGCGCCACGGTGCGCGCCGCGGTGGCCGCGCTCGACGACGTCGTGGCGGTGCGCGACGCCGGCGGCCAGGAGCTGTGGTGCGCCCCCGAGGTGCTCGAGGCCGCGGTGCGGGCGGACCGCCGGGCCGCCGGGGTGCACCTGCTGCCGCCGTTCGACGAGTACGTCCTGGGCTACGGGGACCGCTCGCACGTGCTGGCCGGCCGGCACGCCGCGCGCATCGTCCCCGGCGCCAACGGGGTCTTCAAGCCCACGGTGGTGGCCGGCGGACGCGTGGTGGGCACCTGGGGGCGCAGCCGCCGGGCGAGCTCGCCGGGACTCGTGCTGGAGCCCTTCGAGGAGCTCTCGGCCACCCGCCGCCGGGCCGCCGAGCGGGCGTTCGCGCGGCTGCCGGTCCTCTGATCCGGCCGCGGGACGGCGCCCGGGGGCCCTCTACCGCGGGGTGTTGACATGCGCACGACGGCCGAGGACCGTGGACCGTCCCAGGACGCGGGAGGAGCCGGCATGGACTACGAGGAGGCCGTCCGGGAGACCTGGCGCCGGGCCCCGGCCGGTGCCGGTGGGGAGTACGAGCGGCTGCGGTCGCTGGTCCACTACGCGAGCCTGGCGCCGTCCAGCCACAACACCCAGTGCTGGCAGTTCCGGCTGGACGGACGCACGATCTCGATCCTGCCCGACCTCTCACGGCGCTGCCCCGCCGTCGACCCCGACGACCACCACCTGTACGCCTCGCTCGGGTGCGCCGCGGAGAACCTGGTCCAGGCCGCGCGCGCGGACGGCTGGGAGCCGGTGGTGCGCTTCGAGGACCGGCCGCTCCCCGGGCGGGTGCGGGTGGACCTCACCCCGGCCCCGGCCCGCGCCTCCGACCTGTTCGACGCGATCCTGCGGCGCCAGAGCACGCGCACGGAGTACGACGGGACGCCGCTGGGTCCGGACGAGCTGGAACTGCTGCGCTCCGCCGGGACGGGCAGCGGCGTGCGCACCGTCCTGCTGACCGGCAGCCGGGCCAAGGAGACGGTCGTCGACCACGTGACGCAGGGGAACTCGGCCCAGCTCCGGGACCGGGCGTTCGTGCGGGAGCTGAAGCAGTGGATCCGCTTCAACGACGCCGAGGCCGTGCGCACCCGGGACGGGCTGTCCGGGCGCGCGACGGGCAACTCCTCGGCGCCCCGCTGGATCGCCGGCCCGCTGTTCCGGTTCCTCTCCCGCGCCGGACCCGCCAACGAGACGTACGCCCGGAGGATCCGCAGCGCCTCCGCCGTGGCCGTGCTCGTCTCCTCGACCGACGACCCCGGGCACTGGGTGGAGGCCGGGCGGTGCTACGAGCGCCTCGCCCTGCAGGCCACGGCGCTGGGCGTGCGCCACGCCTTCGTGAACCAGCCGGTCGAGGACGCAGCCCGGCGGCGCCGCTTCGCCCGGGCGCTGGGCCTCGACGGACGGCCTGACCTCGTGATCTGCCTCGGGCGCGGCCCCGAGATGCCCCGGTCGCTGCGGCGCCCGGTGGACGACGTGCTGCGCTGACGCCCGGAGGAGCGCCCCGCGGACGGCCCCGGATCCCCGGCGCTGGCCGGGCTCACACGGCGCTGGATAGGGTGGGGCCATGAGCGATCCCACCCGCCTGCAGGCCGACCTGTCCCGCCTCGAGCGCGAGACCGACAGGTTCCTCGCCACGGCCGAGTCCCTCTCCGAGGAGGAGCTGGCCGCGCCCTCGCTGTGCGGCGGCTGGAGCCGCGCCCACGTCGTCGCTCACCTCGCCTCCAACGGGCGGGCCCTCGTCCGGCTGGTCGACTGGGCCGTCACGGGCCGGGAGCAGCGCCCCTACGCGTCTCCCGAGGCCCGCAACCAGGAGATCGACGAGTTCGCCGCCCTGCCCCGCGAGGAGCTGCTGCGCCGGACCCGCGAGAGCGCGGCCTACTTCGCCGAGCAGTGCCGGCGGCTGGGCGGGGCCCTGGCCGTGGACGAGGTGCACATGCACGGCAAGCGGATCCCCGCCCTCGCCGTCGTGGCGCTGCGGAACTCGGAGATCGTCGTCCACCACCACGACCTCGACACGGCCTGGACCCTGGAGCGGGCCGAGCCGGACTCTCTGCTCGACGCCCTCGAGGCGGCGGTGCGCACCATGCGCGCCAAGGACGCCCCCGGGATGACGCTGGCCACCGAGGAGGGCGACGAGTGGGTGATCGGCGACGGCGCCGCGCGCGTCCGGTCCGACCGCGCCGGCCTGCTGGCGTGGCTGGCGCGCGGGCAGACCGGGCGCGTCACGGCGGAGGAGACCCTGCCGGCGCTGCCCACCTGGTGAGCCCCGCCCCGGCGCGCACCTGCTGAGCCGCGGGGTCCGAGCCCCCGAACCCCTGAGCGCCGAGTCCCCAGGCCTTGAACGCGCTGAGCGCCGAGTCCCCAGCCCTCGAACGCGCTGAGCGCCGAGTCCCCAGTGCTGCGGTGTCTCCCCAGGAAAGAGCATGGGGATGCACCAGAACACTGGGGACTCGCCTCTGTGCGTGGGGGCTCGGCGTTGCGCGTGGGGACTCGCTTCTGTGCGGGCGGGGCTCGGCGTCGTGCGGGCGGGGGAGGCAGGGCCGGGGTCGGCGGGGTCACAGCCTGCCGGGGTGCCGCCCGGGTGGTCCCGCAAGGTAGACTGTTCGGTGGCCCGCTGTGCGGGTGCCCCCGCCCGGGCCTCTCCGGGTGCGCGGCGGCGCCCCGGCCGCACCCATCGGGAGGGCTGCACCTCCCCCCGCATCTCCACCCGAAGAGAGACCCACGCGTATGTCTGTAACCTCCACCACCGCCCAGCGCGCCGACCTCCGCAACGTGGCCATCGTGGCCCACGTCGACCACGGCAAGACCACCATCGTGGACGCGATGCTCCAGCAGACGCACGCGTTCTCGGCCCACGGTGAGGTCGAGGAGCGCGTGATGGACTCCGGTGACCTGGAGCGCGAGAAGGGGATCACGATCCTCGCCAAGAACACCACGGTGTTCTACGACGGTCCCTCCGCGAACGGGGAGACCATCACCATCAACGTCATCGACACCCCCGGCCACGCCGACTTCGGCGGCGAGGTCGAGCGCGGCCTGTCCATGGTCGACGGCGTCGTGCTGCTCGTGGACGCCTCCGAGGGCCCGCTGCCCCAGACCCGCTTCGTGCTGCGCAAGGCGCTCGAGGCGAAGCTGCCCGTGATCCTCGTGGTCAACAAGGTGGACCGCCCCGACGCCCGGATCGACGAGGTCGTGGGCGAGTCCATGGACCTGCTGCTGGGCCTGGCCTCCGACATCTCCGAGGACGAGCCGGACCTCGACCTCGACGCCGTCCTGAACGTGCCCGTGGTCTACGCCGCGGGCCGCGACGGCCGGGCCTCCCTCGAGCAGCCCGCCAACGGGTCCCTGCCGGACAACGAGGACCTCGAGCCGCTGTTCCGGACGATCATCGAGCACGTCCCGGCCCCCTCCTACGACCCCGAGGGCGTGCTGCAGGCCCACGTGACCAACCTGGACGCCTCCCCGTTCCTGGGCCGCCTCGCCCTGCTGCGGATCTTCAACGGCACCCTCAAGAAGGGCCAGACCGTGGCCTGGGCGCGGGCGAACGGCGAGCTCAAGAACGTGCGGATCTCCGAGCTGCTGGCCACCAAGGGCCTGGACCGGGTCCCGGCCGAGTCCGCCGGCCCCGGTGAGATCGTGGCCGTGGCCGGGATCGAGGACATCACCATCGGCGAGACCCTCACCGACCCGGAGAACCCGCAGCCCCTGCCGCTGATCACGGTGGACGACCCCGCGATCTCCATGACCATCGGCATCAACACCTCCCCGCTGGCCGGACGCGTCAAGGGCGCCAAGGTCACCGCCCGCCAGGTCAAGGACCGCCTCGACAAGGAGCTCGTCGGCAACGTCTCGCTCAAGGTGCTCCCCACCCAGCGCCCCGACGCCTGGGAGGTCCAGGGCCGCGGTGAGCTGGCCCTGGCCATCCTCGTGGAGCAGATGCGCCGCGAGGGCTTCGAGCTGACCGCGGGCAAGCCGCAGGTGGTCACCAAGACCGTCGACGGCAAGGTGCACGAGCCCTACGAGCACATGACCATCGACGTGCCGGACGAGTTCCTCGGCGCCGTGACCCAGCTGATGGCCGCCCGCAAGGGCCGCATGGAGGCCATGGCCAACCACGGCACCGGCTGGGTGCGCATGGAGTTCAAGGTCCCCTCCCGGGGGCTCATCGGCTTCCGCACGAAGTTCCTCACCGAGACCCGCGGCGCCGGCATCGCCTCCTCCTACGCCGACGGCTACGAGCCGTGGGCCGGGGACATCGAGTACCGCACCAACGGGTCGATGATCGCCGACCGCGCCGGCGTGGTCACCCCGTTCGCGATGATCAACCTGCAGGAGCGCGGCTCCTTCTTCGTGGAGCCGACCTCCGAGGTCTACGAGGGCATGATCGTCGGGGAGAACTCCCGCGCCGACGACATGGACGTGAACATCACGAAGGAGAAGAAGCTCACCAACATGCGTGCGGCCTCCTCCGACACCTTCGAGAACCTCACGCCCCCGCGCAAGCTGACCCTCGAGGAGTCCCTCGAGTTCGCCCGCGAGGACGAGTGCGTGGAGGTCACCCCGGAGGCCATCCGGATCCGCAAGGTGGTCCTCGACGCCAACGAGCGCCTGAAGGCCAACCGCGCCCGCGCCCGGGCCTGAGCCACCGGCCCAGCAGGCGAGCGCAGCAGGCCCGGTCGTGACCCAGCCCGTCCCGTACTACCCCGAGCAGGGCGTCCTCGTGCGCGAGGACGCCCTGCCGGGTCTGCTGCCCGCCGGACTGCGCCCGGAGGACGCCCGGCTGCTGTTCGTGCACGCCCACCCGGACGACGAGTCCATCGCCACGGGCGCCACCATGGGCCGGTACGCGCGACTGGGCGCGCAGGTCGTGCTGCTCACCATGACCCGCGGGGAGCGCGGCGAGGTGATCCCCGAGCCCCTGCGCGGGCTCGAGGTCGGCCGTCCCGGCTGCACCGACGACGGCACCGCCCTGGGCCGCTACCGCGTCGGGGAGCTCGACGACGCCGCCGCCGCGCTGGGGGTGGCCGACCGCTACTTCGCGGGCGAGCCCCCCGCCCTGGACCCCGCCGTGGGCTTCGCCGGCGGCACGGGGCACTACCACGACTCCGGGATGTCCTGGGGCCCCGACGGCCGGGCGGCCCCGGCCGGGGACTCCTCCCCGCACAGCCTCACCGCGGCGTCCCCCGAGGAGGCCGCCGCGCACGTCGCCGCGGCCGTGCGCGCCGTCCGCCCCCACGTGCTCGTCACCTACGACGACGACGGGGGCTACGGCCACCCCGACCACGTCCGCACGGCCGCCGTCGCGGTGCGCGGCGCGGAGCTGGCCGCCCGCCCCGGCACGGACGCCGCGGGCGGGGCCGCCGAGCCCTGGCGCACCCCCCTCGTGTGGGCCGTCGAGGGGGAGGCCCGGGCGGACGACCCCCGCCCGCAGGCCGCCGTGCACGGCTCCGCCGAGCGCAAGCGGGCGGCCATGGCCGCCCACGCCACCCAGCTGGTGCTCGCCGAGGACGGCAGCCGCTTCGCCCTGTCCAACGGGGTCTGGCAGCCCTTCAGCGCCCTGGAGACCTTCCGCCTGCTCGCCGGGGACCCGGACGCCGCAGTGGGGGAGACGCGTGCCGACGCGGCCCCGGCCTCGCTGCCCACCACCCTGGTGACCTCGGTCGCCGCCGGTCTCGCCGGGGCGAGCGTGGCCACGGTGCTGCACGGCGCGATCTGGTACTCGCCGGCGGGCTGGTGGATCCCGTGGGGACTGCTCTTCGCCGCCGCCCTGCTGCTGAGCGTGTCCCTGTGGGTCGGCACCGCCACCCGCCGCGTGTGGGCCGCCGCCGTGCCCGGACTGATCGGCTACCTCGTCTCCTGGTTCTTCGCCTACGGCGGGGACGGGTCGGTGATCGTGGTGACCGATCCGAGCACGGTGGTCGGCGTCCTGGGCCTGGCCTGGTTCGTGGTGGTGTTCGCGGTGACGATCGCCTCCGTGCTCGTCACGGGCCGCTGGGTGCGCGCCCGGCGACGGGCGGCCCACCCCGCCTGAGCGCCCGGCCGACCGCGGCCCCGGCGCACGCCCAGCCCGACGGGCGGGCCCGCCCGCGCACCCGAGGCCCCTCGGGCCCGCCTTTCCCCGCTCGGCGTCCGTTCTGCCGCCGTTCAGCCGCCACGCGGCCGCCGGCGCGGCGGGGCCGGCGGCACCACCCGGGCGGCCCGCACCGACGCGGCGGGGATCAGCACGTCCCCGCGCCGCGTGCGCACCGTCACCGTCCCGGCGTCCCCCTCGGTGACCGGCCCCACCAGCTCGCCCAGGGCGTCGGTGAGCGGCAGCCCGGAGGCGTCGTCGGCGGGCAGGGCGTAGCGCACGCTGACCCGTGTACCGCGGGGCAGGCCAGCGAGCAACTCCAGGGCGGGGGATGACGGAACGGGCGAGGACGTTGAGCCGGATGTCGGGGAGACCATGGCTGTCATCGTAGCCAGGACACGGTGGCTAGACTGGGCGGAGAATTCCAGCAGAAAGGTGTGAAACGCCGTGACCTACGTCATCGCCCAGCCCTGTGTCGACGTCAAGGACAAGGCCTGCGTCGAGGAGTGCCCCGTCGACTGCATCTACGAGGGGGAGCGCTCGCTCTACATCCACCCCGACGAGTGCGTGGACTGCGGCGCGTGCGAACCGGTCTGCCCCGTGGAGGCGATCTACTACGAGGACGACACCCCCGAGGAGTGGGCCGACTACTACAAGGCCAACGTCGAGTTCTTCGACGACCTCGGCTCCCCGGGCGGGGCCGCCAAGCTCGGCAACACCCACACGGACCACCCGATGATCGCGGCCCTGCCCCCGCAGAACCAGGGCGCCCAGTGACCGAGACGGCACGGTCCTTCGGCCTCGCCCTCCCGGACTACCCGTGGGACACGATGGCGCCGTACCGCGCCGTCGCCGCGGAGCACCCGGACGGGGTCGTGGACCTGTCCATCGGCACGCCCGTGGACCCCACCCCGCTGGTCGTCCAGGACGCGCTGGCCGCCGCCGCGGACGCCCACGGCTACCCGACCACCCACGGCACCCCCGCCCTGCGGGAGGCCGTCGTGGCCTGGTACGCCCGCCGGCGCGGCGTGCCCGGTCTGGACCCGGCCGCGGTCATGCCCACGGTCGGCTCCAAGGAGCTCGTCGCCTGGCTGCCGCTGCTGCTCGGCCTGCGCCCGGGGGACGTCCTCGTGCGCCCCACGGTGGCCTACCCCACCTACGACATCGGGGCGCGGCTGGCCGGCGCCGAGGCGGTGGCCGCCGACGACCTCGACGAGCTCGAGGACGAGGTGCGCGCCCGGGTGCGCCTGGTCTGGCTGAACTCGCCGGCCAACCCCACCGGCATCGTGCGCGACGTCGAGTCGCTGCGCCGCCTCGTGGACCAGGCCCGGGGCCTCGGGGCGGTGGTCGTCTCCGACGAGTGCTACGCCGAGCTCGGCTGGGGCCGGTGGGACGTCCAGCAGGGCGGGGCCCCCGTCCCCTCGGTGCTGGACCCGCGGGTCAGCGGCGGGGACACCTCCCTGCTGCTCTCGGCGTACTCGCTGTCGAAGCAGTCCAACGCGGCCGGCTACCGCGCCGCGTTCCTCGCCGGCGACGCCCGGCTGATGGCCAACCTGGTGAACTCGCGCAAGCACGCCGGGATGATCGTCCCGGCCCCCGTCCAGGAGGCCATGCGGGTCGCCCTCGGCGACGACGCCCACGTGCACGCGCAGAAGGCGCTCTACCGGGCCCGGCGCGACCGCCTCGTGCCGGCCGTGGAGGCGTTCGGGCTGCGCGTGGAGCACTCCGAGGCGGGGCTCTACCTGTGGTGCACCGCCGGGGAGGACACCTGGGCCACGGTCCAGCGCCTCGCCGAGCGGGGCGTCGTGGTGGGCCCGGGCGTGTTCTACGGGACGGCCGGGGAGGGCTACGTGCGGCTCGCGCTCACCGCCACGGACGAGCGGATCGACGCCGCGGTGCAGCGGCTCGCCCGCGGCTGAGACGCCCCCGCGCGGCGCCGGGATTGGTCCGCTCGCCGACGGAACAGGTAGGTTGGACCCTGACGATCGCTGTGTCCCGAGACACGCCCGTGCTGCGCCACCGGTGCCGCCCGGCAGGGCCGCCCCGGACACCGGACACCGAAATCCACTCGCGGAGGACGAAGAACATGACCGAGTCTGCACAGAAGACCGAGACCGCTCAGCTCGACTACGGCAACGGCGGACGGCTCGAGCTGCCCGTCCAGGACGCCACCGTGGGCAACCGCGGGTACGCGATCACGAACCTGCTCAAGGAGACCGGCAACGTCGCCTTCGACCCCGGGTTCATGAACACCGCCAACGCGCGCTCGGCGGTGACCTACATCGACGGCAACAACGGCATCCTGCGCTACCGCGGCTACCCGATCGAGGAGCTCGCCCAGCACTCGACGTTCATCGAGACCGCGTACCTGCTGATCTACGGCGAGCTGCCCACCCCGGCCCAGCTCGAGGACTTCGACACCCGGGTGCGCCGGCACACCATGGTCCACGAGGACCTCAAGAGCTTCTTCAACGGGTTCCCGCGCAACGCGCACCCCATGCCGGTGCTCTCCTCGGCGGTCTCGGCGCTGTCCACGTTCTACGCGGACTCCCTCGACCCGTTCGACCAGCAGCAGGTGGAGATCTCCACGATCCGGCTGCTCGCCAAGGTCCCGACCCTGGCCGCGTACGCCTTCAAGAAGTCCAAGGGCGAGCCGATGCTCTACCCGCAGAACGACCTCAACTACACGGAGAACTTCCTCCGCATGTGCTTCGGGGTGCCCGCCGAGGACTATGAGATCGACCCGACGATGGCCAAGGCCCTCGACGTGCTCCTGATGCTGCACGCCGACCACGAGCAGAACTGCTCCACCTCCACGGTCCGGCTGGTGGGCTCGTCCCACGCGAACATGTTCGCCTCGGTCTCCGCCGGGATCAACGCCCTCTACGGCCCGCTGCACGGCGGCGCGAACGAGGCCGTGCTGGCCATGCTCAACCGGATCCAGCAGGAGGGCGTCAAGCCCGAGGAGTTCATGGAGAAGGTCAAGAACAAGGAGTCCGGCGCCCGGCTCATGGGCTTCGGCCACCGCGTGTACAAGAACTACGACCCGCGCGCGCGCATCGTCAAGGACTACGCCCACGACCTCCTCGAGAAGCTGGGCGGCAACGACGAGCAGCTCGAGATCGCGATGCGGCTCGAGGAGAAGGCCCTGGCCGACGACTACTTCGTGGAGCGCAAGCTGTACCCGAACGTCGACTTCTACACCGGGCTGATCTACAAGGCGATGGGCTTCCCGGAGAAGATGTTCACCGTCCTGTTCGCCATCGGCCGGCTGCCGGGCTGGATCGCGCAGTGGCGCGAGATGATCGAGGACCCGGAGACCAAGATCGGCCGTCCGCGCCAGCTCTACGTGGGCGAGGCCGAGCGTCACTACCCGCAGGGCTGAGCCGCACGGCCGGTGGCAGGGCCCGCGCCCCCCGAGGGGGCGCGGGCCCTGCCTTTTGCACCCGCCGCGCGCCCCGGTAGGGTGCGGGCCATGAGCGAGCAGCGGCACACCCCCGAGCGGATCACCGAGCTGGGCCCGGACGAGGTCTTCGTCTTCGGCTCCAACGCCCGCGGCGCGCACGCGGCCGGCGCGGCGCGGACCGCCGTGGAGCGCTTCGGCGCGGTGCCGGGGCAGGGCCACGGCCTGCAGGGGCGCTCCTACGCGATCGACAGCATGAGCGGGTTCCCCACCCTGGAGCGCGAGGCGGACGTGTTCGTGGACTTCGCCCGCGCCCACCCGGAGCTGACGTTCTGGCTCACCCGGGTGGGCACGGGCATCGCCGGCCACGACGAGCGCCGGGTGGCGGCGCTGTTCGCCGACGCGCCGCCGAACGTGGTGCGCCCGCCGGGCTGGTGAGCCCGGGGCCTCAGGACCCGGCGTAGCCCTCCGGGTTGCTCCTCTGCCAGTTCCAGTGGTCGCGGCACATGGTGTCGATGTCCCGCTCGGCCGACCAGCCCAGCTCGGCCAGGGCCGTGGAGGGGTCCGCGTAGGAGACGGCCGCGTCCCCGGGACGCCGCGCCGCGACCTCGTAGGGGATGCTGCGCCCGGACGCCCGCTCGAACGCGGCGTGCACCTCGAGCACCGAGTACCCCTTGCCGGTGCCCAGGTTCCACGTGTGCACCCCGCCGTGCCGGGCGAGGTGGTCGAGGGCCCGGAGGTGGCCCTCCGCGAGGTCGACGACGTGGATGTAGTCGCGCACCCCGGTGCCGTCGGCGGTGGGGTAGTCGTCGCCGAACACGCGCAGCTTCTCGCGTCGGCCCACGGCCACCTGGGCGATGAAAGGCAGCAGGTTGTTCGGCACGCCGGTGGGGTCCTCCCCGATCCGGCCGGACTCATGGGCGCCCACGGGGTTGAAGTAGCGCAGCAGGGCCACGCTCCACGAGGGGTCCGAGGCGGCCAGGTCCACGAGCATGTCCTCGATGTGCTCCTTGGTGCGGCCGTAGGGGTTCTGCGCGTCCATGGGCTGCTTCTCGGTCAGCGGCATCTCCTCCGGGGCGCCGTAGACCGTGGCGGAGGAGGAGAACACGATGGAGCGGCAGCCGTGGGCCGCCATGGCCTCCAGCAGGTTCAGCGTGCCGGTCACGTTGGTGCGGTAGTACCGCAGCGGCTGCTCGGCCGACTCGCCCACGGCCTTGAGCCCGGCGAAGTGGATCACCGCCTCCGGCCGGTGCTGCGCGAACAGGGCGTCGAGCCCGGCCGGGTCCAGCAGGTCGACCTCGGCGAACGCGGCCGCCGGGCGCCCCGCGAGCTCCTCCACGCGCTCCAGGGAGGTCCGCGAGGAGTTGGCGAGGTTGTCCATCACGACGACGTCGTGGCCGGCCTCCAGCAGGGCGAGGACGGTGTGCGAGCCGATGTAGCCGGTTCCCCCGGTGACGAGAATTCTCATGCGCCCAGCGTATCGGCCCGGGCCCGGACAGGCCCTCAGCGGCTCGCGAGGACCAGCACGACGTCGCCCGACGGAGGCGGACCGTCCGGGTGGGCCTCGGCGGCGTCCACCCAGCCGGGGGCGGGGGCGAAGCGGGTGGTCCGCTGGTCGGCCCGGACCCAGCTGCGCCCGTCGAAGGAGACCTCGGCGACGCCCAGCCGCTCGGCGGAGGCGACCGCCCAGTGCGCCACCGCCCAGCCCGTGGGCCCGGCCGGGGCGGGCACGACCACCCGGCCGGCCTCGGCGCGCGCGGCGGGGGCCGCGTCCCCGAAGGCCGCGCCCAGGGCGTCGGCGGCCGCGGCCGCGTCCCCGGGCTGGCCGGGCTCGGCGAGCACGCAGTTCAGGGACGCCTCGGTGCCCCCGGTCAGGCTGTCGGCGAAGGCCCGGGCCAGGGGCTCGTGCCGGGCGTAGGCGTCCGGGTGCGCGGAGCGCTGGACCGCCTGGGCGGCCTCGGTCACCGACAGCCGGGCGTAGTCCACCTCGGCGAGGCGGTCGTAGAAGGCCCCGGTGGCGTAGGACGGGTCCAGGATCTGCTCGACCGTGCCCCAGCCCTGGGACGGGCGCTGCTGGAAGAGGCCCACGGAGTCGCGGTCCCCGTAGTCGATGTTCACGAGCTGGGACTCCTGCAGGGCCGTGGCCAGGGCCACGACCGCCGCGTACGGGTCGGTGCCGCGCCGGACGGACTCGGCGGTGACCAGGGCCGCGTTGGCCGCCTGCTCGGAGGACAGGGTGTGCCGCCGGCGCTGTCCGTCCGGGTCCGTGGTGGCGACCACGCAGCGGGGCTCGCCGGCCGAGGGGCGCCCCGCCCGCAGCTCGACGACCACGAGGGCCCCGGCGGCGAGCACGGCGCAGACCAGCAGCAGCACGAACAGCGACAGCCCGGCCGTCCTGGTGCGGCGGCCGGAGGCGGGGGAGGACACGGGGGCTCCTGGGCGGGCGGGGAAGGCGGGTGCGGAGGAGGAGGCGCGGCCGGGGCCGCAGGACCGGGCATCCGGTCCCGCGGCCCCGGCCGGCGGGAGCCCGTCCGGCGGGGGAGACCCTCCGGGGCGGGGGCTCAGCCGGGATGGGGGCTCAGCCGGGAGGGGGGGCTCAGTTGGCGTGCAGGGCCGCGTTGAGCTCCACGGTCCGCCCGGCGCGCGGGAGCACCTCGACCGCGCCGGTGAGCGAGTTGCGGCGGAACAGCAGGTTCGGGACGCCGGAGAGCTCCGAGGCCTTGGCCGTGGACTGCGCCCCGTCGGCGAGCACGCTCACCCGCGTGCCGGCGGTGACGTACAGGCCGGCCTCGACCACGCAGTCGTCGCCGAGGGAGATGCCCACGCCGGAGTTCGCCCCGAGGAGCACGCGCTCGCCCACGGTGATCCGCTCCTTGCCGCCGCCGGAGAGGGTGCCCATGATGGACGCGCCGCCGCCGATGTCCGTGGCGTCGCCCACGACCACGCCGGCGCTGATCCGGCCCTCGACCATGGACTGGCCAAGCGTGCCGGCGTTGAAGTTCACGAAGCCCTCGTGCATCACCGTGGTGCCGGGGGCCAGGTGGGCGCCGAGCCGGATCCGGTTGGCGTCGCCGATCCGCACGCCCGAGGGCACCACGTAGTCCACCATCCGCGGGAACTTGTCGACGCTGTGCACGGTCACGTGCCCGCCGGTGGCCTTCATCCGCAGCAGGGCGAGGGTGAGCTCCTCGGCGAGCACGGGGCCCCGGTCGGTCCAGGCGACGTTGGCGAGCAGGCCGAAGACCCCGTCGAGGTTCACGGTGTTGGGCCGCACGAGGCGGTGGGAGAGCAGGTGCAGGCGCAGGTACGCGTCGGCGGCGTCGACGGGGGCGGCGTCGAGGTCGACGACCGTCTCGACGATCTCGCTGCGGATGTTGCGGTCCGGGTCGGCGGTGGCCGCCAGCCGCAGATCGGCGTCGAGGGAGGTGTCGACGGCGTCGGACAGGGCCGGGGAGGGGTACCAGACGTCGAGGACGGTGCCCTCCTGGGGGCCGGAGGCCACGACGGTGGCCAGGCCCAGCCCGGAGGCGGGACGACCGGGGGCCGGACGGCCGGCGGCGGGACGAGAGGTGGGAGAAGTCATGGCGTCCATCCTACGGGGGAGGCCGCGGCCGGGCCGATCCGGGCCCGGGACCCCCGCCGCTATGCTGGCAGCCATGATCGCACCCGACCTCGACCTCGCCGCGGACCCTGCCGAGCTCACCGCCGCCCTCATCGACCTGGAGTCCGTCTCCGGCGGGGAGGGGCCCATCGCCGACGCCGTCGAGGCCGCGCTGCGCCGGCTCCCGCACCTCACCGTGCACCGGGACGGGGACGCCGTGGTCGCCCGCACCGAGCTGGGCCGGGGCGAGCGGGTGGTGCTCGCCGGGCACCTCGACACCGTGCCCCTGCCCGCCGTGCCCGGCGCCCGCGGCACCGTGCCCTCGTCGTGGGAGGAGGCCGACGGCCACCGGATGCTCTACGGCCGCGGGGCCACCGACATGAAGGGCGGCGTGGCCGTCCAGCTCGCCCTCGCGGCGGCGCTGACCGAGCCGAACCGGGACGTCAGCTACGTCTTCTACGACCACGAGGAGGTCGACGCCGCGGCCAGCGGTCTGGGACGGCTGCAGCGCAACGCCCCGGAGCTGCTCGAGGCGGACTTCGCGGTGCTGCTCGAGCCCACGGACGGGACGGTGGAGGGCGGGTGCAACGGCACGATGCGCTTCCGGATCACCACCACCGGGCGGGCGGCCCACTCGGGGCGGTCCTGGATCGGGGAGAACGCCATCCACAAGCTGGCCGACGTCCTGGCCCGCCTGGCCGCCTACACCCCGCGGACGATCACCGTGGAGGGCCTCGACTACCGGGAGGGCCTCAACGCGATCGGGATCGGCGGCGGCGTGGCCGGCAACGTCGTCCCGGACACCGCCCACGTGGAGGTCAACTACCGCTTCGCCCCGGACAAGACCCCGCAGGAGGCCGTCGCCCACGTCCGGGAGGTCTTCGCCGGCTACGAGCTGGAGTTCACCGACCTCTCGGCCGCGGCCCGCCCCGGCCTGGACCGCCCCGCCGCCGCGGCGTTCGTGGCCGCGGTGGGCCAGGAGCCGAAGCCGAAGTACGGCTGGACCGACGTGGCCCGCTTCTCGGAGATGGGCGTGCCGGCGGTGAACTTCGGTCCCGGGGACGCCCTGCTCGCCCACACCGACGACGAGCACGTGAGCGCCGAGGCCGTGCGGGAGTGCTACCGGGCCCTCGCCGCCTGGCTCACCGACTGAGCCGCGCTCAGACGGTGGCCTCCTCGGCGGCGAGGGGGCCCTCGGCCGGCTTGGTGGAGCCGCCCGTGCGGTAGCTGAGGAACCGGGAGAGCCACGCGGCCAGCAGCGTCAGCAGGTAGTTGATCAGCACGAAGACCAGCGCCACGACGAACAGCGTCTGGAGGATGTTGCCGTCCCCGGAGCCCAGGCGCCGCCCGCTGGCGAGCAGCTCCGGGTAGGTGATGATGTAGCCCAGGGCCGTGTCCTTGAGGATGACCACGAACTGGCTGACCAGCGAGGGCAGCATGGCCGTCAGCGCCTGGGGGAGCTCGATCAGGCGCAGCGAGCGGGACGGCGTGAGCCCGATGACGAGCCCGGCCTCCCGCTGCCCCTTGGGCAGCTGGTGGACGCCGGAGCGGATCAGCTCGGCGATCACGGACCCGTTGTAGAACATCAGCCCGAGGACCACCGCCCAGAAGGGGACGTTCGACGGCTCGACCAGCCCGGCCCGCCCGATGCCCAGGTAGAAGAAGATCATCATCACGAGCACCGGGACGGCGCGGAAGAACTCCACGACCACGGTGCAGACCCCCCGGACGGGCGCGAGCTGGGAGAGCCGGCCGAGCCCGAAGACCAGGCCGAAGGCGACGGAGAGCACCACGGCCAGCAGCGCGGCCCGGAGGGTGTCCCACAGCCCCGGGAGCAGGAAGTTCTCCCACGTGCGCGCGGACAGCAGGGGGCTCCACTTCGCGGCGTCGAGCTGGCCCTTCTCGGCCAGCTCGCCCAGCACGATCCAGGCGAGGGCCGCCGCGAGCAGCACGCCGAGCACGTTGAGCGCCGCGCTGATCCGCCGGCCGCGGGGTCCTTGGACGTCGAAGAGGACGTTCTGGGTCTTGGCCATCAGCGCTTCACCGCCAGTTTCCGGGAGGCCCAGGTGGTGAGCAGGCCCACCGGGACCACGATGAGGACGAAGCCGAGGGCGACCACCAGGAAGATCGCGATGATCACGTCCGGGCGGAACTCGATCATGGTCTTCATGAGCGAGGAGATCTCGGTGACCGACGCGGCCGCGGCCACCGTCGTGTTCTTCGTCAGGGCGATCAGGGTGTTGCCGAGCGGCGTGACGGCCCCCCGCAGCGCCTGCGGGAAGATGATCAGCCGGGCGGCGGGCAGGAAGGACAGGCCGATGGCCCGGGCGGCCTCGGCCTGGCCGACCGGGACGGTGTTGACCCCGGAGCGGATGGCCTCGCAGACGAAGGCCGCGTGGTAGAGGCTCAGGCCGATGACCGCCCAGTTGAAGAAGTTCTGGTCGAAGTCGCCGGAGAGGTTGATCCCCAGCTGGCTCCACACGCCCAGGACCAGGAAGACGAGGATGATGGTCAGTGGCGTGTTGCGGAACAGGTTCACGTACCCGGTGCCCAGCAGCCGCAGCGACGCGATGGGGGAGATGCGCATCAGCGCGATCAGCCCGCCGAGGACCGCCGAGCCGATCGCGGCCCAGAAGGTCAGCCGGAGGTTGACCCAGAAGGCGGCCAGGACGTCGTACTGCTCGAACAGGCTGGCGAAGTCTGCCAGGTAGTCGCTCACGGGAGCTCCCGGGGATCGGGGTGGTGCTGGGTCACGCGAGGGCCCTTCGTCGTGGATCGGTCGGTGTGCTGCGGGGGCGCCGGTCCCGGGGCCGGCCGGAACCGGCCGGCCCCGGGACCTACGCGTCCGTCGTCACTCGCCGCAGGGCTCGGGCTCCGGCGGGTTCAGCTCCGCGTTGTACGAGTAGTCGGCCCCCTCGGTGTTGGCGGTGACCGCCTCCTCCCAGGCGCCCTCGTCGATCATCTTGGTGATGGCCTCGTTGACGGCCTCGCACTGGTCGGAGCCCTGGGGCAGGCCCACGCCGTAGCGCTCCTCGGAGAAGGTGTTGCCCACCACCTTGAACTTGCCCTGGTTGGCCTCGGTCGCGGCCAGGCCCGCGAGGATGATGTCGTCCGTGGTCACGGCGTCCACCTGGCCGGACTCCAGCGCGGTGAGGCAGTCGGCGTAGCCGGGCTGCTCGACGAGGTTGGCGCCGGGCTGGTCCTCCTTGACCTTCTGCGCGGAGGTCGAGCCCGTCACCGAGCACAGGTTCTTGCCCTCGAGGTCGTCTGGGCCGGTGATCGAGGTGTCGTCCGTGCGGACCAGCAGGTCCTGGCCGGCCACGAAGTAGGGGCCGGCGAAGTCCACGGTCTGGTCGCGCTCCTCGGTGATCGAGTAGGTCGCGAAGATCATGTCGACCTGGTCGTTGGCGAGCATGTTCTCGCGGTTGGCGGAGGGGGACTCCACCCACTCGATCTGGTCCTCCGAGTAGCCGAGCTCGGTGGCGACGTACTTCGCGACGTCGACGTCGAAGCCGGTGTACTGGTCCCCGTCCCGGAAGCCGAGGCCCGGCTGGTCGTACTTGATGCCGATCCGGACGGACTCGCCGGACCCGCCGGTCTCCCCGCCGCCGGCCTGCTCCTCGCCGCCGCCGCCGCACGCGGTGAGGGTCAGGGCCGCGGCCGCGGCCATCGCGGCGAGTCCGAGGGGCTTGGTGTTGCGCATGGTCTGCTCCTTGCAGTCGAGGTGGTGACGTTCGGTCGGAGGGGCGGGTGGACGGTCAGTGGCCGAGGATCTTGCCCAGGAAGTCCTGGGCGCGCGCGGAGCGCGGATTGGTGAAGAACTCCTCGGGGGTGTTCTCCTCGACGATCTGCCCGTCGGCCATGAACACCACGCGGTCGGCGGCCTTGCGGGCGAAGCCCATCTCGTGGGTCACCACGATCATCGTCATGCCCTGCTTGGCCAGGGCGACCATGGTGTCGAGCACCTCGTTGATCATCTCGGGGTCGAGGGCGGAGGTCGGCTCGTCGAAGAGCATGACCTTCGGCTCCATGGCCAGGGCGCGGGCGATCGCCACGCGCTGCTGCTGGCCGCCGGAGAGCTGGGCCGGCAGCTTCTCGGCCTGGTTCGCCACGCCCACCCGGGTCAGCAGCTCCATCGCCTGCTTCTTCGCCTCGCCCGCCGAGCGGCCACGGACCTTCACGGGCCCGAGGGTCACGTTCTGCAGGACCGACTTGTGGGCGAAGAGGTTGAACGACTGGAAGACCATGCCCACGTCCGCGCGCAGCCTCGCGAGGGCCTTGCCCTCCTCGGGCAGCCGCTTGCCGTCGATGAGGATCTCCCCGTCGTCGATGCTCTCGAGCCGGTTGATCGCGCGGCACAGGGTCGACTTCCCGGACCCGGACGGGCCGATCACCACGACGACCTCGCCGCGGCGCACCTCCAGGTTGATGTCCCGGAGCACGTGGAGGTCCCCGAAGTGCTTGTTGACGTGCGACATGCGGACCAGGGCCTCGCCCGTGCCGGGCGCGGCGGCGGACGGTGCGGCGGCCGGCGGAGTGGCGTGTGACATACCGGAAAGATATCCCAGAATTCTTCCGTGTGATGGCGAACACGTTGCGAGCACGTTAAATGCGTACCGATCCGTAGGAATGTTTCGCGTCCGGGCGGTCGCCCGGCAGCCGGGCTCCGCGCGCCCGCCGCATAGCCTGGTGGCATGACCGAACTCTTCGTGGTGCTGACCGGCCTGGTGCTGCTGCTGACCCTCGTGGGCGTCGTCCTGCTCGGCCGCGAGCGGCTCTCCGGCTGGACCGCTCCCGCCCGGGACGGGATCCGCGCCGAGCGCGCCCCGGACGCCCCTCTCGTGCTGCCCGAGGTGATGACGCGGGAGGACGTCGGGCGGATCGCCTTCTCCATCCGGCGCCGCGGCTACGACCCCGGGGAGGTGCACGCCGTGCTCGAGCGCCTCGCCCGGCAGCTGCCGGCCCAGGACCCCGGACCCGGTCCGGCGCGGGGAGCGTGAGCTCCCGGCTGGCCGCCGCCCCCTGGTGGGCCCAGGCCGCGCTCGTCTGGGCGGCCTCCCGGGTGTGGGCGTGGGCCGTGTTCACCACGGTGGGGCGTCAGCAGGGCCCCGGCCCGTGGGGGGACGGCGCCCTGGGCTACCTCGCGTTCACCGGCATCTGGGACTCCGACTGGTACGAGCGGATCGCCCGGGAGGGCTACCCGGGATCCGTGCCGCGGGACGAGGCCGGGCGCGCCCAGGAGAACGCCTGGGCGTTCTACCCGGTCTTCCCGCTGCTCGTCCGGGCGGTGACCGGGCTCACCGGGGCCGGCTGGGACGCCGCGGCCTCGGCGGTGTCCCTGGCCGCGGGATTCGCGGCGGCGCTGCTCGTCCACCGGCTCTTCCTCCGGTTCGCGGCCCCGGACACGGCCCTGTGGGGGCTGGCGTTCGTGGCGTTCAACCCGGTGGCCCCGGTGCTGCAGGTGCCCTACGCCGAGTCGCTGCACCTGGCGCTGCTGGCCGGGGCCCTGCTGCTGGTCTCCCGGGGCCGTCACCTCGCGGCGGCGCCGGTGGTGCTCGTCATGTGCCTGACCCGTCCCGCGGGGGTGCCCTTCGCCGCCGCCCTCGGGATCACCTGGCTCGTGCGGACCGTGGCCCGGCGCCGGGCCGGGCAGCTGCGCCGGGCGGCAGACGCGTTCGACGGGCTGTTCGCCCTGGCGGTGTTCTCCTGCGCCGCCGCGCTGGCCTGGCCGGCGATCGCCTGGTGGGCCACGGGGGAGCCGACGGCGTACACCGAGACGGAGACGGTCTGGCGGGGCGGAGGACTGGTGCCGGTGGTCCCGTGGTTCGACGCCGGGACGGACCTCCTCGGCCCGGTCGCCGGACTCGTGGCCCCGGCGCTGCTGGTGGCGGGCGGTGTCCTGGTGCTGCGCTCGCAGGTGGTGCGCGAGCGGCTGGACCTGCTCACCCGGGTGTGGCTGGCGAGCTACGCCGTCTACCTGCTGCTGTTCCTGCACCCGCAGACCAGCACCTTCCGGCTGCTGCTGCCGCTGTTCCCGCTCGCCCTGCCGCTGGCCGCGGTCTCGGACTCTCGCGCCTACCGGGTTGCGTGCGTGCTCTTCGGCGCCCTGCTTCAGCTGGTCTGGGTGGGCTGGCTGTGGCACTGGAAGCAGCTGCCCGGGGGCGGGGACTACCCGCCGTGAGCCGGTCCGGGGTGGCGCCGACGCGCGCCGCCCCGGTCCCGTGCCGTCCGGGTCCACTGCGACGGCTCGGATAGGATGGGAACAACACCAACTGAGGAAGAGGAGTTCCCACATGGCGGCCATGAAGCCGAGAACCGGTGACGGACCGATGGAGGTCACCAAGGAGGGGCGCAGCCTCATCATGCGCGTGCCGCTCGAGGGTGGCGGCCGGCTCGTGGTCGAGCTGAAGCCGGGCGAGGCCGCGGAGCTCAAGGAGTGCCTGGCCGGCGTGACCGAGTGACGGCCCGCCCGTGACGGCGGAGGGCCCGGCACCCCCTGGGGCCGGGCCCTCCGCCGTGCTGCCGACCCGTCCTGCGCGGTCCCGTCCGGTACGGTTCCTGACGGGGGAGCTCCCTTCCCGGGACCGGGTCAGCGGCGGACGGCGAGCAGCAGGCCCGAGCCGGTGGTGAGCAGCGCGGTGCTGAAGCGCTCGTCGTCCCGGAACAGCCGGTGCACGGCCCGCATGGTCCGGGTGTTCTCCTCGCGGTTGGCCGGCTGCGCCACCTTGTCCTGGTGCAGGGCGTCGTTGACCACCAGCATGCCGCCCGGGCGCAGCAGCCGCACCGCCTCCTCGGCGTAGTCGAGGGTCCCCTCGGAGTCCGCGTCGAGGAACACGAGGTCGTAGGCCCCGGCGCTGAGCCGGGGCATCACCAGGGAGGCGCGGCCGGGGATGGTGCGGGTCCGGCTCGTCGGCACCCCGGCCTCCCGGAACGTGTCCCGCGCCGCGCGCAGGGCCCGGATGTCGGTGTCGATGGTCGTCAGCACGGACGTGGCCGGCAGCCCGCGCAGCAGCGCGAGCCCGGAGACCCCCGCCCCGGTGCCCACCTCCACGACGGTGGCGGGCCGCGCCGACGCGGCGAGCACCGTCAGGGCGGCGGCCGTACCCGGGGTGACCGGCGGGATGCGCAGGGCGAGGGACCGCTCCCGGGCGCGGTAGGCGAGCTCGTCCTCCACGGCGAACGCCTCGGCGTACGACCAGCTCGTCGTCTTGTCCGCGCCCATGTTCCGCCCTTCGTCGCTGTGGTCAATGCGCGCCATCCTACCGGCTGGCTCCCCGCGCCCGGCCATCGTCCAGTCCGCGTCCAGCTTGCCCGCCGATCATGGGACCGACGCCGCGCCCCGCGCCCGGCCCCGCCCACCAAGCGCCCGCACGAAGGAGGCCCGATGCCCCGCCCGGACCGCGCCGCCCCGGTGCCGGCCCGTCCCCGCAGCAACGCGGTCCCGGTGGCCGCCGCGACCGTCAGCGCGGTGCTGACCCTGCTGCTGGGCTCGGGCTACGCGGTCGGGCGCTCCGTCGTGGCGGAGTCGGCGCACTCCGCGGGCACCGCGGAGCAGGCCCCGGTCTCGGCGTGGCGCGGCACCGGCGGGGTCCTGCACGCGGACGAGGCGTCCGCGGACCGCTGGCGCGCGGAGGGCTGGACGCTGCCCACCCTCGCCTCGGACGGCTACCAGGTGCTCTCCATGTCCCGCGACACCCGCTCCGGCCACCCGGTCGTCGAGGTGCGGCTGCAGCGCGGCGAGGAGGTCGTCGTCGTGGTCGAGCAGCGCGGCGGGACCGACCGGGAGAACCCGATGGACGGGATCACCGGGCTGCCCGTGAGCGCCGAGGGACTCCGGTCCTCCCCGGTCGAGGGCGTCCCGCTCTGGCTGGACGCCGGTCCGCCGTGGCGGGTGGTGCTCGTGGGGGAGGACGTGGTGTACACGGTCACCGGGGACAGCGGCCCGTCCGCGATGGCCCGCACCGTCCACCACGTCCTGGCCGACGAGCTCAGCCGGGTGGCCGAGCCGGCCGCGGACGACCCCGGCGTCGCCGAGACGGTGGCCGCCGGGCTGCGCCGGATCTTCGGCTGACCGGCCCGGCTCCCTCCGACTGGTAAAATTTCTTCCTGTGCTCGGCATCAACGGCGGCGAAGCGATCATCCTGGTGCTCCTTGCCCTGTTCATCATCGGGCCGGAGCGGCTGCCGGAGTACGCGGAGAAGCTCAAGGACTTCGTCAAGGCGGCCAAGCGCTACGCCACCGGCGCCACGGAGGAGCTCAAGGAGACCCTCGGGCCCGAGATCGCCGACGTCGACTGGCGCCGGCTGGATCCCCGCCAGTACGACCCCCGCACCATCGTGCGCCAGGCGCTGCTGGAGGAGGACGAGCCCGCCCGGCCCGCCCCGCAGCGCCCCCGGCCCTCGACGACCCGGCTGGCGCCCGGGGAGCGGGCCCCCTTCGACACCGAGGCGACCTGAGCCGCCCGTCCGGGAGGACCGGCCACAGCCGACCGGCCGGCAAGGAGCGGCCGGTGCGGCCCGGTCAGCGGGGGCCGAGGCCCAGCGGCCGGCCGGCCAGCCCGAGCGGCCGGGAGCCCAGCGCGTCGGCCACCGAGCGCAGCGCCGCCGCCGCGGGCGAGTCCGGGGCCGACCACACCACCGGCCGGCCCGTGTCCCCGCCCTCCCGGAGGGCGACGTCGAGGGGCACGCCCCCGAGCAGCGGCACCTCGTAGCCGAGCCGGCGGGTCAGCGACTCCGCGATCCGGGCGCCGCCCCCGGCCCCGAAGAGCTCGAGCACGCTGCCGTCCGGCATGGGCATGCCCGCCATGTTCTCGATCACCCCGGCCACCGTCTGCCCGGTCTGCACGGCCAGTGCACCGGAGCGCTCGGCGACCTCGACCGCGGCCTGCTGGGGGGTGGAGACGACCAGCACCTCGGCGGTGGGCAGCAGCTGGGCCACGGAGATCGCGACGTCCCCGGTGCCCGGCGGGAGGTCGAGGAAGAGGTGGTCCAGGTCCCCGAAGTGCACGTCCGTGAGGAACTGCTCGACCGCCCGGTGCAGCATCGGCCCGCGCCAGGCGACCGGCTGGTCCGGGTCCACGAACATCCCGATCGAGATGACCTTGAGCACCCCGGCGCGGCCGGTGTCCTGCCGGGCGGCCGCGGGGACCTCCACCACCGGGGGCAGGATCATGTCCCCCACCTGGGTGGGGGACCTGTCGATGCCCAGCAGACCCGGGACGGAGAAGCCGTGGACGTCCGCGTCCACGATCCCCACGGACCGGCCCCGGGCGGCCAGCGCGGCGGCGAGGTTCACGGTGACGGTCGACTTGCCCACCCCGCCCTTGCCGCTGGTCACGGCGTGCACCCGGGTCAGGGAGGACGCGTCGTTGAAGGGCACGGTCCGGGTGTGGCCCACCCGCTGCTTGAGCGCGGCGCGCTGCTCGGGCGTCATCACCCCGACCTCCACGGCCACGGAGCGCACCCCCTGCACGGTCGACACGGCCTCCCGGACGTCGTGCTCGATGGTCGAGCGCAGGGGGCAGCCGCTGATCGTCAGCAGCACGTGCACCGCGGCGCGGCCGGCGTCGTCGAGGACGGCGGAGCGGATCATGCCGAGCTCGGTCACGGGCCGGCGCAGCTCGGGGTCGAGCACGCGGTCCAGCGCCGCGCGCAGCGCGGGGTGCAGGTCCTCGGGGGCGAGGACGTCGTCGGCACGGGGGTCAGACACGGGGGATTCCTCTGGTCTCGGGGGCGGCGGGGCGGTCGAGGCTCCTGCTCCGGCGGCGGGGGCTCTTGCGCGGGTGGGCGGCCGGCTCGTCGGCGTCCGGGGCCTCCTCCTGCGCCTCGAGGAGGTCCTCGAGCACCGAGCGCAGCTCGGAGCGGACGAAGTCGCGGGTGGCGACCTCGCGCAGCGCGATCCGCAGCGACGCGATCTCCCGGGTCAGGTACTCGGTGTCGGCGAGGTTCTGCTGCGCCCGGCGCCGGTCCTCCTCCTGGGTCACCCGGTCCCGGTCGTCCTGCCGGTTCTGCGCCAGCAGCAGCAGGGGCGCGGCGTAGGAGGCCTGCAGGGAGAGCATCAGCGTCAGCAGCGTGAAGTTCAGGGCCCGGGAGTCGAACTGCAGCTCCCGCGGGGCGAGGGTGTTCCAGCCCAGCCACAGCGTCACCAGCACCGTCATCCAGAACAGGAACTGGGGCGTGCCCATGAAGCGGGCGAAGCCCTCCGTCCACTTGCCGAACGCGTCCGGGTTCGGCCGGAACCGGTCCAGCAGGCCGGGGCGGTGCTCCCGCGGCTGGTCCAGGGCGTTGACGCGGGCGCGCCGGGCCTCCCGCTCACTCATACCGCTTGCCCACCTTCCGGATCGGGGTGCCGTCGTCGGCGGTGCGCCAGTCCTCGGGCAGCAGGGCGTCGAGGACGTCGTCGATCGTGATCGCCCCGACCACCCGGTCGTGGTCGTTGACCACGGGGATGATGGTGAGGTCGTAGGTCGCCAGCTCGCGGGCGACGTCCTGGAGGGACGCGAGGTCGGAGACCGGCTCGAGCGAGCGGTCGATGAGGTTGCCCACGGCCTCGGGGGGCGGGTAGCGCAGGAGCTTCTGGGTGTGCACCATGCCCAGGTACTTGCCGGTGGGGGTCTCCAGCGGCGGGCGGGAGACGATCACGGCCGCGGCGACGGCGGGGCTGACCTCCTCCTGCCGGATGTGCGCGAGGGCCTCGGCGACCGTGGCCTCCGGCGGCAGGATGATCGGCACGGGGGTCATCAGCGAGCCGGCCGTGCCCTCCTCGTACTCCAGCAGGCGCCGGACGTCCTCGGCGTCCTCGGGCTGCATGAGGGCGAGCAGCTCCTCGGCCTGGGCGTCGGGCAGCTCGTTGAGCAGGTCGGCGGCGTCGTCGGGCTCCATCTCCTCGAGCACCGTGGCCGCGCGGTCGCGCGCCATATTGGTGAGGATGTAGACCTGGTCCTCCTCCGGGAGCTCCTCCAGGACGTCGGCGAGCCGGTCGTCCTGGAGCTCGTGGGCGATCTCGAGCATGCGCTTGGCCGACATGTCGTGGATCTCGTCGGCGAGGTCGGCGGGCTGCTGCTCCTCGTGGGAGGCGACCCACTGGGTGGCCGGCTGGTGGCCCGCGGCGGAGGGGTCCCCGGCGTCCTCCCAGTCGATGATCAGCGTCTCGTTGCGCCGGCGCATCAGGCCCCCGCCGGTGCCGGTGCGGCGGACGAAGAGCTGGGTGATCAGCCAGTCGCCGGTGTTGCGCTTGCGCTCCATGGCCATGTCCTCGACCGTGGCCTCCCCGGAGCCGTCGCGCAGCACCACGGTGCGGTCGAAGACCTCGCCGACGGCCAGGGTCTCCGCGCCGCGCTGCTCGAAGCGGCGCAGGTTGACGAGCCCCGTGCTGATGATCTTGTCGGCGTCGATGCTGGTCACCCGGGTCATGGGCACGAACACGCGCTTCTTGCCGAGGACCTCCACCACCAGGCCCACCACGAGCGGGCGGCGGGAGGAGCGACCGTACCGGGAGCTGCCGCGCATCAGCACGACGACGTCGCGCAGCCGCCCCAGACGGTCCCCCAGGGGGTCGAACACGTCGAGGCCGATCAGGCGCGCGATGAAGATCTTGTCGATGTTGCTGCTCACCGTACAAGACTACCCACCGGGCCCACGGGGCCCGATCCGGCCGGGGGAGGGCCCGGAGGGCGCCGGGCATGGGGGAGAATGGGGCCATGAGCACGCCACGGTCCCTGCCCCCCGCCAGCCCCGCCGTCCGCGGCCTGCCCCGCGGGGAGGTGATCGGCCGCTACGGCACGTACGCCGACGCCCAGAAGGCCGTGGACCACCTCGCGGACGAGCAGTTCGAGGTGGACCGGATCGCGATCGTCGGCAACGACCTGAAGTCCGTGGAGCAGGTGACCGGCCGGCTGAGCTACCCGAAGGTCGCCGGTCAGGGCGCGCTCAACGGCATGGTCTTCGGCGCCTTCCTCGGGATGATCCTCTCCCTGCTGGCCGGCGGCGAGTGGGTGTCCTCCCTGCTGGTGTCGGTGCTGCTCGGCGGGGCGTTCTGGATGCTGCTGGCCACGGTGACCTACGCGATGCAGCGCGGCAAGCGGGACTTCACCTCCACCAACCAGATCGTCGCCACCTCCTACGACGTCGTGGCCGCCCCGGAGGTGGCCCAGCGCGCCCGGCAGGTGCTGCAGGGGCTGCGCGGGCTGCAGAGCCTGCCGCTCGGCGGGTCCTTCCGGCCCGGCCCCGCGCAGGGCCCGGCGCACGGCCAGGGCCCGGCGCACGGCCAGAACCCGCCGGGGGCCCCGTGGCAGCGCCCGGCCTACGGCGCCCCGGCCGGTCAGGGCTCCGGGCCGCAGACCCCCGGGCAGCAGGGCCCCGCGCCGCAGGGTCCCGCACCGCAGGGCCCGGCGGGTCCGGCCCCCGCGCAGCGGCCCGAGGAGCCGGTGCCCGGGCGCTCCGCCGGCTTCGAGGACCTCCCCGACGGGCGGCCCCAGTACGGCATCCGCCTCCCGGCCGGGGAGCAGGCCCGCCGCGACGCCGGACCGGCCGAGCACGGGGCCGCCCCGGAGAGCGGCCCGGGCGAGCCGCCCACCGGCGGGAGCACGTCGGCCGGCGCCTCCCGCTGACGGGCGGGGGGCCCGCCGGTGGGCCCCGCCGCCGGCGGGGCGGGTCCCTCCTGCCGCCGGAGCGCGCGGCTCAGCTGGGGTCGACGCCCTCCCGGGCGTGCCACAGGCCCGTCATCCAGGCCTCGACCTCGTCCGGGGTGCGCGGCAGCCCCGAGGAGAGGTTGACGTTGCCGTCCTCGGTGATCAGCACGTCGTCCTCGATCCGCACGCCGATGCCCCGGTACTCCTCCGGCACGGCGAGGTCCTCGGCCTTGAAGTAGAGGCCCGGCTCGATCGTGAACACCATCCCCGGCTCGATCACGCCGTCCACGTACAGCTCCCGCTTGGCCTGCGCGCAGTCGTGCACGTCCAGGCCCAGGTGGTGGCTGGTGCCGTGGGGCATCCAGCGCCGGTGGTGCTGGCCCTCCGCGGACAGCGAGACCTCCGCGGGCACGGGGAGCAGCCCCCAGCTCTCGAGCCGGCGGGCGAGCACCTCCATGGCAGCGGCGTGCACGTCCCGGAAGCGGTTGCCGGGCACCGCGGCGTCGAACGCGGCGTCGGCGGCGTCCAGGACCGCCTGGTAGATCCGCCGCTGGACGTCGGTGTAGCGACCGTTCACCGGCAGGGTGCGGGTGATGTCGGCGGTGTAGAGCGAGTCGGCCTCCACGCCGGCGTCCACGAGGATCAGCTCCCCGGGGATCACCCGGCCGGTGTTGCGGATCCAGTGCAGGACGGTGGCGTTGTTGCCGCACGCCGCGATGGTGTCGTAGCCGAGGTCGTTGCCCTCGGTCCGGGCGCGGGCGAAGAACGCGCCCTCGACCATCCGCTCGCCGCGGTGGCGGTGGCCGGCGGCCGCGGGGAGCACGTGCACGATGTCGGTGAACCCGGCGATCGTCGCGTGCACGGCCTCGCGCAGCTGCTCCACCTCGTGCTCGTCCTTGACGAGGCGCAGCTCCGAGAGCGCCTCGGTGAGCTCGCCGTCGAGGGCGTCCGAGCTCTCCAGCTCCACGCCGGTGTTGATCCGGGAGGTGTCGACCA
Organism: Kocuria sediminis; assembly: GCF_009735315.1. Lineage (NCBI taxonomy): Bacteria > Bacillati > Actinomycetota > Actinomycetes > Micrococcales > Micrococcaceae > Kocuria > Kocuria sediminis. The sequence continues at coordinate 105,193 of NZ_WOGU01000001.1, forward strand.
GGGCGTCGACGTTGAGGTCGACCTCGCGCACCAGGCGGATCCGCACCCCGCCCAGGGCCGCCGGCCCCGCGTTCTTGGTGATGGCGTCCTCGAGCCCGCCCAGGTCCCGGGTGCGCAGCCCGTAGGCGGTGCCCAGCTCCTCCAGGGTCGGGCGGGGCCCCACCCAGAACTCGCCGTTCTTGGCGTCGGCGTAGAACTCCTTGGAGTCGCGCCCGGCCATCGGGTGGAAGTACAGGGTGGCCTCGTGCCCGCCGCCGTCGTCGCCGCGGCCCTCCGCCACGGGCTCGAGCACCAGGACGGCGTCCGGCTCGTGGTCCACCCCCAGGCCCGTGAGGTGGGCGAAGGCGGAGTGCGGGCGGAAGCGGTAGTCCGTGTCGTTGGAGCGGACCTTCAGGGGCCCGGCGGGCAGCACGAGCCGCTCGCCGGGGAACCGCTCGGAGATCCGCCGGCGGCGCCGGGCCGCGAAGTCGGCCACCGGCTCCCGGCGGATCTCGGCCGGCTCCGGGTCGGCCCACTGGGAGGCCATGAACTGCTGGAAGGCGGGGGAGTCGGGCCGCTGCGACCGGTTCTCGACCCGGTCGGAGAGCGGCTGGTCGGCGTCCTGGGGTGTGCTGCTGTGCTCTGTCATGGTTCCTTTCCTCGTCTCGTCCGTCTCATCGTGCCACGGCGGGCCGCGGGCCGTCCCGGCCGGGACCGGTATCGTGGAGGGGTGAAGATCGACCTGCACACCCACTCGGCGGAATCCGACGGCACGGAGCGCCCGGCGGACGTCGCCCGCGCCGCCCACGCGGCGGGGCTGGACGTGTTCGCGCTGACCGACCACGACACCACCTCCGGGTGGCAGGAGGCCGGGGACGCGGCGGTGGCCCTCGGGGTCGCCTTCGTGCCCGGCATGGAGATCTCCTGCACCACGGACACCGGGATCTCCGTGCACCTGCTGAGCTACCTGCACGATCCCGCGGACCCGGCGCTGCTGGCCGAGGTCGAGTCCTCCCGCGGCTCCCGGCGCACCCGGGCCCAGCGCATGGTCGAGCTGCTCTCGGAGGACTACCCCATCGACTGGGACGTGGTGCTGGACCACGTCCACGAGGACGCCACGGTGGGCCGCCCGCACATCGCCGACGCCCTGGTCACCGCCGGGGTCGTGGAGGACCGCAGCGCAGCCTTCGCCTCGGTGCTGCACAGCCGCTCCCGCTACTACGTCCCGCACTACGCCCCGGACCCGGTGCACGCGGTGCGCCTGGTGCGCGCCGCCGGCGGGGTCCCGGTGTTCGCCCACCCGCTGGCGGCCGCCCGGGGCCGGGTGGTCGGCCCCGAGGTCTTCGAGGCCATGATCGACGCCGGCCTGGCCGGGCTGGAGGTCGCCCACCGGGACAACCCGGACGACGCCCGGGCGCGCCTGGTGCAGACGGCCTCCGAGCACGACCTGCTGGTGACGGGCTCGAGCGACTACCACGGCACCGGCAAGCCCAACCGCCTCGGGGAGAACCTGACGTCGGTGCAGTCGCTCGTGCGGATCGAGGAGCAGGCGACCTCCGGCGTGGTCGTCCGCTACCCCTGAGCCGCCCGGCTCAGCTGCGCACGGCGGCGTGCGGCAGACGGGCCCGCATGACCTCGACCGCCTCCGGGTTGCAGTCCACGCACACGAACCGCCGGCCCAGCTGCTGGGCGGCGGCCCCGAGGGTCCCGGAGCCGGCGAAGAAGTCCAGCACCCAGTCCCCGCGGGCGGAGCTGGCCGCGACCATCCGCCGCACCAGGCCCACGGGCTTCTGGGTGGGGTAGCCGGTCTTCTCCCGCCCGGTGGGGGAGACGATGGTGTGCCACCACACGTCCGTGGGCAGCTTCCCCCGCTCCACCTTCTCGGGGGTCACCAGCCCCGGGGCCATGTAGGGCTCCCGGTCCACCTCCGTGCTGTCGAAGAGGTAGCGCTCCGGGTCCTTCACGTAGACCAGGACGTTGTCGTGCTTGGCCGGCCATCGGCGGCGCGAGCGCCCGCCGTAGTCGTAGGCCCAGATGATCTCGTTGAGGAAGCACTCCCGGCCGAAGATCGTGTCCAGCATGACCTTGGCGTAGTGCACCTCCCGGTAGTCCAGGTGCAGGTACAGCGTCCCGTCGTCGGCCAGCACCCGCCACGCCTCCCGCAGCCGGGGCTCCAGGAAGCCCCAGTAGTCGGCGAACGCGTCGTCGTAGCTGCGCAGCGCGCCCAGCACCGTCGTGTAGGAGCGACCGGCGAAGCCGGTCCGGTCGCCCTCCCCGTCCACCGCGGGGGTCATGCTGGAGGCGCGCCGGCGCTGGGTGCGGCCCGTGTTGAAGGGCGGGTCCACGTAGATCATGCGGAAGGCCCCGCCGGGCAGACGCCGCAGGAGATCCAGGTTCTCCGCGGCGACCACCGCGTCGGGGCCCTCGGCGTCGAAGACGAAGGGGATCACTCGCCGTCGGTGCCGCTCTGCGCCCGCTGGGCCTCGCCGCCCTGGCCGCCGCGCCGGCGCCGGCGCCGGCGGGTGGTGCCGTCGGAGGTGCGCTCCACCGAGGTCTCCCGGGCGGCCTCCGGGGCCTCTCCGCGCCGCTCGCCCGCCGCCGGGGTGTCCTCCCGGCGGCTCCGGCGCTCGCCGCGGTCCTCCGGGTTCCGGTCCTGGCCCCGGCGGGGGCCGCCGCCGGAGCGGGTCGCGTCACGGTCGCGGGAGCGCCCGCCCCGGCCCTCGCCGCGGGGGCCGGCCTTGCGCCCGCCGGGCTCGCCGAGGTCCTCGAGCACCTCGGCCTCGAGCCCGGCGTGGGTGCGCTTGGAGCGGGGCAGCCGGCCCTTGGTGCCCTTGGGGATGCCCAGGTCCTCGTACAGGTGCTCCGAGGAGGAGTAGGTCTCCCGCGGCTCGGGGATGCCCAGCTCGAGGGCCTTGTCGATGAGCCGCCAGCGGGGCACGTCGTCCCAGTCCACGAACGTCACGGCGGTGCCCTTGTTGCCGGCGCGCCCGGTGCGCCCCGTGCGGTGCAGGTAGGTCTTCTCGTCCTCGGGGCACTGGAAGTTGATGACGTGCGTGACGTCCTCGACGTCGATGCCGCGGGCGGCGACGTCGGTGGCCACGAGCACGTCCACCTTGTTGTTGCGGAAGGCCCGCAGGGCCTGCTCGCGCGCCCCCTGCCCGAGGTCGCCGTGCAGCGGGGCGGCGGCGAAGCCGCGGGAGATCAGCTCGTCCGCCAGCTTGGCGGCGGCGCGCTTGGTCTTCGTGAAGACGATCGTGCGCCCGCGGCCCTCGGCCTGCAGGATCCGGGCCACGACCTCGTCCTTGTCGAGGTGGTGGGCCCGGTAGACGACCTGGCGGATGTCCTTCTTGGTGGCGCCCTCGTCCGGCGCGGCGGCCCGGATGTGCATGGGCTTGGTCATGTAGCGCCGGGCCATGGCCACCACGGGGCCGGGCATCGTCGCGGAGAAGAGCATGGTCTGGCGGACCTCGGGCACCGCCGCGAGGAGCTTCTCGACGTCGGGCAGGAAGCCCAGGTCCAGCATCTCGTCGGCCTCGTCGAGGACCACGGCGCGCACCGCGGAGAGGTCGAGGTGGCGCTGCCGGTTGAGGTCGATGAGCCGGCCCGGGGTGCCCACGACCACTTCGACGCCGCGCTGGAGCTCCTCGATCTGGGGCTCGTAGGCCCGGCCGCCGTAGATCGTGGCCACGCGGGCGTCCCGGGTCCGCGCGGCGGTCGAGAGGTCCTGGCCGACCTGGACGGCCAGCTCGCGCGTGGGCACCACGATGAGGGCCTGGGGGGCGCCCGGCTTCTTCAGCTGGTCCCAGCCGGCGTCGCCGCGGCCGACGACGCGCTGCACCACGGGGATGCCGAAGCCCAGGGTCTTGCCGGTGCCGGTCTTCGCCTGGCCGATGATGTCCTGCCCGGACAGGGCCACCGGCAGGGTCATGGCCTGGATGGGGAAGGGGTGGACGATGCCCTCGGCGGCGAGGGAGTCCACGATGTCCTGGCGCACCCCGAACTCGCCGAAGCCCTGCGGCAGCGGCTGGGGGTGCTCGTCGGTCTCCACGACGACGTCGGGGGTGCCGACCGGCGTCGCTTCGCCGGGTGTGAGGTCCTCGGGTGCGGTGTCGGTGATGTAGTCGGTCACGATGCGGGTTCCTTCGTTCGGGCACGCCCGCGCCAGGGGCGCGGACCGGGGTCCGGCCTCGGGCCGCCGTGGTGGCGGCCGCCGGGGGCGTGCGGTGGGTGGAAGCCGATCGCGAGCGTGCGCCGCCCCGACCGGGCGCGCCACGGGATCGTGGGGCCCGGCTCCGGTCCCGTGCGCGGCCGCCGTGCGGGGCCTGGTCGCCGGGAGCGGGGGCGAGAAGGTGTCTGTTCGTTCGTGGGATCGCGGGTACGACCGGTCATCCAGTGCGCTTAACAGTGTAGCCCGACGACCGCGCACACTCCGTGCGGTCGCCGGGCCGGGGTCCGCCGTGCTCGGCGGGTGGGCGCTCAGTCGTCCTTCGTGAAGGGCATGAACCCCACGGGGCGCTTCTGCTCGGCGCCGACGGCGGCGTAGCCGATGACGTTCGCGGGGACGACGGTCACGTTGCCCTTCGCGTCGGTGAGGGTCAGCGGGGTCCCGGAGGAGATGGCCGCGGTGATCTGCTCGACGGCTTCCTGCGCCTCGAGCGCGGAGTCGACGACGATCTCCCTCGCGACGTGCTGAACACCGATCTTGATCTCCATGGGTCCTCCTCGAGTGCGGGGTGCGGGTGCGTCCCGGTCAGTCTAGGGAGGGGCCTACTCCCAGTCCTCGTCGATCACCGAGATTCCGCCCCAAGCTAAACGGAAGATCTGCCGCTGGGCCTCGGCGCGCCCGCCGGTGCCCGGGTTGCGGATCCAGTGCACCGCCGCGGTCTGCGCCATGCCCGTCAGGGACCGGGAGACGAGCACCGCGTGCGGGTGGCTGAGCCCCGCGTTGGGCCCGAGCACCGTGGCGATCGCGTCGGCCACGGTCAGGTGGAAGGTCTCGAACCGTTCGGCGACCTCGGGGTCCGCGAGCAGGTCCGACTCGAAGATCAGCCGGTGGGCCTCCGGGTTGGCCTCCACGAAGCCGAAGTAGACGTCCAGCATGGACTCCACCCGCTCGCGGTTGACCTCGCTGCCCCGCAGCGCGGCGACGAGGGCCTCCGAGAGCTCCTGGAGGTAGTAGTCGACGAGCGCCAGGTAGAGCTCGCGCTTGCCGGGGAAGTGCTGGTACAGCACCGGCTTGCTCACCTGGGCGGCGTCCGCGATGTCGTCCATCGACGACCCGTGGTAGCCGTTGGAGGAGAACACGGTCAGCGCCGTCTCCAGCAGCTGCCGGCGGCGTGCCTCCCGCGGCAGGCGCGCGGGGCGGCCTCTCCTGGTCTCAGTCATGAACCGTTCCTCCTCAACCGGCCGGCGGAGCCGGCCGCACGAAATGCTGCCCTACCCTGCCGCCTTCGGACGGTGGTCGATCTCCGTGGCCGGAGCAGGGGCCGGGGGCGCGGTCCGTTCGGCCGGGGCCGCGGGGACCTCGATGCCGTACAGGGCCTCCAGGCCGGTGATGTACTCGTCCTGCCGGCCCTGCGCGGCGAGCTCCCGCGCGCGCACGGTCGGGGTGTGCAGCAGGGAGCGCACCATGCGACGCATGGCCAGCTCGATCTGCTCCTTCGCGGCCGTGCAGCCGTGGTGCGACGTGACCTTCTCGAGCTCGGCGTCGAGCACCGCCATGGTGTGCCGGCGCAGCGCGACGATCGCGGCGTCCATGTCCCGCCCGTCCTGGCTCGCGGCGAACTCCTGGGCGGCGTGCTCCACGATCCCGGTCGCGGCCTCGACCGACTCCAAGGTCTCCTCGGGAGCGGCCAGGCGCACCGACTCCAGGGTGATCAGGTCCACGCCGGGCAGGTCCGCCACGGCCGGGTCGAAGTCGCGGGTGAGCGCCAGGTCGACGACGGTGCGCGGCCCGGCGGGCAGCGCGGACGCGCCCATGGGGGAGGAGCCGCCGCTGCAGCCGATCACCACGTCGGCGCGCTCCAGGGCGGCCGGCAGCCCCGCGGGCTCCACCGGGGTCCCGCCGCGGTTCTGCGTGAACTGCTCGGCGCGGCCGGAGGCGGAGAACACCTCGATGTCGGCGCAGCCGCGGTCGCGCAGGGCGGCCATGGTCGCCCCGGCGTAGGCGCCGGTGCCGAACACGAGGGCCCGACGCGAGGCCCAGGTGCCGGTCGTGACGTCGTCGGCGAGGTCCAGGGCCACGGAGACGATCGACCGGCCCCGCTCGCCCAGCGCGGTCTGCGTGCCCACCTTCCGCGCCGTGCGCGCGGCCGCCTCGAACAGGCGCAGGAGCCGACCGGAGGCGGTGCCCGCCTGCTGGGCGTCGTTGAGCGCCCGCCGGACCTGCCCGGTGATCTCGCGCTCGCCCACCACGGCGGACTCCAGCCCCGAGACGACCGTGAAGAGGTGTCGCGCGGCGCCCGAGTCGGTGAAGACCCGCAGCGAGCCGGTGACGAACTCCGGGTCGAGCCCGGAGCGGGAGCCGATCTGCTCGGCGAGCTCCGCGAGGACCTCGTCCAGGGCGGCCTGCGGGGAGGCGCCCGGCGCGGGGGCGAGCTCGCCGTAGAGCTCCAGCCGGTTGCACGTGGACAGGGTCACGGCCCCCTGGAGCCGGCCGGCGCCGACCATCTCCTCGGACAGGCCGAGGGCACCGGTGCTGAGACGCGCAACGGTGTTCAGATCGACGTTCTGGTGGGAGGCGACGAGTGCGAAGAGGACCACAGTCCATTCATACTAGACGGTCACCGTGCGTGCGCGCCTCGGTGACGCGTGAGAGGCCGCTCACTCCGGGCGGTGACGCTGCGTCGGTAAACGACGTCGGTGTTCCTTGGCACAATGGAGGCACTATGCCTACCACCCCTGAGACGGCGAGCACGCCGGACACGTCGACCGCAGCCGTTCCCGGGCATTCCACGGGCGGCACCCACCCCACGACGGCGTTCGACCGCCTGACCGGATCGCTCGGGGCGCTGCCGGAGCGCCACCCGCTGCGCGCCGCCGGGACGATGGACGCGCCGCTGCTGCAGGCGCTCACCGGCCGCACGCCCGACCGCCGCCCGGTGTGGTTCATGCGGCAGGCCGGCCGCTCGCTGCCGGAGTACCGCAGCCTGCGCCAGGGCACCGCGATGCTCGACGCCTGTCTCGACCCGGCGATGGCCGCCGAGATCACGCTCCAGCCGGTGCGCCGCCACGACGTGGACGCCGCCATCTTCTTCTCCGACATCGTCGTGCCCATGCGCGTGGCCGGCGTGGACGTCGAGATCGTCCCGGGCCGCGGCCCCGTCCTGGAGCACCCGGTCCGCACCGCCGCGGACGTCGCCGCGCTCCCGGAGCTGGCGGACGCCGCCCTGGACCCCATCCGGGAGGCCGTCGCCCGCACCGTCGCGGAGCTCGGGGCCACCCCGCTGATCGGCTTCGCCGGCGCCCCCTTCACCGTGGCCGCCTACATGGTGGAGGGCGGGCCCTCGCGGGACCACCTCCTGCCGCGCACGATGATGCACGCCGACCCCGCCGCGTGGCGGGCGCTGGCGGAGTGGGCGGCCCGGACCTCCGGGGCGTTCCTGCGCGCCCAGGTCGAGGCGGGCGCCTCGGCCGTGCAGCTGTTCGACTCCTGGGCGGGCTCCCTCTCGCTGACCGACTACCGGGCGCACGTGCTGGAGCACTCGACGGCCGCGCTCGGGGCCGTCGCCGACCTCGCCGTGCCCCGCGTGCACTTCGGGACCGGCACCGGCGAGCTGCTCGCGGCCATGCGCGACGCCGGCGCGGACGCCGTCGGCGTCGACTACCGGCTGCCCCTCGAGGAGGCCAACCGCCGGCTCGGCGGCCGCACGGTGCTCCAGGGCAACATCGACCCCGCCCTGCTCGCGGCCCCGTGGCCGGTGCTGACCGAGCACGTGCGCGAGGTGCTGCGCGGCGGGGACCGGGCGCCCGGCCACGTCGTCAACCTCGGCCACGGCGTCCCGCCCGGGACCGATCCCCAGGTGCTGACCGATCTCGTGGGCTTCGTCCACGACCAGCCGGTGGAGCGGGCCCCGCGCGGGAGCACGCCGTGAGCCCCCGGCCCGCCGGGCGGCCGGCCCCGCCCCGCTCCGCCCTCGTGGTCGGCGGCGGCGTCGCCGGCCTCGTGGCCGCCCACGACCTCGCCGCCCGGGGCCTGCGCGTCACGCTGGTCGAGGCGGAGGACCACCTGGGCGGCGCCGTCGGCGCCCACCAGGTGGCCGGTCTCGTCATGGACTCCGGCGCGGAGTCCTTCGCGACGCGCTCCCGGGCGGTGCCCGACCTCCTGGAGGAGCTCGGGCTGGGCGACCGCGTGGTGCAGCCCCGCCGGGGCGGCTCCTGGCTGTTCCTGCCCGAGGGCGCGGTCCCCGCACCGGACTCCGGGATCCTGGGCATCCCCGCCGATCCGACCGCCCCGCGGCTGCGGGCCGCCATCGGCCGCGCAGGCGTGGTCCGGGCCGGCCTCGACCGCCGGCTGCCCGCCTTCGTCGGCATGACCGAGCGCTCCCTGGGCGGTCTCGTCCGGGTGCGGATGGGGGAGCGGGTGCTGGAGCGGCTCGTCGCCCCGTTCACCACGGGCGTGCACTCCGCCCACCCCGACGACCTCGACGTCGACGCGGTGGCCCCCGGCCTGCGCCGGGCCCTGCGCGAGCACGGCTCGCTCGGCGCCGCGGCCGGGGCCCTGCGCCGCGCCGCGCCCGCGGGGGCGAACGTGGCCGGGCTGCGCGGCGGGATGAACGCCCTGTCCGAGGGGCTCGTGCGCGAGCTCGAGCGCGCGGGCGTGAAGCTGGTCACCGACTACGACGTCATCGCCCTGGACCGCGATCCCCGTCGCGAGGGCTGGATGGTCATCCAGCGCCAGCCCCGCCGCGGCGAGAAGACCGCGGTGGCCCGCGGGGAGCTGCTGGTCGTGGCCACGGACGGCGCGACCGCCGTCCGGCTCCTGGCCGGGCACCGCCACGAGCTCCAGCGCTTCACCCCGGAACCGGGACCCCAGGTGGCCCTCGCCACCCTCGTGGTGGACGAACCGCGCCTGGACGGCGCGCCCCGGGGCACGGGGCTGCTCGTCAGTGAGGACGCCCGCGCGGTGCGCGCCAAGGCCCTGACCCACGCCACCGCCAAGTGGGACTGGCTGCGGGAGGCCGCCGGCCCGGGCCGGCACGTGCTGCGCCTGTCCTACGGCCGCGCCCAGCCCGACGCCTCCGCCGTGCCCCCCGAGGTCGCCCTGCCTGACGAGCAGCTGATCCGGCTCGCGCTCTCCGACGCCTCGACCCTGATAGGGGTGCCCCTGCGTCCCGCGCAGCTGGCCGGCGCGGACATCGTGCGCTGGCGCTCGGCGCTGCCCCGCGCGGGGGTCGGCCACGCCCGCCGGGTGGCGGAGTTCCGCCGGGCGCTGGCGCAGCTGCCCGACGCCGTCGCCGTCGGCGGCTGGCTGGCCGGCACGGGGCTCGCCTCCGTCGTCGCCGACACCCGCTCCCAGGTCCGCGCGCTCCTCGCCGAGGCCGGCGTCCCGGAGGCCGCCGCGCCGCCCGGGTCCGGGCCGGCCCGGACCGACATCGACCCCACCCGACGAAAGGACTGAATCCTTGAGCCACGACACCAGGCCGCAGTCGCACGACGGCCGTCCCGCCGCCGAGCCCGGACAGGCGCAGGAGGGGGGTGCGGAGCGGCTCTACTGGGCCGTCTGGACCGTGTTCGCCCGGCCCGCCGGGCCCTCCGGCGCGGCCTCCGCCGATCCCGACGGGGCCGCCGCGGAGTTCGACGGCGTCGTCGAGCAGCTGGCCGCCGAGGGCGTGACGCTGCGCGGGGTCTACGACGTCTCCGGGATGCGCGAGGACGCCGACGTCCTGACCTGGCTGCACGGCGAGGACCCGCAGGCCCTGCAGGCGGCGGTCCGCCGGCTGCGCCGCACCGGCCTGCTGGCCGGCACCGCCCAGGTCTGGAACGCGATGGGCGTCCACCGGGAGGCCGAGTTCACCCGCAACCACTCCCCGTCCTTCGCCCGGGGAGTCCCGGCCGAGCAGTGGGTGTGCGTCTACCCGTTCGTGCGCTCCTACGAGTGGTACTACATGAACCCCCAGCGCCGCGGCGAGATGCTGCGCAACCACGGCATGGCCGCCCGGGACTACCCCCAGGTCCTGGCCAACACCATCGCCTGCTTCGGGCTCAACGACTTCGAGTGGCTGCTGGCCCTGGAGGCGCCCGAGCTCGTGGACCTCGTGGACGTGATGCGGGCCTTCCGCAACACGGAGGCCCGGCTGCACGTGCGCGAGGAGACGCCCTTCTACACCGGCCGCCGGATCGGCACCCAGGAGATCGCGGAGGTGCTGCGATGACCGCCGAGAGCGACCTGTCCCGCGCCCGCGCCCACCGGCCCGAGGACTACGACGCCGTCATCCTCTCCTCCTTCGGCGGCCCCGAGGGCCAGGACGACGTCCTGCCCTTCCTGCGCAACGTCACGAAGGGCCGCGGCATCCCCGACGAGCGGCTCGAGGAGGTCGCCACCCACTACCGGGCCAACGGCGGCGTGAGCCCCATCAACGACCAGAACCGCGCGCTGCGCTCCGCCCTCGAGGCGGAGCTGCTGGGCCGGGGGATGCACGTGCCCGTGCTCTGGGCCAACCGCAACTGGGCCCCCTACGTGACCGACGTGGTCCGGGAGTGCCACGCCCGGGGCATGCGCCGCCTGCTGGTGCTGGCCACGAGCGCGTACTCGAGCTATTCCGGGTGCCGGCAGTACCGCGAGGACTACGGCGTCGCGCTCGAGGAGCTCGGCCTGCGGGACGAGATGCACATCGACAAGGTGCATCAGTACTACGACTCCGAGGGGTTCGTGCAGCCGTTCGTCGAGGGACTCCGGGACGGCCTCGCACAGGTGCGGGACCGGCTGGGCGCCGAGGGCGGGCGGATCGCCATCCTGTTCTGCACCCACTCCATCCCGACCACCGACGCCGAGGCGTCCGGGCCGGCGCGGATGGACTTCGAGGAGAACTCCGCGTACGTGGCGCAGCACCTCGCCGTCGCCCGGACCGTGCTCGAGCGCGTCGGGCCGGAGGAGCTGGGGGACCACACCTGGGACCTCGTCTACCAGTCCCGCTCCGGGCCCCCGCAGGTGCCGTGGCTCGAGCCGGACGTCAACGACGCCCTCGAGGAGGTCGCCGCGCGCGGGGTCGCCGGCGCGGTGCTGGTGCCGCTGGGCTTCGTCTCCGACCACATGGAGGTCAAGTGGGACCTCGACACCGAGGCCCTCGAGACCTGCGAGCGGCTGGGCGTGCCGGCCGTCCGCACCCCGACCGCCGGCACGCACCCGGCCTTCGTGTCCGGGCTGGCCGACCTCGTCGAGCAGCGGGTCGCCGGGCGCGCCGCGCCGCCGCGGACCTCCGCGTGCGCCCAGGGCACGTGGTTCGACGACTGCGCCCCCGACTGCTGCGTGAAGGTGCTGCGGGGTGCCGCCGGGCCGCGCCCGACCATCGCCCAGCGGCCCGAGGGCGACCCGATCCCCGTCGACCTCGACGAGTCGGGGGAGGTGCGGTACGCGTGACGGCCGAGACCGCCCCGGACCGGCCCGTCCTCCGGGTCGGGACCCGTGGCTCCCAGCTGGCCCTGACCCAGACGGGCACGGCGGCGCGCGCCGTGGCGGCCGCGGGCGGGCTCGAACCGGAGCTCGTCACGATCCGCACGGAGGGTGACGTCCTGACCGGCCCGCTCTCCCAGATGGGCGGCACCGGGGTCTTCGCCACGGCCCTGCGCGCGGCGCTGCTGGCCGGTTCGGTGGACCTGGCCGTGCACTCGCTCAAGGACCTGCCCACCGCCCCCGTGCCCGGTCTCGAGGTGGCCGCGGTGCCGGAGCGGGAGGACCCCCGGGACGCCCTGTGCGCCCGCGACGGGCTCACCCTGGCGCAGCTGCCGGCCGGGGCGAAGGTCGGCACCGGCTCGCCGCGGCGGGCGGCGCAGGTGCGCGCCGCCCGCCCGGACCTGGAGATCGTGGACATCCGCGGCAACGTCGGCACCCGCCTGGCCCGCGTGGCCCCCGGCGACCTCGACGCCGTGGTCCTCGCCGCCTCGGGGCTGCACCGGCTGGGCAGGCAGGACGCGATCACCGAGCTGATCGACCCGTCCGTGATGCTCCCGGCACCGGGCCAGGGCGCCCTGGCCCTGGAGTGCCGGACCGAGGACGCCGCCGGGGACGCTCCGCTCGCCGTCGGCCTGGCCGCGGTGGACCACCTGGAGACGCGGCTCGCCGTGACCGCCGAGCGGGCGCTGCTGACCCGCCTCGAGGCCGGCTGCGCCGCCCCCGTCGGCACCTACGGGCGGCTCCGGGGCGGCGAGCTGGTGCTCGACGTGGTCGTGGCCGACCCGGACGGCAGCCGGGTGATGCGCCGCGGCGGCAGCACGGCGGAGCGCACCGTCGACGCGGCCCGGGAGCTGGGCACCCGGCTGGCCGACGAGCTGCTCGCCGACGGCGCCGGCCGGTTGGCCCGGTTGACGCTCTGAGACCCGTGCCGCGCCCCGGCCACGACGACCGCTCCGGCGCCCTGCGCGGGGCCCGGGTCGTCGTCACGCGCTCCGCCGGGCGGGCCCGGGAGCTCGTGGCACTGCTGCGCGCGGACGGGGTCCGCGTCCGGCTGGCGCCGCTGCTCGAGCCGACCCTGCCGGAGGACACCGCGGCGCTGTCCGCGCTGCTGGACCGCGCGGCGGCACCCGGGCCCGCGAGGCGCACCTGGCTGGCGGTCACCTCGGTCAACACCGTGCGCGCCCTGCAGGCGGTGGCCGGCGCCCCCGGCCCGTCGCAGCTGGGCGCGCGGCTGGCCGCGGCCAGGAGCGCGGGACTGCGCGTGGCGGCGGTGGGGGACGCCACGGCCGCGGCCCTCGCGGACGCCGGGCTGGCCCCGGACCTCGTCCCCGGCACGGCGCACTCGGCCGCGGGGCTGCTCGCGGACTGGCCGGCCGAACCGGCCCCCGGCACCGTCCTGCTGCCGCTCTCCGCCCGGGCCCGGCCGACCCTCGAGGCGGGTCTCACCGCGAAGGGGTACCGTGTCCTCACGGCCACGGCCTACGACACGGTCCCGTGGCCGGCCCCGGAGCCCCTCGTGCCCGAGACCGCGCCCGACGCCGGCGCCGTGCCGACGCTGGACCGGGCCGGGCTCCTGGCGGCCCTGGCCGCCGGTGAGGCCGACGCGGTGGTGCTCACCGCGCCCTCCCACCTCGCCGAACTGGTGGGCGAGGACCCCGCCGTGCTGGCGGGCACCGCCCTCGTGGCCATCGGCGAACCGACCCGGCAGGCGGCCGCCGACCGCGGCCTGACCGCCCTCGCGGCGGCCCGGCCCACCCCGGAGGCGGTCCGCGCCGCCCTCGCCCGCGCCCTCACGGGCCCCGCCGGGCCGCGGCGCCCGGAACCGACGACACCGACGACATCCCCGACCGAGGAGACGACTCCCGTGACCCACCGAACCCCGCGCTACGACCTCGTGTCCCGGCCCCGCCGGCTGCGCACCACTCCCGCCGTGCGGCGCCTGGCCGCCCAGACCCGGGTGCACCCGTCCGACCTCATCCTCCCGGTGTTCGTGCGGGAGGGCCTCACCGAGCCCGCCCCGCTCGGCTCCATGCCGGGCGTCGTCCAGCACTCCATGGACTCCCTCCGCCGCGCCGCGGCCGAGGTGGCGGCCAAGGGCCTGGGCGGGATCATGCTCTTCGGCGTGCCCGCGCAGCGGGACGCCCTGGGCAGCGCCGGGTGCGACCCCGAGGGCGTCCTGAACCGTGCCCTGCGCGCCGTGCGCGCCGAGGTCGGCGACGACACGGTGGTCATGGCCGACCTGTGCCTCGACGAGTTCACCGACCACGGGCACTGCGGCGTCCTGGCCGAGGACGGGACCGTGGACAACGACGCGACCCTGGAGGTCTACGGCCGGATGGCCGTGGCCCAGGCCGAGGCGGGCGCCCACGTGCTCGGGCCCTCCGGCATGATGGACGGCCAGGTCGGGGTGATCCGCGCCGCCCTCGACGAGGCGGGCCGGCCCGACGTGGCCGTCCTGGCCTACTCCGCGAAGTACTCCTCGGCGTTCTACGGCCCGTTCCGGGAGGCGGTGGACTCGCAGCTGCAGGGCGACCGGCGCACCTACCAGATGGATCCCGCCAACCGGCGTGAGGCGCTGCACGAGCTGCAGCTGGACCTGGACGAGGGCGCCGACATGGTCATGGTCAAGCCCGCCATGAGCTACCTCGACATCCTGCGCGACGTCGCCGAGGTCTCCCCGGTGCCCGTCTCCGCGTACCAGATCTCCGGGGAGTACGCCATGATCGAGGCCGCCGCGGCCAACGGGTGGATCGACCGGCGCGCCGCCGTCCAGGAGTCGGTGCTCTCCATCCGCCGCGCGGGGGCCGACTCCGTGCTGACCTACTTCGCCGTCGAGCTCGCGGACTGGTTCCGCGAGGAGAACGGCCTCTCCTGAACCCCACCCTCCCCCGAGCCGGCACCCCCGGCGGAAGGAAGCAGACAGAACCCATGAGCGTTTCCCAGGAACTCTTCGACCGAGCCCGCAAGGTCATGCCCGGCGGGGTCAACTCGCCGGTGCGCGCCTTCGCCTCCGTGGGCGGCACCCCGCCGTTCATCACCGCGGCCAAGGGCCCGTACCTCACCGACGTCGACGGCCGCGAGTACGTCGACCTCGTCAGCTCGTGGGGGCCCGCCCTCATCGGCCACTCCCACCCCGCGGTGATCGAGGCGGTGCACGAGGCCGTGGAGCGGGGCCTGTCCTTCGGGGCGACCACCCGCGGCGAGACCGAGCTCGCCGAGCTGGTCGTCGACCGGATCGGCGCGATCGACGAGCTGCGGATGGTCTCGACCGGCACCGAGGCGGCCATGACCGCGATCCGCCTGGCGCGCGGCGTGACCGGCCGGGACCTGATCGTGAAGTTCGCCGGCTGCTACCACGGCCACGTCGACTCCCTGCTGTCCGAGGCGGGCTCCGGCGTCGCGACCCTGGCCCTGCCCGGCTCGGCCGGCGTCACCGCGGCCACCGCCGCGGAGACCCTCGTGCTTCCCTACAACGACCTCGCCGCCGTGGAGGAGGCCTTCGCCGCCCACCCGGGCCGGATCGCGGCCGTCATCACCGAGGGCGCCCCCGCCAACATGGGCGTCGTGACGCCCCTCGAGGGCTTCAACGCGGGCCTGCGCCGGCTCACGCGCGAGCACGGCGCGCTGATGATCTTCGACGAGGTGCTGACCGGCTTCCGCGTGCACGAGGCCGGCTATTGGGGGCTCACCGCGGCCGGCGAGGACGGCTGGGAGCCGGACCTGTTCATGTTCGGCAAGGTCATCGGCGGCGGGCTGCCCGTGGCCGGGGTGGGCGGCCGCGCCGACGTGATGAACCACCTGGCGCCGCTGGGTCCCGTCTACCAGGCGGGCACGCTGTCCGGGAACCCGGTGGCGATGGCCGCGGGCGCGGCGACGCTGCGCACCGCGGACCGGATCGCCTACCAGACCGTCGACCGCCGGTCGGCCCAGCTGCAGGAGGCCGTGCGCGCCGCGCTGGACGAGGCCGGGGTGGACCACTCGATCCAGTCCGCCGGCAGCCTGTTCTCGGTGGCCTTCGGCACCTCGGCCACCGGCGTGCACGACTACGCGCAGGCCCGGGCGCAGGAGGCGTTCCGCTACCCGGCCTTCTTCCACGCGATGCTGGACCAGGGCGTGTACCTGCCCCCGTCCGTGTTCGAGGCGTGGTTCCTCTCCGCCGCCCACGACGACGCGGCCATGGACCGGATCGTCTCCGCCCTGCCCGCAGCGGCGCGGGCCGCCGCCGAGGCCCGGCCCGCCGCCTGAGCACGGACCGTCCCGGGGACGCTCAGGCGTCCTCGGGACGGCGCAGCGGCCAGGCGCCGTCCACCACCGCGTCCGGCCGGGTCCGGCGGAAGTACTCCTGCAGGCTCGCGGCCTGCTCCGCCGCCCAGACCACCTGGTCCTCGTGCAGCTCGGCGGCCGGGCGCACGAGCTCGGGGAACCGCCGCGCCATCAGCACCGCCAGCCGCTCGGTGGCCACCGAGTCCGCCGCCGAGGTGTGCGCGGCGGTGAGCTCGACCCCGTACTCCTCGCACAGCGCCCCGAGGGTGCGCTTGCCCCGCCGGTACCGGTGCACCTGCTTGTTCAGGACGTAGGGGTCGAGCACCGGGAACGGCTGCGGCACCTCGACTCCGTGCCGCCGCCCCTCGTGGGCGAGGACCGTGAAGTCGTAGGAGGCGTTGAACACCAGCACGGGCGTCCCGGCCGCGAACAGCTCGGCCAGGACCCGGGCGATCTGCGCGACGACCTCCGCCGCCGGCCGGCCCTCGGCGCGGGCCCGCTCGGTGCTCACCCCGTGCACGGCCGCCGCCTCCTCGGGGATCTCCACCCCCGGGTCCGCCAGCCACTCCCACTCGTCCGTCACCGCGCCGGAGGCGTCCGTGCGCACGACGGACGCCGTGACGATGCGGGCGGTGTGCGGGTCCCGTCCGGTCGTCTCCAGGTCGAAGGCCGCCCGCGGCCCCTCGGTCCACGCCGGGGCGGCGCCGGGCGCGCCCGGCGGAGGGTCGAGCTCGAACAGGACGTCCTGCTCCGCGTCGGCGCCGGCCGCCGAGGGCGCCGGCGGCGCGGCGCGCAGCGGCGCGGCGTCGAACAGGGGCGGCTGGTCGGTGGGCTCGGCAGGGCGTGAGGGCGAGGACATGGATCCACCGTACCGGCCCCCTCCGACCCGCCAGGCCGCGCCGCCGGGCACGACCGGCCGGCCGGCCCGGCGGCGGATCCCTCCCCGCGGCGCGCGGGCCCCGGGACCGCACCATGATGACGCCTGCCCGCTCCGGTCCGGGATCGTGGCGCCGGGCGGGGTCTTGCCGGAACAGGTGAACTATGCTTCACTTGTCGCCACAGGGAGGGGAGTATCCCAGCAGCGTTCCGTCGTCACTACGGCCCCGCGAGGGGTCCGGCGGACGGGCCCGCACGGGCCGGGAGAGACCTCCGATCGGATCGATCGGAAGGTGCTGTCATGGATGTCCCGTTCTGGATCTGGGCCGCGGTGCTCGGCTTCATCGTGGTGATGCTGGCCGTGGACCTCTTCGCCCACCGGCGCGCCCACGTGATCGGGGTGCGCGAGGCGGCGGTGTGGTCCGGGGTGTGGGTGGCCTTCGGCGTCGGCTTCGGTGCTCTCGTCTGGTGGGGCTGGGGGGCGGAGTTCGGCCAGCAGTACTTCGCCGGCTATCTGATCGAGAAGTCCCTGGCGGTGGACAACGTGTTCGTCTGGGCGATCATCTTCAGCTACTTCGCCGTGCCCCGGGAGTTCCAGCACCGGGTGCTGTTCCTGGGGGTGCTCGGCGCACTGGTGTTCCGCGGGATCTTCATCGCCGCCGGGGCGGTGCTCATCGAGAACTTCTCCTGGATCCTCTACGTCTTCGCCGCGTTCCTGCTCTACACCGGGTGGAAGATGATCCGCCAGCGCAACGAGCACCTGGACCCGGAGCGGTCGGTGGTGCTGCGCGGGTTCCGCCGCTTCGTGCCGATGAGCGAGGCCTACCACGGCCAGAAGCTGCTGGTCCGGCGCGACGGGGTGCTGCTGGCCACCCCGCTGCTGGCGGTGCTGGTGCTGATCGAGGTCACCGACATCGTCTTCGCGGTCGACTCGATCCCGGCGATCTTCGCGGTGACCGAGGAGGTGTTCCTGGTCTTCACCGCCAACGCCTTCGCGATCCTGGGGCTGCGGGCGATGTACTTCCTGCTGGCGGACCTGATCCACCGCTTCGTGTACCTGAAGATCGGCCTGGCCCTGGTGCTGATCTGGGTCGGGATCAAGATGCTGCTGAAGATCGACATCGTCTACATCCCCACCGGCATCTCCCTGGCGGTGGTCGCCACGATCCTCACCGTCTCCGTGGTCGCCAGCCTGCGGGCCACCCGCGGGCAGGGCCGCCGGTCGCTGCCGGCCCCGGCCCAGCCCCCGTTCCGGGTCGCCACCGCCGAGGAGAACGCGGCCCTGGACCCGGTGTGGCGCCGCCGGCGCCCCACCGAGCACGAGCAGGCCGAGCGGGTCCACGACGGCGCCGTCCCCGCCCGCGACGGCGCCGAGGACGGCTCCCGGACCGCTGCCCGGGACGACCACGGCCGACAGCACGGAGGAGGAGTGCGATGAACGGTCCCGCCACCGGAGCCCGGCACCCGGTCGCCGCGGTCATCACCGACGGCCCCGAGGCCGCCGCGGTCGCCCGCCGCGCCGCCCGGATCGCCGCGGAGGCGGGCCGGCCGCTGCTGCTGCTGGTGCCGATGCTCCGGTCGGCGTTCACCGACGACGCCGTCATCGGCCGGCACGTGCACGAGGAGGCGCTGCAGGACGCGCGGGCCGTCGCCGCCCGCGCCCTGCCTGCCCTGGAGGCCGCCGGCGTGCCGTTCCGCGTGCAGGTGGTCTGGCACCGCAGCTGCGGCCTCAGCGGCGCCCGGCAGGTCCGTGCCATCGCCCTGGCCCACGCGGCGCACCGGGCCGGGGCCCCGGTCGTGGTCACCCCGGTGCAGCTGCCGGTGCCCACGGTCGAGCACGGGCCCGGCGTGGTCCTCGTGGCCTCCGGGCCGGCCGCCCCGCTCACGGTGCACCGCCCGGCGCGCTCCCGCCGGCTGGACCAGCTGTGACCCGCCCGCAGCACGGAAGGAGCCCACGGTGACCCGTTCCGCCGTCCCCGCGGGCACCGACGCCCCGACATCCGACGCCTCGGCCCCCGACGCCCCGGCTCCCGGCGGCCCGGCCCCCGACACGCAGCGCGGCGACGGCCCGCGCGACGGGCGGAACCGGGCACCCGGGCCGCCCGTGCCCGCCGGCCCCGTCGTCCGACCGCCGTGGACCTTCCTGACCAACCACGGTCACGTGCTGCTGGCCGTGGCCCAGTCCCAGGACGCCCTGGTCAGCGAGATCGCCGCCCGGGTGGGCATCACCACGCGCGCCACGCTGGCGATCCTCAAGGACCTCGAGTCCGCCGGCTACCTCCGCCGCCACCGGAACGGGCGCCGCAGCCACTACACGGTCGACGGCCACCGGCCCTTCCGGCACCCGGCCATCGCCGCCCACGAGATCGGGGAGCTGCTGGACGTCCTCGCCCCGGCGCCGGCCGGGTCCGAGGGCGCCTCCTGACGGGTCGCCGCGGCCGGTGGCGTTATCCCGTCGGAGTGCCGTGATGGGATGAGTCCCATGCGGCACTCCGAGGACAGCACCCAGACCACCAGCACCGCCGCTGCGCCCGGGGCGGGGCCGGTGCGCTGGAACCTCGTGCCCCCGTCCGGTGCCGGACCGGCCCGGCCGCCGTGGCGGCCGAGTCCCGAGCAGGAGGCCGTGGCCGGGCTGCCGGCCGGGTGCGGGCCCCGGCTCGTGCTCGGCGGGCCCGGGACCGGGCGCACCCGGGTGCTCGTGGAGCTGGCGGCGCGCCGGATCCGGGCGGGCCTGGACCCGGACCGGCTGCTCGTGCTCACCCCCTCCCGCCTCTCCGCCGCCCGGGTGCGGGACGAGCTCACAGCCTCCGTGTCCGCCACCATGAGCACCCCGCCGGTGCGGGCCTGGCAGTCCTACGCCTTCGACCTGCTCCGGCGGGCGCAGAACGAGGGCCTGCTGACCGGCGTGGCCCACAGCCCCAAGCTGCTGTCCGGGCCCGAGCAGGACGTCCTGATCGGAGAGCTCATGGCCGGGCACGCCGCGGGAGAGGGCGCCGCCGTCGTCTGGCCGGAGGACCTGCGGGAGGCGCTGGGCACGCGGGGCTTCCGGCAGGAGGTGCGCGAGCTGTTCGACCGGATGTCCGAGTACGACCTCGCGCCCGGGGACCTGCGCGACCTCGCCCGCCGGCTGGGCCGCCCCGACTGGTCCGCCGCCGCCGCGATGCGCGCCGAGTACCAGGCCGTGCGCCGGCTGCGGATGCCCGAGTCCTACGACCCCTCGGCCCTGGTGACCGAGGCCGCGCGGGTCCTCGAGGAGCAGCCGGACTTCCTGCGCGCCGAGCAGGAGCGCCTCGACCTCGTGCTCGTGGACGACCTCCACGAGGCGACGCCTTCGATCCACCGGCTGCTCGCCGTGCTCTGCCGGGGCCGGGACACCGTGCTGACCGCCTGCGCCGACACCGTCGTGCAGGGCTTCCGGGGGGCCCGCCCCGACCTGCTGCGCACCCTCGACGACCGCCTCGCCGAGCCCGCCCGCCCGCTGCAGCGGCACCTGCTGGGGGAGAGCCGCCGGATGCCGCCGGCGGTCGCGGAGGTCTGGCGGCGCGTCGCGGAGCGCATCCCCGCCGTGGCCGGCGCGCGGCACCCGCGGCGGCTGGAACCGTCCGACGCCGTGGCGGGGGAGGGCGAGGTCGTCACCGTCGTGCTCTCCTCCCCGCTGCACGAGGCCCGCTGGATCGCCCACGAGATCCTCGAGCGCCACCTCGTGCACGACGTCCCCCTGGCGGACATGGCCGTGGTCGTGCGCAGCGGCCGCTACCTGGAGAGCCTGGAGCGCCAGCTCTCGGCCCTGGGCGTGCCCGTCAGCACGTCCGCCGCCGAGACGCCGGTGCGGGACGAGGCGGCGGTGCGCCCGCTGCTGGGCGCCCTGCGGATCGTGACCGAGGCGGACGCCGCGGCCGCCGAGCGGGACGGGGGCGGGCACTTCGCCGCCCTCACGGTGCAGGCGGCCGTGGAGCTGCTGTCCTCCCGGATCGGCAACGCCTCCCCGATGGACGTCCGGCGGCTGCGCCAGCGGCTCCGGGCGGAGGAGCTCGCCGCCGGCGGCGGCCGGACCAGCGACGACCTGCTCGTCGAGGCCCTCGTGGCCCCCGGCGCGCTGGACGCGGCCGGAGTGCGCTCCGTGCCGGCCCGCAGGATCGCCCGGATGCTCACCGCCGGCCGCCGCGCCCTGCGCGAGGAGGGCGCCACCGCGGAGACGGTCCTGTGGGCGCTGTGGGAGGCCGCCGGGGTCGCCGAGTCCTGGCGCCGCCGCGCCCTGGAGGGCGGCCCCGCGGGCGAGCGGGCCGACCGCGACCTCGACGCCGTCGTCGGCCTGTTCGAGGCGGCCGAGCGCTACGTCGACCACCTGCCCGGGGCGAGCCCCGCGCAGTTCCTGGACTACATCGACAGCCAGGAGCTGCCCATGGACACCCTGGCCGCCCGCGCCCCGACCGACGAGACCGTCGAGATCATGACCCCGGCCACCTCGGCCGGCCGGCAGTGGCCGGTCGTCTTCGTCGCCGGGGTCCAGGAGGGCGTGTGGCCGAACACCCGCCTGCGCGGGCAGCTGCTCGCCGCGGACCTGCTCACGGACGCCCTCGACCTCGGCGTCGAGCAGGCCTCACGGGTCACCCCGGTCACCCGGATGCGGGAGGTCCGCCACGACGAGCTGCGCTCCTTCTCCGCCGCGGTCTCCCGCAGCCGGGGCACGCTCGTGGTGACGGCGGCCTCCGACGAGGACCAGCAGCCCTCCGAGTTCCTGGACCTCGTCGACCCGCCGGGCACGGGTCCCGGGGACGGCGTCCGGGCGGTCGTGGACGCCCCCCGGCCCATGACCCTGCGCGCCCTGGTGGCGGAGCTGCGGCAGTGGGTGCAGCTGCACGACGAGGACCCCGTGCGCGCCGAGGCCGCCGCACGCCTGCTGCACCGCATCGCCTCGTCCCCGCGGCCGGTGCCCGGGGCCCACCCCGACACCTGGTGGGGCGCGGCCGAGCTCACCAGCACGGCCCCGGTCTTCGACGACGGGGTCCCGGTGCCCGTCTCGCCGTCCCGGATCGAGACCATCCACCGGTCCCCCCTCGACTGGTTCGTCGCGGCCGCCCGCGCCGAGGCCGCCACCGACCTCAGCCGCAGCCTCGGCTCGCTCGTGCACGCCATCGCCGAGGAGCTGCCGGAGGCCTCCGGGTCCGAGCTCGTGGCCGAGCTCGACCGCCGCTGGCCCACGCTGGGGCTCCCGGAGACGTGGGAGTCCGAGGTCCAGCTGGAGCGTGCCCGGCAGATGCTGCGCAAGTTCGCCCAGTACGTGGTGGACGCCCGCAGCCGGCACGGCCGGCGGCTGGCCTCGGTGGAGGGCTCCTTCAGCGTGCTCGTCCAGGGCAGGGCCCGGGACGCCCTCCTGCGCGGACGCGTGGACCGGCTGGAGCTGGACGAGCAGGGGCGCTACGTCGTCGTCGACCTCAAGACCGGCCGGAACCAGCCGGCCGGGGCGAAGATCGCCGAGCACCCCCAGCTGGCGGCCTACCAGGTGGCGCTGTCCGCGGGCGCGGGGACGGCCATGGTCGCGGGCGAGGACGATGCCGTCCTGGAGCTGCCCGGCGGCACGGTCACGGAGCTCTCCGGCGGTGCCCTCCTCGTCCAGCTCGGCACCCGGGCGAAGTCCCCCTCCGTGCAGCAGCAGGACCCCCTGGACCCGGCGGACACCTGGGCGCGGGACCTGATCACCCGCGCCGCGGAGCTGGTGGCCGGGGACCACTTCGTCTCCCGCCACGACCAGGCGGAGGGCGCCTTCGGCGGGCACGGGTGCCGGCTGCCGCAGATCTGCCCCCTCTGCGCCGAGGGCCGGCAGGTGAGCGAGCCGTGAGGGCCGTCCCCGGGTCCGCCGGACCCCGTGCCGGGCGCCCCGGCACCACTGTCCCCCGAGCACAGGAGGATCCAGCCCCCATGACCGAGGCCCCCACCACCCCCACGGCGCGGGCCGGGCACGACCCGGACCACCCCTACGGCGGTGTCGACCCCCGGTACAGCCCGGAGGAGCTCGCGGAGCTGCTCGGCGGCAACCGCCCCACCCAGCAGCAGTCCGCCGTGATCTCCGCCCCGCTCTCGCCCCGGCTCGTGGTCGCCGGCGCGGGCTCGGGCAAGACCGCCACCATGGTCGACCGGGTCGTGTGGCTCGTGGCCAACGGCATCGTGGCCCCCGACCAGGTCCTCGGCGTGACCTTCACCCGCAAGGCCGCCGGGGAGCTGGGGGAGCGGATGCGCACCCGGCTCGCCCGCCTGCGCGCCGAGGGGCTCGTCGCGCCCGTCGGCGCCGAGGACGACGACGTCCCGGCCGCGCCCCAGGACCCGATCGTCAGCACCTACCACTCCTACGCCAACACGCTCGTGCGCAACTACGGGCTGCGGATCGGCATCGAGCCGGACACCACGCTGCTGGGTCAGGCCCGGACGTGGCAGATCGCCGCGCAGACCGTGGAGGCGTGGACCGGGGAGCTGCTCGAGGCCATGCCCGCGAAGTCCACCATGGTCCGCGCCGTCCTCGACCTCGCCTCGGCGTGCGCGGAGCACCTCGTGGAACCGGCGGCCGTGGAGCGCTTCGCGGCCCGGCTGCTGGGCGAGCTGGCCACCACCCCGCCGGGCCGGCGGAAGAAGACCCTCGGCGCGTCGCTGAAGAAGGTCGAGGAGAACCAGCGCACCGCGTGGGTGCTCGCCGAGCTCGTGGCCGACTTCGCCCGGCGCAAGCAGGAGGCCCAGGCCATGGACTTCGGGGATCTGCTCTCCGCGGCGGCCCGGCTGGCCGAGCAGGACCCGGCCGCCCGCCGGACCGAGCGGGAGCAGCACCGCGTGGTGCTCCTCGACGAGTTCCAGGACACCTCGCACGCCCAGCTGCGGCTCTTCGCGGCCCTGTTCGGGCAGGGCCACTCCGTGATGGCCGTGGGCGATCCCCAGCAGTCGATCTACGGCTTCCGCGGGGCCTCGGCCGGCCAGCTGTTCGGCTTCTACGACTCCTTCCCGGTCGCCCCGGGCCAGGACGGGGACCCCAGCTTCCTGACGACGGCGTGGCGCAACGACGCGAGCATCCTCGACGTCGCCAACACTCTCGCCGCCCCCCTGCGGAGCCTGCCGGCGTGGGCGCGGGGGACGTCCTCCCTGACGGTCCCCGAGCTCACGCCCCGGCCGGGCGCCGGCCCCGGGCACGTGCGGCTCAGCCGGTACGCGACGGACGTCGAGGAGGCAGCCGCCCTCGCCGAGCAGGTCCGCGCCCGCCGCGAGGAGCACCGCGGGGACCCGGAGGATGAGATGCCCACCATGGCGGTGCTGTGCCGCAAGCGGGCCCAGATCGAGCCCGTGCGCCGGGAGCTCGCCGCCCGCGGGATCCCCTACGAGGTCGTGGGCCTCGGCGGGCTGCTCAGCACCCCGGAGGTCTCCGACGTCGTCGCGACGCTGCGGGTGCTGGACGACCCCGGCCGCTCGGACGCGCTGGTGCGCCTGCTCGCGGGGGCCCGGTGGCGGATCGGGGCCCGGGACCTCATGGCGCTGTCCGACTGGGCGTCGCACCTGGAGCGGCGCCGGACCGAGGCCGCGCAGGCCGGGCGACCGGAGGACCTCGAGAGCCCCGTGACCGCGGCGGAGGCCGAGGAGGAGGCCCTGGTCGAGCCGGACCTCTCCGACCACGCCTCGCTGGTCGAGGCGCTCGAGACCCTCCCGCGCCCGGGCTGGACCTCCACGCACGGGCGGTCCCTGTCCGAGGCCGCCCGGCAGCGGCTCGCCACGCTGCGGGCCGAGCTGGCGCACCTGCGCTCCTACCTCTCGGACGACCTGCCCAGCCTGCTGCACGAGATCGAGACGGTCCTCGGCCTCGACATCGAGGTCGCCGCGCACCCGCACCGCTCCTCCCACCAGGCGCGGCGCAACCTGGACGCCTTCCAGGAGGCGGCGCAGTCCTTCACCGCCTCCTCCGCGACCGGCGACGTCTCGGCGTTCCTCGCCTGGCTCGACGTCACGCTGGCGGAGGAGAACGGGCTCGAGCCGGGCCCCGACCGCGCCCGGCACGACGCCGTGCAGCTCGTCACCGTGCACTCGTCCAAGGGCCTCGAGTGGGACCACGTCTACGTGCCCGGCCTCAACGCCCGGAACTTCCCGACCGACAACCCCGCGCGCTGGACCCTCGACACCGGTGCCCTCGCGTGGCCGCTGCGCGGGGACGCCCGGTTCCTGCCGCAGTGGTCCGTGGACACCACCGACCTCAAGGCCCTCGAGGAGTCCCACACGGAGTTCCTCGAGCTCGCCGCGCAGCACGCCGAGGACGAGGAGCGGCGCCTGGCGTACGTGGCGGTGACCCGTGCCCGGACGGTGCTGGAGCTCTCCAGCACCGTCTTCCGCGGCACGGCCGCCAAGGGCCAGGAGCCCTCCACGTTCGTGGCCGAGCTGGCGCCGCTGACCGAGGGGGCGGCGCCGCCCGTCCGGCTCGGGCCGTGGGCCGAGGTGCCCGAGGGGACGCGCAATCCGGCCGCCGCGACCGTGCTGAGCGCGCCGTGGCCCTACGACCCGCTGGAGGGCCCGGAGATCACCGAGACGGTCACGGGGGAGGACGGCACGGACACCGTGCGGGTGAGCCCGCCGGCCCACCTCGGGCGCCGGTCCCGCCTGGAGCGGGCCGCCCGGGCGGTCCGGGAGCGCGGCTTCGAGGACACCGCGGACCTGGACGTGGAGGACCTGCTCGGCGCCGGGGAGCGTGACGGGCGGTCCCCGGACCCGCGGCGCTGGTCCGAGGAGGCCCGGATCCTGCTGGCCCGGCACGAGGACGCACGGGCCGAGCGGTCCGTGCCGATGCCGTCCCACGTCTCCGCCTCGACGCTCGTGGCGCTGTCCCGCGACCCGCTCGAGGTCGTCTCGGGGCTGCGACGACCCATGCCCCGGCGGCCCGGCACCGCCGCCCGGCGCGGCACCACCTTCCACGCGTGGATCGAGCAGTACTACGGCAGCTCCGCGATCTTCGACGTCGGCGAGCTGCCCGGCACTGCCGACGAGTACGTCGACGAGGCCTACGACCTCCCGGAGCTCGCGGCGACGTTCCGGTCGAGCCCCTGGGCGGACCGGCAGCCGCACGCCGTGGAGTTCCCGCTCGAGACCCCGATCGCCGGCATCACGGTGCGCGGGCGCGTGGACGCGGTGTTCCGCAACGGCGACGGCACGTGGGAGCTCGTCGACTGGAAGACCGGGCGGGCACCGGCCGGACAGGAGCTGCGGGAGCGCTCGGCGCAGCTGGCCGTCTACCGCCTCGCGTGGTCCCGCCTGCGGGGGGTCCCGCTCGAGGCGGTCACCGCGGCGTTCTACTACGTGGCCGAGGACCGGGTGGTCCGCCCGCACGACCTCTCCGGGGCCGAGGAGCTCGAGG
The DNA here is from genome assembly GCF_009735315.1 of Kocuria sediminis. Classification (NCBI taxonomy): domain Bacteria; kingdom Bacillati; phylum Actinomycetota; class Actinomycetes; order Micrococcales; family Micrococcaceae; genus Kocuria; species Kocuria sediminis. The sequence goes on from NZ_WOGU01000001.1 coordinate 131,295, forward strand.
CGGTGATCCGCGAGGCCTACGACGTGGTGCTGCGGTCCTGACCGGATCCGGTCGCTGGCGGCTCACCCGCGGCCCGCCCGGGCCCCGCGGCCGGGCGCGGGACGCCGCCGGCGGTCCCGTCCCCGATGCTGTCCCCGGGGCCGTCCCCGGTGCTGTGCCCGGGGCCCCGGTCCCCGGACTGCCCGTCGGAGACCACCGGTTCCCCGGCGGTCCGGGCCCCGGTGCCCGGCGCCGGGCCCGGTGCGGTGCCCTGCGGCGGCGCCGGTGCGGCGGCCTGCGCGGTGGCCCGCGCCTCCGCGGCGGAGCGCCGGGCGACGTCCTGGGCGAGCGTGTCGAGCATCTGCTCCGCGTCCGCCACGAGGCCGTCCATCCCGCGGTCCACCGCGCGCACCAGCCACTGCGCGAGGGCGAGCTCCGCGTCCAGCCGGGCGCGGTCCAGCAGGTGCGGGTCCGGCTCCCGGTCCGGGGCCTGGAAGGAGGTGCGGCGGCAGGCCGCGGCGTAGGCCTCCAGCACGCTCTCGGCGAGGCGGGCGTCCCGCGCCGCGAGCAGCCACGCGAAGTCTCCCGCGGGGTCGCCCACGTGCAGGTCCGTCCAGCCGGTGACCCCGCGCACCCGCCCGCGGGAGATCAGCAGGTCGTCCTCCTGCAGGTCGCCGTGCACGACCCGGGGCGGGAACTGCCACACGGCCCGGTCCTCGAGGACCTGCTCCCACCGGTGCAGCAGCGCGGCGGGCACCCGGCCCGTGGCGGCGGCCCGGCCCAGCTCCACCAGGCGCCGCTGCCGGCACTGCTCGGCGGTGTAACTCGGCAGGTCCGCGTCGAGCACCAGCGCTTGCGGCAGTGCGTGGATCGCGGCCAGCAGGCGCCCGAGCTGCACGCTCAGGGTGGGGGGCGGCTCGGCGCTCGGGACGTGCCGGTGGTGCTCCGGGTCCGGGGCGGCGGCCATGCGGGCGAGCTCGTCGATGTCCAGCGGCGCCCCCTCGATGTGCGAGTGCACGAAGGCGTGCAGGTGCCCGTCCTCGACCGAGCCCGCCGCGGTGGGCACGAGGAAGGGTAGCCGGGAGCGGATGGCGGGGGTGAAGCAGCGCAGCACGAGGTGCTCCGTCTCCAGGCGCACGCTCGCCTCGGGGCTCAACGGCGAGCGCACCCGCCACCGGCGGCCCGCGGCGTCGAGGACCACGGCGGAACGGAAGTCGGCGTCGTCGTCCGGGGAGGGGCCCACGGCCACGGGCGCGAGTCCGGGGACGCCTGCGGCGGCGACGGCGGCCAGGTGCTCGAGGGAGGTGCTCACGGCGTTCACCCTACAAGAGGCCCGGTCGGGGGCGACCACCGTCGTCCCCGGTCACCGTCCGGCCCACTCCGGGGTCCGCCGGGATCGCTACAGTGGGGAGCGTGTCCGCCTCCACCGTTCCCCTGCCCGAGCCCGGCCCCGGCGCGTCCTCCGCGCCGGCCCCCGGGCGCCTCAGCGCGGCCCGGCTGCCGTTCGCCGCGACCGCCTTCGACCGCGACGCCGTCGACCGCGAGCTCGAGGACGTCCGCGTGCTCGCCGCCCAGGACCCCTCCTCGCTCGTGCTCGTGCTCGCGGGCGGCCTCGCCCCCGTGGCCGGCGACGCCCTGGTCCTCGTGCCGGTCGGCGACGTGCCGCGCGTCGACCACGACCCGCGCCGGCCGGAGGTCTACCTGGGCCGGCTGCCCGGCGCCGAGGGCGAGCGGGGCCCGCGCGTGCTGCTGCGGGCCGTCCCGGCGCCGGAGCCCGCGGACGCGGACGCGGCGGCCGAGCCGTTCGCGGTGCCCGAGCCCGTCGTGGTGGCGGTGACGGCCTCGGCCGCGGCGCGCGGCGTGGAGGGGATGCGCTGGGCCGGACTGCGGGAGCTGGGCCCGGTGCTCCCCGCCGCGGACACCGCGCTGCTGGTCACCGCGCAGTCCGTGGGGCTGTGGCACCGGGACCACCCCCGGTGCCCGCAGTGCGGGGAGCCCACCGAGGTGATCCGCTCCGGCTGGGCGCGGCAGTGCCCCAACGACCGGTCCCTGCACTTCCCGCGCACCGACCCCGCGATCATCGTGGCCGTCAGCGACGGCCACCCCGACCCCGCCCGGGAGCGGCTGCTGCTGGGCCGCTCGGCGCTGTGGAAGGGCAACCGGTTCTCGACGCTGGCCGGGTTCGTGGAGCCGGGGGAGTCCCTCGAGCAGGCCGTGGTCCGGGAGGTGGCCGAGGAGGCGGGGCTGGTCGTGGGGGACGTCCACTACCTCGGCTCCCAGCCCTGGCCGTTCCCGCGGTCCCTGATGCTCGGCTGCCGGGCCGTGGCGCGCTCCGGCGCGGCCGTGCCGGACGGCCAGGAGATCCTGGAGCTGCGCTGGTTCACCCGGGCGGAGCTGCGGGAGGCCGCGCGCACCGGGGCCGTGACGCTGCCCGGGCGGGTCTCGATCGCCCACGCCCTCATCGAGCACTGGCTCGGCGAGGACCTGCCGGAGACCGCGTGGTGAGCGGGGAGGACGCCGGACAGCTCGCGGAGGCCGGCCCCGAGGAGCGGATCCTCGCCGGGCTGGACCCGGAGCAGCGGGAGGTGGCGACGACGCTGCGCGGCCCCGTGTGCGTGCTGGCGGGGGCCGGGACGGGCAAGACCCGGGCGATCACCCACCGCATCGCGTACGGCATCGCCACGGGCGTGTACACCCCGCAGAAGGTCCTGGCCCTGACGTTCACGGCGCGCGCCGCCAACGAGATGCGCAATCGTCTGCGCGGCCTGGGCGCCGGCGGGGTGCAGACGCGCACCTTCCACGCCGCCGCGCTGCGCCAGCTCCAGTACTTCTGGCCGCAGGCGGTGGGCGGGCCCCTGCCCGGGCTCGTGGAGCACAAGGCCCGGCTGATCACGGAGGCCGCGCAGAACATGCGTCTGTCCACGGACCGCGCGGCCGTGCGGGACCTCGCCGCAGAGATCGAGTGGGCCAAGGTCTCGATGCTCACGCCCGACACCTACCCGGTCCGGGCGGCCCGGCGGGACATGCCGCTGGGCTACGAGGTGCGCACCGTGCAGCGGCTCTACCAGTCCTACGAGGAGCTCAAGACCGACCGGCACCTCATCGACTTCGAGGACGTCCTGCTGCTGACCGTGGCCGTGCTCGAGGAGGACGAGCGCGTGGCGGCGACCGTCCGCGAGCAGTACCGGCACTTCGTGGTCGACGAGTACCAGGACGTCTCCCCGCTGCAGCAGCGCCTGCTCGACGCCTGGCTCGGCGGGCGGGACGACGTCTGCGTGGTGGGCGACGCCTCCCAGACGATCTACTCCTTCACCGGCGCGAGCTCCCGGCACCTGCTGGAGTTCCCGCACCGGCATCCGGAGGCCCGGGTGGTCAGACTCGTGCGGGACTACCGCTCCACCCCCCAGGTCGTGGAGACCGCCAACCGCCTGCTCGCCGCCCGCCGGCCGGGCCCGGGCTCGACCCCCGGCTCCTGGGCGACCCCGCTGCACCTCGTGGCCCAGCGCCCGGACGGCCCCCGCCCGTCCTGGAACGAGTACCCGGACGACGAGGCCGAGGCCGCCGGGACGGCCGCGCGCATCCAGGACCTGATCGACGACGGCGTGCCCGCCTCCGAGATCGCCGTGCTGTTCCGCACGAACGGGCAGTCCCAGGCCTTCGAGACGGCCCTGGCCGAGGCCGGCATCGGGTTCCAGCTGCGCGGCACGGAGCGCTTCTTCAACCGCCCGGAGGTCAAGCAGGCCGTGGTGCAGTTGCGCACCGCCGCGCGGGCCGCCGAGGCCTCGGACGAGCCCACCCGGCTGGTGCGGGACATCCTCTCCTCGCTGGGCTACTCCGACCGGGCGCCGCGCTCCACCGGGGCGGTGCGGGAGCGGTGGGAGTCCCTGGCCGCCCTCGTCTCCCTCGCGGACCGGATGGCCGAGGACGCCGCGGCCCGCGGGGAGCAGTTCCTGCTGCCGGACCTCGCGGCCGAGCTGGAGCGCCGCACGGCCCAGCAGGACGCCCCCGTGATGAACGGGGTGACCCTGGCGTCCCTGCACTCCGCCAAGGGCCTGGAGTGGGACGCTGTGTTCCTGGCCGGGCTCAGCGAGGGGCTCGTGCCCATCGGCTTCGCCGAGACCGCGGACGAGATCGACGAGGAGCGCCGCCTGCTCTACGTGGGGATCACCCGGGCCCGCGAGCACCTGGTGCTGTCCTGGACGCTGTCCCGCACCCCGGGCGGGCGGCCCACCCGCAAGCCCTCACGGTTCCTGGACGGGCTGCGCGAGACCCAGCCGCCCCGGGCACGCGGCCCGCGCGGCCGGGGCGTGCGGGCTCACGCCTGACAGAGTCCGCACAGGCAGAGGCTGCGGTCGAGCTCCAGCAGCGCCTCCTCGCCGGGCCACGGCGGGGCGAGCAGCCGGGCGAGCGGCCGGCCGCCGCTCGTCCCCTCCGGGGTGCGCCACGGCTCCGCGGGGACTCCCGCGCCCGGCGGCGCGTCGCCCCACAGCCCGTCCAGGGCCACGGCGAGCACCTCGACCGCCAGGCCGCCGGCCAGGGCCTCCGCGTGGGCGGGCCGCGCCCAGGCGGTGAGGACGGCACCGAGGCCCCCGGGCACCGGACCGGGCTCCCGGGCGCGGACGGTGGCCCGCAGGCAGTCCGGGCACGGCCGCTGCGCCCAGGGCACCGTGGGCCAGCGCAGCAGCGCGCCGTCGGCGTGGTGCAGCGACACCAGGGGGTGGTGCGGGTCGAGGGCCGGCTCCGTCCACACCGCGCCCCCGCCCGCCGGCGGGTGCCGGGTGCTGCGCACCACCACCGTGCCCGGCAGCAGCGCCCCGGGGAACAGCTCCGGCCCGCTGACCGGGACGCACCGGGGATCCAGCGCGCGCAACCGCCGGCGCAGGGCCTCGTCCCGCGGGCGGCCGAGATCGGCCGGACGGTATACGCCGCCGTCCAGGTCGGCGGCGGTCACGGGCGAGCCGTCGTTGACATTGAGGCCGAGCACCCCGCAGCGCAGCAGGAGCACGGCCAGTGCGGCCGCGAGGCCGTCGAGGCCCAGCAGCAGGACGTGCACCTCCTCCGGGCGCGGCGGCTCGAGCCGGGGCGGGCCCGGCTGCGGCGCGGGGCGGGGACCGGGGACGGCGGGCAACGGCACGGCGTACCTTCCGGACGGGCGGGCGGGTTGCCGCCATCGTCGCCCGGGCCGGACCCGCCGCGCGCTCGGGCGCGGCCCGTCCACTGTCCACGTCGGGGGCCGTCCACACGCCCGGGCCGCCGGTTCGCGGCCGGCGGCGCGGGCGTGTTCAATGACCCCATGCCCGTACCGTCGCAGCCCGAGGTCGTCGTGCGCCGCTCCGCACGCCGGCGCAAGACCGTGTCCGCGCACTGGAGCGAGGACACGGTGGTGCTCTCCGTCCCGCAGTCCGCGACCCGGCGGGAGATCGAGCACTGGACCCGTGAGCTCGTCCCCCGGGTCGTGGAGCGCCGCCGCCGGGAGGCGGCCCGGGGCGCCGACCGCCGGTCCGACGACCGGCTCCTGGAACGGGCCCGGGAGCTGTCCCGGCGCCACCTCGAGGGCCGGGCCCGGCCCTCCGACGTGCGCTGGTCGACGCGGCAGAACACGCGGTGGGGCTCGGCGACGCCGGCCACCGGCGTGATCCGGATCTCGGCGCAGCTCCAGGAGGCCCCGGAGTGGGTCCTCGACTTCGTGCTGGTGCACGAGCTGGCGCACCTGCTCGAGGCCGACCACAGCCCCCGCTTCCGGGAGCTGGAGGCCCGGTACCCCCTGGCCGGGAAGGCCCAGGCGTTCCTCGACGGCGCCGCCTGGGTCCACCGGTCGGGAGGGGCCGCGGAGGATCAGCGGGGCGCGTCCCCGCCCTGAGGGCCCTCGCCCTCCGGCCGCTGCGGGCCGGTGCCGCCGTCCCCGCCGGGGCCCTCGTAGCCGCCCGAGAGCAGCCGCTGGAGCGCGGCGTCGACCTCGTCCTCGGAGGCGGTGAGCAGACCCCGGCGCTCGGAGAAGCCCGCGGGGTCGTCCAGGTCCTGGTCGGTGGGCAGCAGCTCCGCGGCCTCCCACAGCCCGTCGCGGTCCTGGATCCCGCGGCGCTCGCCGACGTACTGCCAGAACTCCGCCGCCTCGCGCAGCCGGCGCGGGCGCAGCTCGAGGCCCACCAGGGCCCCGAAGGCGTGCTCGGCCGGGCCCCCGGAGGCACGGCGGCGCCGCACGGTCTCCGAGAGCGCCCCCGCGGAGGGCAGGTTGGCCGTCGAGTCGACCGTGACCACGTGCACCCAGCCCTCCACGAGCGCCAGCACCGTCTCGAGCCGCTTGAGCGTGGCCTCCTGGTCCGGGGTCTGCTGCGGGGCGAAGATCCCCGAGGAGAGGGCGTCCTGCATGCTGGAGGGGTCCATGGGGTCGATGTCCCGCGCCGCCTCCTCGATCCGGGACATGTCGATGTGGATGCCCGCGGAGAAGCGCTTGATGAGCTCCAGGATGTGCTCCCGCAGCCAGGGGTTCGCGGCGAACAGCCGGACGTGGGCGGCCTCGCGCACGGCGATGTAGAGCATGATCTCCTGCGCCGGGATGTCCAGGCCCTCGCCGAACTGCCTGATGCTGGCGGGCAGCAGCCCGGACCGGCCCTCCGCCAGCGGCAGCCCGATGTCGGTGGAGCACAGCACCTCGCGGGAGAGCCCGCCGATGGCCTGCCCCAGCTGCATGCCGAACAGCATCCCGCCGGCGCCGGCCAGCATCCCGGAGGCCCCGCCCATCATGCTCGACAGCTCGGCCGGCAGCTGCTGGGTGAGGGCGTCGGTGAGGGCCTGGGTCACCGACTCCGCGACGGGACCGGTCATGTCCTTCCACGTCTCCTGCGTGGCCTCGATCCACTCCGCGCGCGACCACGCCTGCGGGCGGATCGAGGTCTGCCCGAACTCGGTGTGGTCCACCAGCCACAGCTCGGCGAGCCGCATCGCGTCCTCCACCGCCCCCCGCTGGGCGGGCGTGACGGAGGGGTCGCCGTCCGCCGCGGCGATCCGGCGGGCCTGGTCGTGGGCGAGCTTCCAGTTCACGGGCCCCTCGCCGGCGCCGGCGCCCATCATGGACTGGATCTGCTGGAACATCATGGACATCGCCTGCGGGTCCATCGGGATCCCGGCGCGGCCCAGGTCCTCGGGGCTCATCCCGCCCTGGCCCATGAGGCGCTCGAGCATCTCCTGGAAGGGGTCCTTGCGGTGGTCGCCGGAGTCGTCCCCGGGGGTGTCGCCGGGGGTGTCCCCGGAGCGGTCGTTGGGGGGCTGCGGAGTCATGGGTCCACCGTTTCGTCGGATCGGTCACGGGATCGGGGCGCGCGGGCGCTCCCGACGTCTCTGCGTCCAGCCTAGCGATCCCCGGTCGGGGCCGACCATGGGCCAACTCCCAGTTCGCTGGAAGCTCACGGGGGCTCCGGCGCGATAAACTGGACCGTCCGGACCGGGAGGCTCCCGGCCGCACCGACGACCCCCGAGGACTGCCCGTGACCGTTTCCCCCCGCCCGCGCCGCGGCCTGCGCCGCCGGAGCCTCGAGTCGTGGGCGCTGCTGGGGTCCGCCGGGCTGCTGCTCGCGGGGACGGTGCTGCCCGCGCCGTTCGTGATCGAGTCGCCGGGGCCCACGTTCAATACGGTGGGGGAGCACGACGGGCGGCAGCTGCTGGGCGTGAGCGGCGCGCCGACCTATCCGAGCGACTCCGTCCTGGACCTCACCACGGTCTACGTCACCGGGGGCCCCACCAGGAACGTCAACGTCCTCACGGTGCTGGGCTCCTGGCTGGACCCCTCCGCCTCCGTGGTGCCGGCCGACAGCCTCTACCCGCGGGAGGTCTCCGGGCAGCAGGTGGACGACGCCGGGATGCTGGCGATGACGTCCTCGCAGGAGCACGCCGTCGCGGCGGCCCTGGACCACCTGGGCATCGACTTCGACACGGAGCTGTCGGTGCACGGCACCGTGCCCGGCGGTCCGGCCGACGGGGTCCTGGAGAGCGGCGACGTGCTGCGCCGCGTCGACGGCGCGCCCGTCTCGTCCCTGTCCGGTCTCAAGGACGCGCTCGACGCGGCGGGGGAGCGGGGCGTGCGCCTGGAGGTCGAGCGCTCCGGCGAGCCGCGCGAGGTCGCGGTGGACACCGTGCGGGACGAGGCGACCGGCGCCTGGCAGCTCGGCGTCTTCCTCGTGCCCGACTTCGGCTTCCCCGTGGACGTGGACTTCGACCTCGACGAGGTCGGTGGCCCCAGCGCGGGCATGATGTTCGCCCTCGGGATCGTGGACGAGATGACCCCGGGCTCGATCGCCGGCGAGCGCCACCTGGCGGGCACGGGCACCATCACCCCGGAGGGGGACGTCGGGCCCATCGGCGGGATCCGGCAGAAGCTCGAGGGGGCGCGGCAGGCGGGGGCCGAGGTGTTCCTGGTCCCCGAGGGCAACTGCGCCGAGGCGCGGGGCCACGTGCCCGAGGGCCTGACGGCGGTGTCCGTGCGCACCCTCGACGACGCCGTGGCCGCCGCGGAGGCCGTCGCCGAGGGCCGGGACCTCTCGGCGCTGCCCGGGTGCACCGCCACATGAGCACCCCCGCGTGCACGATTGCACCCCCGAGAACGGCCCGGGCAGAATGGTCGGGGCCCCCCGTCGATCCGTCGGCGGACCTGATCCCGCCCGGGGCAGCGCAGCACCCACGACTCCACGCACCACATCTGACGATCGACGCGGAATGCAGAGGTAACCAGTGACCGCCGGACCCACAGCCCCCCGACCACCGAGGCAGCAGCCAGCAGGACAGCGGCGGAAGCGGGGTGCGCTCTGGCCGACCGTCGTCATCGTGCTCGTCCTCGTGGCCGCCTTCGTGGGGCTGACCCAGCTCTACACGGACGTCCTGTGGTACGACCAGCTGGGCTACCTGAGCGTGTTCTTCACCGAGAACGCCACGAAGATCGCGATCTTCGTGGTCTCCGCCGTGCTCGTGGCCGCGCTGATGTTCGGGAGCCTGTTCCTCGCCTACCGCAGCCGGCCCATCACGGCCGAGTCGATCGTCGACGACAACCTGCGCCGCTACCAGGAGGCCCTCGAGCCGGTCCGCAAGATCGTCATGATCGTCGTGCCGGTGCTGTTCGGGCTCTTCGCGGCGAGCACGGCGATGACCCAGTGGGACACGGTCCTGCTGTTCCTCAACCAGGAGCCGTTCGGCCAGGAGGACCCGCAGTTCGGCCTGGACCTGGGCTTCTACGTCTTCACCCTCCCGTTCCTGCGCTTCCTCATCGGCTTCCTGGTTTCGGCGATCCTGCTGGCCGGCGTCGCCGGGATCCTGATGCACTACGTCTACGGCGGGATCCGGATCACCGAGCGCGGGCTGTCCACCACCCGGGCCTCCCGGGTGCACCTGGGCGTGCTGGCCGCGCTGTTCCTGCTGCTGCAGGCGGCGAACTTCTGGCTGGACCGGTACTCCACCCTGCAGTCGACCTCCGGGGAGTGGACGGGCGCGCTGTACACCGACGTCAACGCGGTGATCCCCACCAAGGCGATCCTCGCCGCCGCGGCGCTGATCGTCGCGGTCCTGTTCGTCGTGGCGTCCTTCGTCGGCCGCTGGCGGCTGCCGGTGATCGGCACGGCCATGCTGCTGGTGGTCGCGGTCGTGGCCGGCGGGATCTACCCGTGGATCGTCCAGCGCTTCCAGGTCCTCCCGACCGAGCAGGCCCTGGAGAGCCAGTACATCGAGCGCAACATCCAGCTCACCCGCTCGGCGTACGGGCTCGACGCGGCCGAGGTGATGCCCTACGACGCCACCACCCAGACCGAGCAGGGCGCGCTGCGCCAGGACACCGAGACGACGTCGAACATCCGCCTGCTGGACCCCAACGTGGTCTCCTCCGCGTTCTCCCAGCTGCAGCAGTTCCGCCCGTACTACCAGTTCCCCGACACCCTCAACGTGGACCGCTACGAGATCGACGGCGAGGTCCAGGACACGGTCATCGCCACGCGCGAGCTGAACCCGGACCAGAACCAGGGCTGGTACAACCAGCACGTGGTCTACACCCACGGCTACGGCGTGGTCGCGGCCTACGGCAGCCGGGTCGAGGCGGACGGCAAGCCGCAGTTCATGCAGTCCGGCATCCCCTCCCGGGGCGTCATCTCCGACGACTACGAGCCGCGCATCTACTTCGGCGAGAACTCCCCGATGTACTCGATCGTCGGCGGCGGGGAGGGCGACGAGCCGCTCGAGCTCGACCGCCCGCAGACGGCCGGGGACGAGGCCGGCGACGCCAAGACCACGTTCGCCGGCAACGGCGGGCCCAGCATCGGCAACTTCTTCAACCGCCTGGCCTACGGCATCAAGTTCCAGTCCTCGGACCTGCTCCTGTCGGACGCCGTGCGCCCGGAGTCCCAGATCCTCTACGACCGGGACCCGCGCGAGCGGATCGAGAAGGTCGCCCCCTACCTGACGGTCGACGGCGCCCCGTACCCGGCGATCATCGACGGCCAGGTGCAGTGGATCGTCGACGCCTACACCACCTCCGACGCCTACCCGTACTCGACGCCGTCGGTGCTGGAGGAGGCCACGCAGGACACCCAGACGGCCCAGGGGGCCGCCGCGACCCTGCCGCCGGAGCGGGTGAACTACATCCGCAACTCGGTCAAGGCCACGGTCAACGCCTACGACGGCTCGGTGTCCCTGTACGCCTGGGACGACCAGGACCCGGTGCTGAAGGCGTGGCAGAACGTCTTCCCGGACACGCTCAAGCCCTACTCCGAGATGTCGGCGGAGCTGATGGCCCACGTGCGCTATCCGCAGGACATGTTCAAGGTCCAGCGCGAGCTGCTCAACCGCTACCACGTGACGGATCCGAACAGCTTCTACCAGAACGACGACGTCTGGTCCGTGCCCAACGACCCGACGCAGGACTCCGAGGTCGCGCTGCCCCCGTACTACCTGTCGATGCGGATGCCCGGTGAGGAGGAGGCCAACTTCTCCCTCACCACGTCCTTCATCCCGCAGCAGTCCGAGACGGGCAACACCCGCAACGTGATGTACGGGTACCTCTCGGCCAACTCCGACGCCGGCACCGGCGAGGACGGCGTGAAGAGCGAGGAGTACGGCACGCTGCGCCTGCTCGAGCTCCCGCGCTCCTCGGTGGTGCCCGGGCCCGGCCAGGCGCAGAACCTCTTCAACTCGGACACCGACGTCTCGACGGAGCTCAACCTGCTCCGCCAGGGCGCGTCCGAGGTGATCAACGGCAACCTGCTCACCCTGCCCGCCGGCGGCGGCATGCTCTACGTGCAGCCGGTCTACGTGCAGTCCTCGGGCGACGCCGCGTACCCGACGCTGCGGCGCGTGCTCGTCGGCTTCGGCGAGGAGGTCGGCTTCGCGCCCACCCTGGAGGAGGCGCTCGACGAGGTCTTTGGGGGCGACTCCGGCGCCCAGACCTCCGCCGGCGCCGGCGTGAACGACGCCGAGGCGCAGTCCCCGGACGGGGAGGCCCCGGCGGACGGCGAGGCCCCGGCCGGCGGCGGCCTCGACGACGCCCTGCGGGAGGCCAACCGGGCGATCCAGGAGTCGGAGCAGGCGCTCGCGGACGGCGACTGGACCGCCTACGGGGAGGCGCAGCAGCGGCTGCAGGACGCCCTCGAGCGGGCGCTCGAGGCGGAGGGCGTCGTCGACCCGGAGGCCGAGGGCGCGCTGGCCCCCGAGCAGCCCGCCGAGGAGCCGGCCGGGTAGCCCGCCGAGCAGCCGGTTTGCGGCTCCACCCCGCGGCACGTATAGTCGTACCTGTCGCCGCGGGGTGGAGCAGTTCGGTAGCTCGCTGGGCTCATAACCCAGAGGTCGCAAGTTCAAATCTTGCCCCCGCAACCACGGAAGGCCCCCGGACCGTCACGGTCCGGGGGCCTTCGCCGTGCCCGCCGCGGACGTCGTCCCGGTGCCCGGCACCCGGTGGGACCGCGCGGGGTCCCGGGCACGGCAGAGGCCCCGCGGCCGTGCGCCGTGGGGCCTCTGCCGTGTCCGGGGGCGGGCCTGTCAGACCTCTTCGGAGGAGACGATCTTCTCGGCGTTGCGGGACTTCAGCGCCGCCAGACGGGCCTCGATCTCGCTCTGCTGGCCCAGGGCCTCCAGGGACTCGAACTGCGCGTCGAGGGAGGAGGAGGCGAGCTCCTGCTGGCCGAGCAGGCGGGCCTCCTCGCGGCGGATCTTGTCCTCGAAGCGGGAGACCTCGCTGGTCGGATCGAGCACGTCGAAGGCCTTGATGGCGTCCTGGACCTGCGACTGCGCCTGGACGGACTTCTGCCGGGCGTTGAGCTCGTCGCGCTTGTTGGACAGCTCCTGGAGCTTCCCGCGCATCTTGTTGAGCCCGTCCTTGAGCTTCTCCACGACCTGGGTCTGGGACTGGATCTGCGGCTCGGTGCCCCGCGCCTCCGTCTCGTACTGGATCTGGCGCTGGAGGGCGACCTTGGCGAGGTTGTCGAACTTGTCGGCCTCGGAGGACCTGCCCGAGGCGCGGAACTCCTCGGCCCGGTTGGAGGCGGCCAGGGCCTTGTTGCCCCACTCCTGGGCCTCGCGGACGTCCTCCGCGTGGTCCTGCTCGAGCAGGCGGAGGCTGCCGATGGTCTGGGCGACGGCGGCCTCGGCCTCCCGGATGTTCTCGGTGTAGTCGCGCACCATCTGGTCCAGCATGAGCTGCGGGTCCTCGGCGGCGTCGATCATGGCGTTGATGTTGGCCTTCGCCAGCTGGGCGATGCGGCCGAAGATGGACTGCTTGATCATGGTTCCTTCTCTCCTCTGGTGCTTCCGGGAGGTGTCTCCCGGATCGTCGGACGGTCGTGGTCGGGGTCGTGGTCGGAGTGGTCGTCGTGGTGGAGGTCGAGGTCCTGGCCGGGCCGGCCGCGGTCCGGTGGGGCGGCGGCGCTCAGAACCCCCCGCCGATGTCGCCGCCGAAGCCGCCCCCGCCGAAGCCGCCCCCGAAGCTGCCGCCGAACCCGCCGCCACCGTCGAAGCCGCCCCCGCTGAAGCCGCCCCCGCCGTTGAGGATGGAGCCGAGCAGGATCCCGCCGAGCATCGCGCCGCCGAGCCCGCTGTTGGACCGGCCCCGGTAGCCGCCCATGCCCATGGGGCCGCCGAAGCCGCCGTAGGAGAAGGACTCCACGTCCCGCTGGGCGGCGTACTGGGCCTCGCCGGCGAGCCGGATCGCCTGGTTGGCGTAGCCGAGGGCCTCGGAGGGCTGCGACTGCCGAGCCTGCTGGGCCGCCTCCAGGTGGCGCTCGGCCTCGGCGAGGCGGGTGCGGGCCTCCGGGCCCACGCCGCCGCGGCGGGCCCAGATGTACTCGCTGGCCGAGCTGACCTGGGCCTGCGCGGAGACGAGGGTGTGGGCCAGGGTCTCCCGCGCGGAACGGTCGCGGTCGTTCTGCGAGCGCACGGAGGCCAGCCCCTTGTCGAGCTCGTCCTTGGCCACGGCCAGCCGGCGGCTCAGCCCGAGCGGGTCGATGCGCCCGGCGCGCATCTGCTCCTCGACGGTGCCCAGCACGGCGGCGACGCCGGCCACGGCCCCGGCCAGCTCCGGGTTGGACCCGCGCCGGACGAGGGCGTCCGCCTCGGCAACGTCCCGCTGGGCGATCGTCACGGCGTCCCGGAGGGACTCCTCGGCGGCGGCGAGCTCGGTGGCGGCGTGGTCCACGGCGTCGAGCAGGCCCCGGGCCTGGCCCACGCCCTCCTCGGCCGCGCGGATGTCCACCACGGCGTCGCTCGTGCGGCCGGCCGCGAGCTCCTGGCGGGCCTCGTCCACGGCGGCGCCCACGAAGTCGAGGCGGTCGCGGGCCTGGTCGATGTTGTCGCGGACCGGGGCGAGGGCGGTGTCGTTGTAGCGGGCGGCGAGCTCCCGCAGCCGGGCGTCGGCGGTGCCGAAGCGGGGCCGCACGGCCTCGGCCTCGCGCTGGACGTCCACGAGCGCGTCCGGGGCGCGGGTCTCCAGCTGCCGCAAGGAGCTGAAGGCCTCCTGGTGCTCCTGGAGGGGGCGCTGGGCGTCCTGCGACCGGGCGATGATCTCGGCGAGCCAGGCCCGCTGCTGCTCCTCGGTGTCCGGGATGTGGTCCTCCAGCTGCTGCTGCAGGGCGAAGGAGGCCTGCATGTGCTTCTTGGCGTCCTGGATGGCCCGGCGGAACGGCTCCACCTGCTCGTCCCCGTACTGCAGCTGGGCGAAGGCCAGCTCCTGCTCGGAGTGCTGGATCGCGTTGTCGGTGGCCACCAGCAGCGTCCCGGCGCGCTTGCGCAGCTCGGGCACCGGGACGTCCGGGTAGGGCCCGGCCGGGTGCTCCTGCGCGGGCTGCCGCCCGTCGTGCTGCTGTCCGCGCTGTCGGCGCTTCTTGTTGCGCGAAGCGATGCCGTAGACGGCCAGCCCGCCCAGGCCCAGGGCGCCGAGGCCCAGGATGCCCGCGCCCGCGCCGCCGCCGCCGCCGCCGGAGGCGCCCTCCTCGCCGCCGCCGGTGCCGCCGAGCTCCGCGTCGATGCCCTCGACCGCTCCGCGGACCGCGCCGTCCCAGTCCTCCGCGGACAGCGCGGGAGAGATGTGCTCGCGGTAGATGCGCTCCTGCTGCGCCTGGTCCAGCGGGCCGGCGGAGGAGGCCGAGAAGCGCGCCTGACGGTCTTCGGTGGCCACGACCAGCACGGCGTCGGAGCTGCCGAAGCCGTTGAGCGCGGCGAACTCCTCCAGCCACGCCTCCGGCTCGTCGGGGCTGGTGAAGGTCTCGACGAACACCGCCGTGAGGTTGACCCCCTCCTCGGTGGCGAGGCCGCGCACGTCCTCCTCCAGCGCCGCGGGGTCCTGCAGGACCCCGGAGCCGTCGACGATCCGCTCGCCCGGGGGCACGTCCACGGGGGGCTCCGCGACGGCCGCCCCCACGGGCACGAGCAGGGCGAGCGCCAGGCCGCAGCCGGCGGCGGTGCGGCGGGACACGGGGCACCAGTGCATGATCTCCCTCACGTGGTTGGTGGTCCCGATTCTAGGGCGGGGCCGCGGCGCCGTCCCGGAGGACGGGATGCCTACGCGCAGGGCGAAATCACAAGGAGGCTGTCGACCAGACCGCGAGCGTGCGGGTGGTGCCCAGGAACTGCCCGGACGCCCTTCGGGCGGCTCCCGGGCGACGGTAAGGGCTCTCAGCGTAGTTTCAGTGCCGCGCGGGATACTGGGGAGCAGATCCGCCCGTACCGCCCCGCCCGGCGGCCCGGGCCCGGCCGTTCCCAGGAGGAGAGCCCCCATGTCCGAGCCCCGCGACCCGCGCGTCGACGCCGAGACCCAGCACACGCAGCCGATCCCGCCGGTCGGCGACCGTCCGTCCCCGGACCCCTGGTCCTCCGGCGCGGGACCCGCGCCGGGCGCCCGCCCCGTCTACGGGGCGGCGCCGGACGGGCCCGGGCAGCCCGCCGCGCAGCACGGGTGGGGCAGCGGCGCCGGGGACGGGGCCGCGGGGACCCGTCCCGGCCGGCGCAAGGGCTTCTCGGCGGGCGCCTTGGTCACGGGGATGGCGCTCGCCGCGCTCGTGGGAGCGGGGGCGGCCGTGGGGACCGACGCCCTGCTGGACGGAGGCGGCCCCGGCACGGTCGCCGGCGGCTCGACGTCGGAGTCGATCATCGTCAACGACCAGGACGAGGTGAACGCGGTCACCGCGGCGGCGGTCAAGGCCTCCCCGTCGGTGGTGACGATCTCCGCCTCCGGCGGCGGCCAGTCCGGCTCCGGTTCCGGCGTGATCCTCGACGACGAGGGCCACATCCTGACCAACACGCACGTGGTGACGCTCGACGGCACGGCCAGCGACCCCGGCATCGAGGTCCAGCTCGAGGACGGCAGCGTCCACCGGGCCACCGTGGTCGGCACGGACCCGCTCTCCGACCTCGCCGTGATCAAGATCGACGTGCAGGGCCTGACGCCGGCGACCCTGGGCTCCCTGGACGACGTCAACGTGGGCGACACGGCGATCGCGATCGGGGCCCCCCTCGGGCTCGCGGGCACGGTGACCGACGGCATCGTCTCCACCCTGAACCGCACCATCGCCGTGGCCTCCTCCGCCGCGCCGTCCACGCCCTCCGAGGGCGGCTCCGAGCAGGGTGACGGCAACGACTTCTTCTTCGACCTCCCGGACGAGGACGGCCAGGGCGGGGGCTCGCAGGGCGCCGCCGCGTCGGTCTACCTCAACGTGATGCAGACCGACGCCGCGATCAACCCGGGCAACTCGGGCGGTCCGCTGATCAACACCGACGGCGAGGTCATCGGGATCAACGTGGCGATCGCCTCGGCCGGGGCCGCCACGGAGGCCGGCAACATCGGGGTCGGCTTCTCGATCCCGATCGACACCGCCCAGCGCGTGGCCGAGGAGATCATCGCGGACGGCAGCGCCAGCCACGGCTACCTCGGCACGAGCGTCAGCGCCGCGCCCGCCGCGGACGGGCAGAGCCGGGCGTTCTCCGACGGCGCCGTGGTGCGCGAGGTCGTCCCGGGCTCGCCGGCCGACGAGGCCGGGCTGGAGGTCGACGACGTCGTCACCGAGTTCAACGGGCACCGGATCGAGGACGCGAACTCCCTCACCGCGGCCGTGCGGGAGCTGCCGGCCGGCGGGACCGGCAGCATGACGTTCCTGCGCGACGGCGAGGAGCGCACCGTCGAGGTGACCGTCGGGGACGCGGCCGAGCAGTCCTGACCCCCGCCGGCCTACCGGCCGGCGCCGGCGAAGCCCAGCTGGCGCCAGGCCTCGTAGACGGCGATGGACGCCGAGTTCGCGAGGTTGAGCGAGCGGCGGGCGGGCAGCATCGGGATGCGGACCCGCGCGGTGACGTGCGGGTCCGCCTTGACCTCGGGGGGCAGCCCCACGGACTCGCGGCCGAAGAGCAGCACGTCGCCGGGGCGGTAGGCCACGTCGGTGTGCGCCAGCTCCCCGTCCGTGGTGAAGGCGAAGACCCGTTCCGGGGCCAGGGCCGCCCACGCCGCCTCCAGGTCCGGGTGCACGCTCAGCACGGCGAGGTCGTGGTAGTCCAGGCCGGCCCGGCGCAGGTGCGCGGAGCCGAAGTCGAAGCCCAGGGGCTCCACGAGGTGCAGCTCGGCCCCGGTGACGGCGGCCAGGCGGATCGCGTTGCCGGTGTTGCCCGGGATCTCGGGGGTGTGGAAGAGGATGCGGAGCATGCCCGCCAGTCTACGGACGCCGGGCCGGCGCCCCGTTCGGCGTCCTAGACTGGAGGGCGTGCCGCACCGTCCCGTCTACCTCGACCACGCCGCCACCGCGCCCCTCCGGCCCTCCGCGCTCGCCGCGGTCACCGAGCAGCTGGCCCGCGGCGGCAACCCCTCCTCGCTGCACCGGGCCGGGCGGTCGGCACGCACCGTGGTCGAGCAGGCCCGCGACGACGTCGCCGCGGCCCTCGGCGCGGACCCCGTCGAGGTGATCTTCACCTCCGGGGGCACGGAGGCCGACAACCTGGCCGTGCAGGGCCTGTACCGGCACCGCCGGGAGGCCGACCCGCGCCGCCGCCGGATCCTCGTCTCCTCGGTGGAGCACGCCGCGGTCGCCGAGACCGTGGAGTGGCTGGCCGAGCACGAGGGCGCCGAGCCCGTGCACCTGCCCGTCGACGCCGCCGGCCGGGTGGACCCGGAGACGGTCCGGGCGGAGCTGGCCCGGGACCCCGGCGCCGTGGCGCTGCTGAGCGTCATGTGGGCCAACAACGAGGTCGGCACCGTCCAGCCCGTGGCGGAGCTGGCCGCGCTCGCCGAGGAGTTCGGCGTCCCCTTCCACTGCGACGCCGTCCAGGCCTTCGGCTCCCTGCCCGTCGACGCGCACCTGCCCGGGCTGACCACGCTGGCCGTCTCGGCGCACAAGCTGGGCGGACCGGTGGGCGCGGGAGCCCTCGTGGCCGGGCGGGCGGTGGGGCTCGCGCCGGTCCAGCACGGCGGCGGGCAGGAGCGCCGGATCCGCTCCGGCACCCTCGACGCCGCCGCGCTCGCCGGTTTCGGGGTCGCCGCCCGGGAGGCCGTGGCCGAGCGGGCGGACGAGGCCGAGCGGCTCGCGACCCTGCGGGACCGGCTGGTGGCGGGCGTGCGGCGGATCGTGCCGGAGGCGGTCCTGCGCGGACCGGAGGACCCGGATCGCACGGGCGCCCGGCTGCCCGGCAACGCCCACTTCACCTTCCCGGGGTGCGAGGGCGACTCGCTGCTGTTCCTGCTCGACGGCGCCGGGATCGCCTCCTCCACCGGCTCGGCCTGCCACGCCGGGGTGCCCCGGGCGTCGTCCGTGCTGCTGGCCATGGGCCTGGACGAGGCCACCGCCCGCGGGGCCCAGCGCTTCAGCCTGGGGCGCACGAGCACCGAGGCCGACGTCGACGCCCTGCTCGACGCGCTGCCCGAGGTCCACGCCCGGGCCCGGCGCGCCGGGCTCTCCGGCGCGCCCCCGGGCTGAGCCCGCGCCCCCCGGGCCGGGAATAGGCCCCGGCACCGGGTCGTTGAGCCCACGACCCCCGACCCCGACCCACCTGCCCCCGCGCAGGGGAAGGACCCGACCGTGCGAGTACTGGCAGCCATGAGCGGCGGCGTCGACTCGGCCGTGGCGGCGGCCCGCGCCGTCGACGCCGGCCACGACGTCACGGGCGTGCACCTGGCCCTCTCCCGCACCCCCGGCACCCTGCGCACCGGCTCCCGCGGCTGCTGCACGATCGAGGACTCCCGGGACGCGTGGCGCGCCGCCGACGTGCTGGGCATCCCCTACTACGTGTGGGACTTCTCCGAGCGCTTCCAGGCCGACGTCGTGGACGACTTCGTGGCCGAGTACGCCGCCGGGCGCACGCCCAACCCGTGCCTGCGCTGCAACGAGAAGATCAAGTTCGCGGCCCTGCTGGAGAAGGCCCTCGCCCTGGGCTTCGACGCCGTGTGCACCGGCCACTACGCCAAGGTCGTCCAGGACGCCGACGGCCGGCGGGAGCTGCACCGGGCCGCGGACTGGGCCAAGGACCAGTCCTACGTGCTGGGGGTGCTCACCGCCGAGCAGCTCGAGCACGTGCTGCTCCCGCTGGCCGACACCCCGTCCAAGGCCGAGGTGCGGGCCGAGGCGGCCCGGCGCGGTCTGTCCGTGGCGCAGAAGCCCGACTCCCACGACATCTGCTTCATCCCCGACGGCGACACCCGCGGCTGGCTCGCGGAGCGCATCGAGATGCGCGAGGGCGAGATCCGCGACGTCGAGGGCACCGTCGTCGGCACCCACCCCGGGGCCAACGCGTTCACCGTGGGCCAGCGCAAGGGCCTGCGGATTGGCACCCCCGCCCCCGACGGCAAGCCGCGCTTCGTGCTGGAGATCCGGCCGAAGACCAACGAGGTCGTCGTGGGCCCGGAGTCGATGCTCGCCGTGGACGAGCTGCGCGGGATCCGCCCCTCCTGGGCCGGGGCGCCCGTGCCCGAGGCGGTGCCGGTGCTGCGGCCCGGGGCCGCGGCGGGGGAGGCGTCGTCGTCGTTCCCCGTCCTCGCGCAGGTCCGGGCGCACGGGGACCCGGTGGCCGCCCGGGCCCACGTGGAGGTCGTCGAGGGGCCCGACGGCGCCCCCGCGCCCGAGCTGGTGGTCCGCCTCGAGCAGCCGCTGCGCGGAGTCGCCCCGGGGCAGTCCGTCGTGCTCTACCAGGGCACCCGCGTGCTCGGGCAGGCCACCGTGGACCGCGCGCACTCGCTGGCCCGCCCCGACGTCGCGGGCGGGTCCGGCGCCGGCCGATAGACTGGCGGGCATGAGCGCTCCGCACCCCCACGCCTCCGCCGACGTCCGTGCCCACCACGACTTCGACCCCGCGGCGTCCTCGCTGCGGGGCGAGGCGGATCCCCGGGTGCTCGCCGAGCTGCAGTCCATCCGCGGCACCATCGACAACATCGACGCCGCCCTCGTGCACCTGCTCGCCGAACGGTTCAAGGCCACCCAGCGCGTCGGGGTGCTCAAGGCCACCCACGGCCTGCCCGCCGGGGACCCGGACCGCGAGACGGCCCAGATCGGCCGGCTGCGCGCCCTCGCCGCCTCCGCCCAGCTCGACCCGGAGTTCGCGGAGAAGTTCCTGAACTTCATCATCAGCGAGGTCATCCGCCACCACGTGGCCATCTCCGAGGACCACCGGCGGCAGGACCCGGACGAGTCGTGAGCCGCTCACCCGACCCCCGGCGCACCGACCCCGACGTCCCGCACGTCGTGGGCACGGCCCTGGGCGCGATGCCCGGCACCGACGTGGTGGAGACCGTCACGCTGCTGCGCGGCGAGCTCGGGGCCCCGCACCTCTCCTTCCTGCCGTCCCTGCCCGCCCGCGGGCCGGCCGCGGACCCGGTGGCCCGCACCGCCGCGGTGCTCGACGAGCTCCACGCGGACCGCCAGCCGCACGGGCTGCGCGTCTCCGGGGTCCCCGGCAAGGATTCCCGGGCGGCCCGGGCCCTGCTGGCCGGCGACGTCAACGTCCTCGCCGACGTGATCGGCGCCGAGAGCGGCGGCGACGACGCCCCGGTCAAGACGCAGCTGCTCGGCCCGCTCACCCTCGCCGCCCGGCTGCACCTGCACGCGGGGGAGCGCGCTCTCAAGGACCACGGCGCCCGCCGCGACCTGCGCGACTCCCTGGCCTCCGGCGTCACCGCGCACGTGCGCGCCGTGCGGGCCGCGGCGGCCGGCCGCGAGGTCGTCGTCCAGCTGGACGAGCCGGACCTGGCGCAGGTGCTCGCGGGCGCCCTACCCACGATGAGCGGCTACCGGACCCTGCGGGCCGTGCCCGCCGCGGAGGCCCGGACCTCCCTGGCCGCCGTGGTCGAGGCCTGCCGGCAGGCCGGTGCCGCCGCCGTCGCGCTGCGGCTGCCCCCGGGGGCCGACCCCAGGCTGGCCCCGGAGGCCGGCGCCGACGCCGTGCAGCTGAGCGCCCCGGAGGGCACCGCCCGCAGCTGGGAGCCGCTCGCCGCGCTCGTGGAGAACGGCACCGAGCTGTGGCTCGGCCTCGTCCCCGTGCCCCCCGCCGGGCCCGGCGCCGACGCGCTCGCCGCGGCGGTGTGGGGGATCTGGCGCGACCTCGGGCTGCCTGCGGCGGCCCTGGACCGCGTGCGCATCACGCCGCGGGAGGACCTCCTCGGCCTGGGCCCCGAGGGGGTGCGCGAGGTCCTCTCCCGCGTCACCGGGACCGCCGCGGCCCTCGCCCGCACCGCGGCCGAGGCCTGAGGCGGGGACCCGTGGCGACCGACACACTGCGCGCCGAGGTGCGCGCCCCGGCCGGGATCGGGGACAATGCAGGTGGACCACGGTCCAGCACGGTGCCCCGGACCTCCCGGGGCCACGGCGGGAGCCGCCTCCGGCGGGTCCGCCCGATCCCAGCGGAGAGGCGATGAACGCGCGAATACTGGTCGTCGACGACGACGCCGCCCTGTCGGAGATGATCGGGATCGTCCTGACCGCGGAGGGCTTCGAGCCCGTCTTCTGCTACGACGGCGGCACGGCCGTGGACACGTTCCGCGCCGTGCGCCCGGACCTGCTGCTGCTCGACCTCATGCTCCCGGGCAAGGACGGCATCCAGGTCTGCCGGGAGATCCGCACGATCTCCGACGTCCCGGTGGTGATGCTCACCGCGAAGTCGGACACCGTCGACGTGGTGCGCGGGCTGGAGGCCGGCGCCGACGACTACGTGCCCAAGCCCTTCAAGCCCGCCGAGCTCGTGGCCCGGGTCAGGGCGCGCCTGCGCCCGGTCGAGCGCGCCCACTCCTCCGAGCTGCGGATCGGTGACCTGACCATCGACGTCAGCGGGCACAGCGTGCACCGCGGCGACCACGAGATCAACCTCACCCCGCTCGAGTTCGACCTGCTCACCGCCCTGGCCCGCGCTCCGCACCAGGTCTTCTCCCGCGAGATGCTGCTGCGCGACGTGTGGGGCTACCAGCACGCCGCCGACACCCGGCTGGTCAACGTCCACGTGCAGCGGCTGCGCTCCAAGATCGAGCGGGACCCGGAGAACCCCGAGATCGTGGTCACCGTGCGCGGCGTCGGCTACAAGGCGGGCTCGTCCGCCCGATGACCCCGTCGGACGCCGTCGCCTCCCCCCGGCGCCGCGGGCCGGTCCGCTCCACGGGCCGCCGCCTGCAGCTGTTCCGGCTCCTCCTGGCGCGCCGCTGGCGGCAGTCCCTGCAGTTCCGCGCCATCGCCGTGTCCCTGTCCCTGACGGCACTGGCGTTCTTCGTCACTGGCAGCTTCCTCTCGCACCAGATCGCCGACCGGCTCTTCAGCGAGCGCCTCGACCAGGTGCTCGCCTCGGCCACCGCGGACTTCGAGCAGGTGCAGGACAGCTTCGACGCCTCGGACGCCTCGGACCGCGACGAGCTGCAGGCGCTCGTCGCCTCCACCCTGGGCGCGCTCTCGGTCGACGGCGCCGAGTCGGAGCGCTGGATCCTGCTGCCGATGGACTACACGAGCGGGCAGACCCTCATCCCGGCGCAGAGCCAGAGCCCGTGGATGACGTCGAGCACCGTCCCGCAGGAGCTGCAGGAGCGGCTCGCGGAGCAGGACGGGGTGTTCTGGCAGCCCGGCTCGGTGCCAATGACGGAGAACGGCGACGAGGCCCCGGTCGTCGTCGTGGGCACGGTGGTGGAGCTCTACCAGAACTCCCGCTACGGGCTCTACCTCGTCTACGACTTCTCCGAGCCCCAGCGGACCCTGGACGCGATGCACGCGGTGCTGCTGCTGTCGGTCGTGGTGCTGCTCCTGCTCGTGGGCGCGATCGTCTGGTACGTGACCCGGGAGGTCGTCCGCCCCGTCTCCAGCACGGCCCGGGTGGCCGAGCAGCTCGCCGAGGGCGACCTCGGGGTGCGCCTGCCGGTCAGCGGCTCGCACGAGGTCGCCCGGCTGGCGCGCTCCTTCAACCGGATGGCCGACAGCCTGCAGGAGCAGATCACCCAGCTGGAGCAGCTCTCCTCGATGCAGCAGACCTTCGTCTCCGACGTCTCCCACGAGCTGCGCACCCCGCTGACCACGGTGCGGATGGCCGCGGAGGTGCTGTTCAACGCCCGCGAGGACTTCGACCCCGTCAACCGGCGGTCCGCCGAGCTGCTCTACCACCAGGTGGACCGCTTCGACTCCCTCCTGGCCGACCTGCTCGAGATCTCCCGCTTCGACGCCGGCGCCGCCCGGCTCGAGGTGGCCAGCGTGGAGCTGTTCTCGGTGGTGCACGACGTCGTGGAGGGCGCCGCCCCGCTCGCCGTCTCCTCGGGCTCGGCCGTGCGCGTGCGCTCCGAGCTGTCCCGCTGCACGGTCCAGGGCGACCAGCGGCGGATCGAGCGGATCCTGCGCAACCTCGTCGTGAACGCCCTGGAGCACGGGGAGGGCCGGCCCATCGACATCGTCGTGGGCGCCTCCGACGTCGCAGCGGCCGTGGCCGTGCGGGACCACGGCATCGGCATGGACGAGGAGGAGGCGGAGAAGGTGTTCAACCGCTTCTGGCGCGCCGATCCCGCCCGGGCCCGCACCACGGGCGGGACCGGCCTGGGCCTGGCCATCGCCACCGAGGACACCCGCCTGCACGGGGGCCGCCTCGACGTCTGGGGTGCTCCGGGGGAGGGCGCCTGCTTCCGGCTCACCCTGCCCCGCACCCGCGCGCGCCGGCTCGGCCCGGAGGACCCCAGCCCCGTCGGGCTGCCCCCGGACTCCGCCGCCTACCCGGAGACGGCGGAGGTGACGGCCACCGGCACCCTGGTCCTGACGTCCGCCCGTCCGCCGGAGCAGACCCCTCCGGCGGCGCCGGTCGACGAGGAGGACCGGCCGTGACCCGCACCCACCGCCGCCGGGCGACGGCCGCCGCCGCCCTGTGCCTGGCCGTGGTCCTCGGCGGCTGCGGCGCCATCCCGCGCTCCGGGCCGGTGCACCGCCACGCCGAGCCCACCCGCACCACGGCCGAGCCCACCTACGACGTCGCGCCGGCGGGTCCCCAGGAGGGCGCGGAGCCCGAGCAGGTGGTCCGCGGCTTCCTCGCCGCCGGCACGGGCGTGGACGACGACTACTCCGTGGCCCGGGAGTACCTGACCCCGGAGCTCGCAGCGACCTGGCACCCCGACGCGCGCACCGTCGTGCACCGCGGCGAGCCGTCGCTCGTGCCCCGGCTGGAGGAGAACGAGTACCGGATGAGCCTCGAGGTCGCCGCCGTGGTGGACGGCGCGGGCGTGATCGAGCGCAAGCCCGCCGGGGCCACCGAGGTGCTCGACTTCGACGTGGTCCAGGTGGACGGGCAGTGGCGGATCTCGGACGCCCCCGACGCCACCGTGCTCACCGCCACGGACTTCGAGGAGATCTTCGAGCCCCACCAGCTCTACTTCGCCGACACGGACCAGAGCAACTTCGTGGCGGACCCGCGCTGGTTCCCCGACCGCACCCCCGTGTCCACCTCGATCGTGCGCGGCCTGCTCGGCGGCCCCGCCCCCTACCTGCGCGGCGCGGTGAGCACCGCCTTCCCCGCCGGCACCACGCTGGCGCGCTCGGCGGTGCCGGTGCGCAACGGCACGGCCACCGTGGAGCTCAGCGTGCCGGACTTCGACCCGGCGAACATCGAGATCAACCGGCGGATGCACGACCAGCTCGCGCTGAGCCTGCGCTCGCTCACCGCCGTGAACGACGTCGAGCTGCTCGTGGACGGCGCGCCCGTGGAGCTGGGCGCGGGCTGGACCGACACGGCCCCCGTGGAGGACGTCACGGTCCCGTCCCGGCAGATCGGCCTGCGCGACGGCGAGCTCGTGTTCTACCAGGGCGGCCAGACCGACGCCGTCAACGGCCTCGCGCCGCTGGACGGCCACCGGCCCTCCAGCCCGGCGATGGACGCCGCCGCCGAGCACTTCGCGTTCGTGGACGCCGGCACCGGCGCCCTGGTGACCGTGGACCGCGAGTCGGAGCCCGTGGAGCGCTTCAGCGGCACGGGCCTGACCCGCCCGAGCTTCGACGAGCACGGGTGGGTGTGGGCGGCGGACTCGGCCGGGACGGTGCGGGCCGTGCGCCCCGGGGTCCGGAACGCGGAGCCGGTGCGCGTCGAGGCCCCGTGGCTGGCCGCGCGGACGGCGACGTCCCTGCGGATCTCCCGCGGCGGCACCCGGGCGCTCGTGGTCACCCAGGACGAGGGGGTCGCCCAGGTGTGGGTCTCGGGCGTGGTGCGCGGGCCCGAGGGCGCCCCGCAGCGGCTCAACGAGCCGTACCGGGTGGCCGCCGACGTGGACGCGGACGTGGCCCTGTGGCTCAGCGACCGGGAGTTCGTGACCGCCCCCCTCGGCGGGACCGGGTCCGTGCGGCCCCGGGTCTACGACGTGTCGGGGCGCCACCGGGAGCTGCCCGGCCTGGAGGGGGTCACGGGGCTCAGCGGCGGCAACGGCACCTCCTCGGTCTACGCCGTGGCCGGGGGGACGCTGCACATGCTCACCGGCAGCGCCTGGGCCCCGCAGAGCGAGGACGTGCGGGACACCGCCTTCGCCGGCTGACGGGCCCGCCGCGGTCCGCCGGCCGTAGCCGGGCGGCCCGCCGGTGGACCGTCCGGCGCCGGGCCGTCCACAGGTGCGGCCGTCCGGATCCGGGACCGCCCCGGGCACCGGCGGGACCCTCCGGCCCACGATGGTCCCATGCCTGCCGTTCCGCCCCGCGCCCGCGTCCCGGACCGTGCGGCCGCCCGTGTCCTGGACCGTGCTGCCGTCCGTGTCCTGGACCGCCTGGCCGAGGCCGCCGAGGTCCTCGTTCCGGTGGAGTGCGCGGTGTGCCGGGCGCCGGGCAGCGGCCTGTGCCGGGGCTGCCGGATGCTGCTGCGCCGCTCCTGCGCCCGGCCGTTCGAGGCCTCCTCGGCCGCGCCCCTGCTCGGGCCGTGCCTGCCGGTCACCGCCGCGGGCCGCTACGCCCACGAGCTCGCGACCTGCCTGCTCGCGTTCAAGAACGGCGGCCGCACCGACCTCGCCCCCGTCCTCGCGGCCGGTCTGGCCACGGCCCTGCGCGCGGCCGCCCCGTCGTGGCCGCCGGGGCCCGTGCTCCTGGTCCCGGTCCCCACGGCCCCGTCGGCCCTGCGCCGGCGCTGGTTCGATCCCGTGCTCGTCCTGCTGGAGGACTGCGCACGCCGCGGGGTGCTCCCGGCGGGCAGCGCGGTCGCCGGGCACCTGCGGCACCGCGGCGGCGCCGGCGTGCTCCCCGCGCCGGCGCAGAAGAGGCTCGGCCGGGCCGGTCGGCGCGCCCGGCCGGCGGGGTCGCTGCGGGCGGTCGTGCCCGCCGGGGCCCGATGCGTCGTCGTCGACGACGTGCTGACCACGGGGGCGACCCTCGCCGAAGCGGCCCGGGCGCTGCGGGCCGGCGGCGCGGACGTGGTGGGCGCCGTGGTCCTCGCGGCCGTGCGCCCGCCGGCGGTTCCGCTGACCGCTGATTCCCGTCCGGCCCCTCCGGGGGCTGGTGAATATCGACTGTGATTCCACTAACGTTGAGTCACGGGACGCAACAATCCTCCCGGGTGGGCGGCCCCATCCGCCCACGTCACCCCCGACAACTGGAGGGCATCATGGAACTGAACGTCATGGGGCGCAACGTCGCCGTACCGGAGCGGTTCAAGGAGTACGCCGCCGAGAAGGTCGTCAAGTTCGAGGAGCTGGGCGAGAAGGTCCAGCGCATTGATGTCAAGGTCACCAAGGACCACGCCATGCCGGGTCACCAGGGCATGGGCGTGGAGATCACCGTGTCCGGGCGCGGCCCCGTCCTGCGGGCCGAGGCGCGCGGCGACGACAAGTTCGCGGCCTTCGACGAGGCCTACAGCAAGCTGCTCGAGCGGCTGCGCCGCGCGCGCGACCGCCGCAAGGTGCACCGCGGCGCCCACCGCCCCACCGCCGTTCACGAGGCCACCGGCGCCCTGCCCGTGGTCCCGAGTTCCGGACCCATCTACACCACCCCCGAAGAGCTCGCGACCGCCGAGCAGGAGGCGTTCGACCAGAGCGTGAGCCTCACCGACGCGGTCACGCCCGTCGAGATCCGGCGCAAGCGGTTCCCCGCCGCCGAGCTGAGCGTCGACGAGGCCGTCGACCACATGGAACTGGTCGGCCACGACTTCTACCTCTTCCTCGACAAGGAGACCGGGGAGCCCTCCGCCGTCTACCGCCGCAAGGGCTGGAGCTACGGCGTGATCAGCCTCAGCGAGGACGGCGAGGAGCCCCAGGAGAGCGTCCGGGCGTACCAGACCGAGGGTGCCCGCTGAGCACGAAGCACTGAGCGCGGGACCCCGCCGGCTGCGAGCCGGCCGGGTCCCACCCCGGAGGAGCCCGGTGGTCGACGCCACCGGGCTCCTCCGTGCCCGCCGGGACGGGCCTGCTCCCGTAGACTGGAGGAGGTGCCGTAATACCCCCCACCAGCCCAACGCGGCAGTCGAACACCGAGGAGCGTGTGCACGTGGCGTCATTCCTGGAGAAAGTCCTCAGGACCGGAGACAAGAAGGTCCTGACGAGGCTGCGGTCCTACACGGCCGCCATCAACAGCCTCGAGGACAGCTTCCGGGAGCTCAGCGACGCGGAGCTGCGCGCCGAGACGGACGCGTTCCGCGCCCGGGTGGCCGACGGCGAGTCGCTGGACCGGCTGCTGCCCGAGGCCTTCGCCGTGGTCCGGGAGGCGGCCTCGCGGACCCTGGGCCAGCGCCACTACGACGTCCAGCTCATGGGCGGCGCCGCCCTGCACCTCGGCAACATCGCCGAGATGAAGACCGGCGAGGGCAAGACCCTCGTCGCCACGGCCCCGGCCTACCTCAACGCGCTCACCGGCAAGGGCGTGCACGTCGTCACCGTGAACGACTACCTGGCCGAGTACCAGGCCAACCTGATGGGCCGCGTCTACCGGTTCCTCGGCATGGAGACCGGGGTGGTCCTGGCCAACCAGGACCCCGCGACCCGCCGGCAGCAGTACGTCGCGGACATCACCTACGGCACGAACAACGAGTTCGGCTTCGACTACCTGCGCGACAACATGGCGTGGAGCCCCGACGAGCTGGTCCAGCGCGGGCACAACTTCGCGATCGTCGACGAGGTGGACTCCATCCTCATCGACGAGGCGCGCACCCCGCTGATCATCTCCGGGCCGGCGTCCGGCGAGGCCAACCGGTGGTACACCGAGTTCGGCCGCCTCGTGCAGCGCCTGCAGCCGGAGACGGACTACGAGGTCGACGAGAAGAAGCGCACCGTGGGCGTGCTCGAGTCCGGGATCGAGAAGGTCGAGGACTGGCTGGGCATCGACAACCTCTACGAGGCGCAGAACACCCCGCTGATCGGCTTCCTGAACAACGCGATCAAGGCCAAGGAGCTCTTCCGGGCGAACAAGGACTACGTGGTGCTCAAGGGCGAGGTGATGATCGTCGACGAGCACACCGGCCGCATCCTCGCCGGGCGCCGCTACAACGAGGGCATGCACCAGGCCATCGAGGCCAAGGAGGGCGTGGAGATCAAGGCGGAGAACCAGACCCTCGCCACGGTCACCCTGCAGAACTACTTCCGCCTCTACGACAAGCTCTCCGGCATGACGGGCACGGCCGAGACCGAGGCCGCCGAGTTCATGAACACCTACGGGCTGGGCGTCGTGTCCATCGAGACCCACCGCCCGCTCGCCCGCATCGACCGCCCCGACCTCGTCTACAAGAACGAGGTCGCCAAGTTCGCCGCCGTGGTCAAGGACATCGAGGAGCGCCACGCCAAGGGCCAGCCGGTCCTGGTGGGCACGGTGTCGGTCGAGAAGAGCGAGTACCTCTCCAAGCTGCTGGCCCAGCGCGGGGTCCGCCACGAGGTGCTCAACGCGAAGAACCACGCCCGCGAGGCCGCGATCGTCGCCCAGGCCGGTCGCCGGGGCGCCGTCACGGTCGCCACGAACATGGCCGGGCGCGGCACCGACATCATGCTCGGCGGCAACGCCGAGTTCAACGCGGTGGACCGGATGCGCGAGCGGGGTCTGGACCCTCAGCGCGACGCCGAGGAGTACGAGCGCGTCTGGCCCGAGGTGCTGGCCGCCTGCGAGGCCGAGACCAAGGCGGAGCACCAGGAGGTCGTCGAGGTCGGCGGTCTCTACGTCCTGGGCACCGAGCGGCACGAGTCCCGGCGCATCGACAACCAGCTGCGCGGGCGGTCCGGGCGCCAGGGCGACCCGGGCGAGTCGCGGTTCTACCTGTCGCTGGCCGACGACCTCATGCGCCTGTTCAACGCCGGCGCCGCCCAGCGGCTCATGGCAGGGGCCCCGGACGACACCGCGCTCGAGCACAAGATCGTCTCCCGGGCCATCGCCTCCGCGCAGAGCCAGGTGGAGGGCCGCAATGCCGAGCAGCGCAAGAACGTCCTGAAGTACGACGACGTCCTCAACCGCCAGCGCGAGGCCGTCTACCGGGACCGCCGCCGCGTCCTGGAGGGCGACGACCTGCAGGAGCAGATCGTCCAGTTCGTCGACGAGGTCATCAGCTCCACGGTCGAGGACCGCACCGCGGCGGGCCATCCCGAGGACTGGGACCTCGAGGGCCTGTGGGAGTCCCTGCGCACGATCTACCCGGTGACCCTCACGGTCGACGAGGTCGTGGAGGAGGCCGGCGGGCGCACCCGCCTCACCGCCGAGTTCCTGCGCGAGCAGATCCTCTCCGACGCCCGCCTCGTCTACGCCCAGCGCGAGGAGGAGGTCGGCCCGGAGGCGATGCGCAACCTGGAGCGGCGTGTGCTGCTCTCGGTCATCGGGCGCAAGTGGCCCGAGCACCTGTACGAGATGGACTACCTCAAGGAGGGCATCGGGCTGCGCGCCATGGCCCAGCGGGACCCGCTCGTGGAGTACCAGCGCGAGGGGTACGCGATGTTCCAGGAGATGATGGGGGCGATCCGCGAGGAGACGGTCTCCACGCTGTTCCGGATGGAGATCCGCCGTCAGCGCGTGGGCGCCGACGGCGGCCCCGTGGAGCTGCAGATCCCGCGCCAGCCCAGCTTCCTGCAGTACACCGCGCCGGGGGAGACCGGCGGGACGCAGACCCGGGTGGAGCCGGCACCCGCGGCGGCCCGAGCCGCCGCGGACGAGGCGGCTCCGAACCGGGCCGGGCGCAGGGCCCGCGCCCGGGCCGGCACCGCCGAGGCCGCCGAGGGCTGAGGGGAGCGGGGCGCACCGGGCCGGCGTCAGCCGACCTCGAGCTCGGTGACGCTCCAGCCCCGCCCCAGGCGCTCCACCCGCATGGCCACGGCCCGCCCGCGGCGCGGCTCGACCACCACGAGGGCCACCTCGTAGACACCGCGGTCCACCCGGCAGACCCGGCACCGGCGGACGTGCGGGTTGCGGTGCAACTCCTGCAGCGAGGCCTTGCCCTCGAACTGCTCCTGGAGCAGACGCAGCATGTCGGCCCGCTGCTGGAAGCGCTCCACGATCTCCGGGGTGGTCCACCGGCCCAGCTGCCCTGCCGGCCGGCTGCCGCCGAGCACCTCCACGGCCGCCTGGCCGATGGAGCGGGCGAGCGCGGTGACGCGGCCGAGCTCGTCCTCGGCGGTGCCGCCGACCACGCGGGTGGCGCCCCAGGTGTACCCGCCCGGGGCCGTGGGCGGGGCCGGGCGCTCCCGGCGGACGGGCGGCGCGGCCGGGGACGGCCGGGGAGCGAGCGGCCGGGCGACAGGATCGGAACCGGCGGCGGGTGCGTTCATGACGGGCCTCCTGGGAGCGGTGCGACGGTGGTCGGGACGGACTGGTCGGAGCGGACTGGTCGGGACGGGTGGTCAGTGGTCCCCGGTGCCGGGGACCACGAGCCGCTGACCGGGCAGCAGCAGATGGGGCCCGTGCGGCAGGACGTGCCGGTTCAGCTCGTACCAGGCGGGCCAGGCGCGGCCGACCTCCTCGGCCGAGGCGCCGGGGCCGAGGTGCGCCGCCGCCAGGGACCACAGGGTGTCGCCGCGCAGGACGGTGACGGCGCCGTCGACCGTGCGCTCGGCCGGCGTCGGGTGCGCCCCGGAGGACCGCGATGCCTCCCCGTGCGGGGACCCGGCAGGCGGGGGCGGCACGGGAGAGGACGGTCCGGGAGAGGACGGCGCGGGGCGGACCGCGCCGGCGGGCGGCTGCGCCGGTCCGTCCGGAGCGCTGCCGGAAGACCCGCGCACCTCCGCGCCGCCGGACCAGAAGGGGGAGGGCGCCTCGTCGGCGACCGCGCCCTGGGCCGCGACGAGCTGCAGACCCAGGGCCGTCGCGGCGGCCCGGCGCAGCAGCGCCGGGGAGCAGCGCCCGCACAGCCGGCCCAGGCGCTCCCACCGGTGGCGCCCGGCCACCACCGCCAGGACGGCGAGGGCGGCGGCCGCCGACCAGGCCACCACCACCGCGCAGCCCAGGCCGGCCGCAGCAAGTCCGATCAGCTGCTCGGGATCCCCGGCAGCGGCCCACGGGGTGCCGCCCGTCCCGCTGCTGGGTCCGCCCCCGGCGGGAACACCGCCGAGAAGGACGGCACCGCTGGCGGCGAGCGACAGGCCGAGGGCGGGGAGCAGCAGGGCCGGCCACAGCTCGGCCACGGCGCGGGACGCTGAGCCCGCCGTGGTGCTCACGAGCGTTCCCCGCCGTTCCCGCCGAAATACCCCCTTTGATGCCGTTTGATGTCGTTTGACATGTTTTGGCGTCATGGGAGATTGGTAGCACCGTGACCGACCGGGTGTAAAGGTCTCCGCGTCCTCCGGTGGACACGGAACTCCTTGACGGCCGTACAGGGCGGTCCTAGGTTGAGGGCCTGCGCGGCCGGAGGCGCCGGGCACGGAGGGGGGGGCCGGGTGCGCTGGGAGCAGCTGTTCGCGGACATGGAGGCCCAGCTGGCCGCCGCGGGCCAGCAGGCCCTCGAAGCCGAGGCTGCCGAGCAGGCCCGGGCCGAGTACGCGCGGGTGCAGCTGGCGGAGCGTCTGCGCCGGCGGCGCGGTGACCCGGTGCGGGCGCTGCTGGCCGGGTCCGTGCCGGTCGAGGGGCGGGTGCGGGCGCTGGGCGCCGGGTGGGTCGCTCTCGAGGACCGGGGCGCCGAGCACCTCGTGCCGCTGGGCGCGGTGCTGTGGTGGGAGTCCCTGGGCCGGGGATGGCAGCCGGCCGCGGACACCGTGACCGTGCGCCTGGGGCTGGCCCACGCGCTGCGGGCGCTCGCCCGGGGACGGGTCAGGGTGCGGGTCCGACTCGCCGGCGGCGGGGCCCCGGGGGAGCTCGACGGGACCATCGACGGGGTGGGCGCCGACTTCGTGGACCTGGCCCTGCACCCGGACGACGACTACCGCAGGCGGGGCAGCGTGACCGCCTCGCGGACGGTGCCGTTCTCGGCCCTGGTCTGCGTCTCCTCGCTCACCGGAGCGTGAGCGCCGCGCCGGAGCGGGACCGTGCGGGCACCGGTCAGTCCAGGGAGCCGGAGCGCACGGCCTCCGCGGTGCGCTCGTAGCCGCGGGCGATGTACTCCTCCAGCTTGGCCGTCTCCACCCGCCACTGACCACGCCCGCCCACCTGGATGGCCGGCAGCTCCCCGCTGCGCACCAGGGCTCTCGCCTGCGTGGCCGAGATGTTGAGGATCTCGGCGACGTCGGCCAGGGTCAGGAAGCGCTGCTGCGCCATGCTCCGCCTCCTCGCAGGTCGTTGCTCGTCCGTCCCAGTCTGCCACCGAACGCCCGTCGCCGGGTGGCCGTCCACAAGGGAGGACGCCCCGTCCCGCACACCGGGAGCCGGTGCGGGGCGGGCGCGGGCCTGTCCCCAGTTGTGCACCGGGCTGTTCCCGTGTTCCTGCCGCGGGGGCAGAATGTGGGCGACGAGCGCGGCGCCACGGCCCGCCCATGCAGCAGGAAGGCGGTCGCCGATGAGCGGCACGGTCAGGGGCGCGGACGCCGCATCGGCCCGGTTCAGGAAGCCGACCTGGAAGGATCCGCGGCTGCTCACCGGGCTGCTGCTCGTGCTGCTCTCCGTCGCCGGGGTCACCGCGGTGGTGACGGCCACCAATCGCACGGACCCCTATCTGGCCGCGGCCCGCGACCTCGAGGTCGGACAGGCCGTGACCGAGGACGACGTCGTGACCGTGGACGTCCGCCTCCAGGGCGCCGCCGACCTGTACGTCCCGGCGGGGGCCGCCCCCGCCCCGGGCACGGTGGCGACCCAGCGGATCCCGCAGGGCCAGCTGCTGCCGGGGGCCGCCCTCGGCACGGCCGACCGGCTCGATCGCAAGCCGGTCGCGGTGCCCGTCGAGCACCCGCTGCCCGAGGACGCCGCGGCGGGCTCGCGCGTCGACGTGTGGGTCGCGGCCCAGAAGCCCTCCGGCCGTGGCCACGAGTCCGCGCGCCTGCTGCTGCCCGCCGCGGAGATCGCCTCGGTCTCCGCGGAGGAGACCGCTCTGGGGGCGGGCCGCGGCACGGTGGTGCACGTGCTCGTCGAGGAGGGCCCGATGGAGGACGTCGTGGACGCCCTGGGCAACGACGCCCGGGTCACGCTCGTGTGGAACCCGGCGGGCGCTCCGTGACCGGGCTGCCGGTCATGGCCCTCGGGATCTCGACGTGGCCCCTGGTCGACGGCATCGAGCGGCTGCACGGGCCCGTCACGGTGGTCCGGCGCTGCCTGGACCTCACCGAGCTCCTGGCGGCGGCGCGGGCGGGCCTCGGCCGGGCCGCCCTGGTCGCGGAGGGCGCCGAGGAGCTGACCGCCAGCCTGCTGGAGCAGGTCCGGCTCGGCGGAGCGGTGCTGCTGGTGCTCGAGGGGCACGACCACCGCCGGCTCGCGGGGCTCGGCGCCGTGGTCGTCCCGGAACGAGCGGGACCGGCCGACGCCGCGCGCCTGGTGGAGGAGGCGGTGGCCGCCGCGGCGGCCGCACCGAGCGCCGCCGGCTACGCCGACGTCGCCGCGCAGGCACCGGAGCGGCAGGCCGCCGGTTCGGAGGCCGCCGACGTGGTGATCACCGGGCCCGAGCCGGCCCCGCCCGGCGCGGATTCGCCGAGCCCGCCCCGGTCCGGGCGGATCGTGGCGGTGTGGGGGCCCACCGGGGCGCCCGGTCGCACGACCGTGGCGGTCAACCTCGCGGCGGAGCTCGCGCTGCTCGGCGAGGACACGGGGCTGGCGGACGCCGACACCTACGGGCCCTCTGTGGCCGCCGCCCTCGGGATGCTGGACGAGGCGGCGGGGCTCGCCCAGGCCTGCCGCCTGGCCGACCAGGGCCGGCTCGACGGCCCGGCGCTGCGCCGGACCGCGGCCGACGTCGCGGTCGCCGGGCGGACCGTGCGGGTGCTCACCGGCCTCACCCGCCAGGACCGGTGGCCGGAGCTGCGCTCGGGAGCGGTGGCGACGGTCCTCGAGCGCTGCGCCCAGGAGTTCGGGACGACGGTCGTGGACTGCGGCTTCGCGCTCGAGGCCGACGAGGAGCTCACCGTGGACACGATGGCGCCCCGCCGGCACGCGGCGGCGCTGACGGTGCTGGAGCGGGCCGACGTGGTCGTGGCCGTGGGGGCGGCGGACGCCATCGGTGTTCCACGGCTGGTCAAGGCCCTGCCCGACGTCGCCGCGGCGGCGCCGGGCGCCCGGCTCGTCGTCACGGTCAACAAGCTGCGCCGCTCCGCGGCGGGACGGGCCCCGGAGCTGGGGATCCGCGAGGCGTGGGCCCGGTTCGGCTCCGGACCGGCCGTGGAGCACTTCGTGCCGTGGGACCCGGAGACCTTCGACGAGGCGCTGCTGGCGGGCGCGGTGCTGGCGGAGACCGCGGCCGGCTCGCCCGGGCGGGCGGCGCTGCGCGGGCTCGCCGCCCGGGTGATCGCCGAGCCGGAGGGCGCGGACGCCGGCGGGGAACCGGTGGTGCGCGGTACTAGGCTGGGCGGCAGGATCGGGGCCTGGTTGCGCCGCTGATCCCGGGGGGCCGTCCGGTTCCTCCGCCCGCGACGACCGGAGGCGAAGTGGCGTTCACGGAACCCCTGAGGAACTGCGGGGACTTCGGTCCCGGCGACTACGAGTGGCTGCACCTGCTCGTGGGGGACTGGCAGCTCATCTCCGACCTCGCCTTCGGCGACCTCGTGCTGAGCTTCCCGGTGGACTACATCCCCTCCGCGGGCAGCGGCAACGGCCGGGGCATGCCCGCCCCGGGCAGCCCCTTCCGGGTGCTCGCCCACGTCCGGCCGGCCACCGGGCCCACCGTCTTCCACCAGGACATGGTCGGGGAGCTGATGCCCGAGGAGCTCACCGGGCCGCTGCGCGCGGCGTGGGTGGGGCGGAGGATCGAGCTCCTGCGCGCGGGAGGGGACGGGCCCGCCTCGGCCGCCCAGGTCAAGATCGTCCCGCTCGTGCGCAACGGCCGCACCCTCGCCCTGCTGACCGTGCACACCGGACGCAGATCCGGGCAGGTGTCCTCCCTCCAGGAGGTCGTCTACCGGGAGGCCGCGGACGCGCTGCTGCGGATGGCCAACGAGGGCCTGTGGCCGGACTTCTCGGCGCCCACGGGCTCCCGCCGCGGCGCGCCGCGGGTGGGGGACGGAGCCATCCGGATCGACGCGGACGACCGGGTGGCCTACGTCTCGCCCAACGCCGAGTCCGCGTTGCGCCGGCTGGGGATCGACGGGGAGCTGGTCGGCAAGCGCCTCATGGACGTCGTCCCGCCCGCGTTGGGTCCCGGCGTCGAACCGGACGAGACGCTCGCCCCGGTGCTCAGCGGGCGCACCGCCTGGCGCACCGAGGTGGAGGGCGCCCGGGTGAGCGTGAACTTCCGCTCCGTGCCCCTGCGGGACCGGTCGGGCCGGCTGGGCGCCGTGCTGCTGTGCCGCGACGTCACCGAGCTGCGCCGCCGGGACCTGGAGCTCGTGTCGAAGGACGCGACCGTCCGGGAGATCCACCACCGGGTCAAGAACAACCTGCAGACGGTCTCCGCCCTGCTGCGGCTGCAGGCCCGGCGGATGACCACCGACGAGGCCCGGCACGGGCTCGAGCAGGCGATGCGCCGCGTGGCGACGATCGCCATGGTGCACGAGACGCTCTCGCAGGGGTTCTCGCAGAACGTGGACTTCGACGAGCTCATCGAGCGGCAGTTCCGGCTCGCCGCGGAGGTGGCGGCCCCGGAGCAGTCGGTGCGCACGCGGATCATCGGGGAGTTCGGCGAGCTGCCGACCCGCCTGGCCACGCCCCTGGCCCTGGTCATCAACGAGCTGGTCACGAACGCGGTCGAGCACGGGCTGGCCGGCCGCACCGGGACGGTGACCCTGGAGGCCTCCCGGCTGCCCGACGAGGAGGGCGCCGGCCAGCTGCTGGAGGTCGTGGTGAGCGACGACGGGGTGGGGATGGGCACCGCCGTGGCCGAGGAGTCCGGTGCGGGGGCGTTCCGGCGGGCGGACGCCGGGGAGGGCCTGGGGATGCAGATCGTGCGCACCCTCGTGGCCGGGGAGCTGGGCGGGTCGATCCACTGGTCCCCCCGCCAGGGAGGAGGCACCGAGGTCACGGTGCGGGCCCGTCTCGACGACCAGCCCGCCCCCTGACGACGGAGGACCGGAACCCCGTGGGGTCCCGGTCCTCCGGGTGCCGCGGACGTCCTCGTCCCGTGCGGGCGCCTCAGGAGGCGCGGCGGGCGCGGGCGGCGCGGCGCTTGAGGGCGCGCCGCTCGTCCTCGCTCATCCCGCCCCAGACCCCGGCGTCCTGGCCGGACTCGAGGGCCCACTGGAGGCAGGTGTCCATCACGGGGCAGCTGCGGCACACGGCCTTCGCCTCTTCGATCTGGAGCAGAGCAGGTCCGGTGTTGCCCACGGGGAAGAACAGCTCGGGATCCTTCTCCAGGCATGCTGCGCGACTACGCCAATCCATGGTCAGCGATCGCTCCTTTCAAGGACGGGTCCCGGCGCACAGGGCAGAACGATCCTGCGGCAGGGGCGTCCGGGACAAGAGAAAAGGCCCACTCGCACGGGCCTTGTGAAGAACTGTCGTCCACCTTCCCACGCCGCAGGGTGGGGGACAAGGGGTTTGGGGCGCCGGTCACACCCGTGTCGGTGAGGTGTTCCTCACAGCCGGGCCCGGGAGGGCGTTCCGCGGGCGTCCCCGCCGCTGCGCGGCGCACTATGGTGGCGGGGGAGCGCGGCAGCCCGCGCTCCGCCGCCCGGCCGGAAGGAGACCGTCACCATGTCCACCCCCTCCCCGGGTGTGCGCCCGCGCGAGATCGCGGTGCTGGCCGGCATCGTGCTGCTGGAGGCCCTGGCCCTGGCCGTCGCCGGGCTCCGCCTGGTCTGGACGCTGCTCTTCGAGCAGCCCCTGACCGTGGGCGGGACGGTCTTCCTGGTGCTGGTGCTCCTCGGCGGCGCGCTGTGGCTGCTGCACGTGGGCCGCGGCCTGTGGCGCGGCTTCCGCTGGCCGCGGGCCGCGGCGCTGGTCGTCCAGCTCTTCGTGCTGGTGCTCGCCCTCCCGCTGCTCCAGGCCGGGCAGTGGGCCCTCGGCCTGGTCCTGGCCGCGCCGGCCGTCGTCGTGCTCCTGCTGCTGTTCCGCCCGGCGGTGCTCGCCTGGACGAGCCGCACGGTGCGGTAGGAGCGGGCCAGTACAGTAGGAGCGCCCGCGCCCGGCGCCGTCGTGCCCGGCCCCCGGGCCCCCCGCCCTTGTCCCTGCCCGTCGAGAAGCTCCGAACAGGTGGTCTCCCCGTGACTCCCCGCCGCGTCGTCATCGTCAGCCGCATCTTCGCCCCCGAGCCGGCGGCCGCGTCCTTCCGGCTGCGCGCCCTGGCGCGGGGCCTCACCGAGCGGGGTGCGCAGGTGCGGGTCCTCACCACGCGCCCGCCCGCGGGGACGGAGATCGAGCCCGAGCCCTATCCGGTGCGGCGCTGGCCCGTCCTGCGGGACCGGTTCGACTACGTCCGCGGCATCGTGCCGTACCTCAGCTTCGACGTCCCCGTGTTCTTCCGGCTGCTGCTCACCCGGGCCGACCTCGTGGTCAGCGAGCCGCCCCCCACCACGGGGATGGCCGTGCTCGCCGCCTCGGTGCTGCGGGGCCGGCCCTACATCTGGTACGCGCCGGACATCTGGACGACCGCCGCGGAGAAGATGGACGTCTCGCCGCTGGTCAAGCGGGCCATGCAGGTCATGGAGACGCTCGCGGCGCGGCGGGCCGCCGGTGTGCTCACCGTCTCCGAGGCCATGGGGCGGGAGCTGCAGTCCGTCACCGGCGTCGCGTGGGAGAAGGTGCTCGTGGCCGAGAACGGCATCGACACCGACGTCTTCCGGCCCGACGGCCCCGTGGCCGATCCCGGCGCCCCCTACTTCGTCTACGCCGGGTCGATGTCCGAGTGGCAGGGCGCGGACGTGTTCGTCCGCGCCATGCCCCGGGTCCTGCGGGCCCACCCCGACGCGCAGCTGCGCTTCTTCGGCCGCGGCTCCGACATCGACCGGGTCGAGGAGATCGCCGCCCGCACGGCCCCCGGCCACGTCGTGTTCGAGGGGCTGCGCCCGGCCGCCGAGACCGCCGAGTGGACCCGCGGGGCGGTGGCGGCCCTGGGCGCCGTGCTGCCGAACATCGGCTACGACTTCACCAAGCCCACCAAGATCTACGCCGCCGCCGCGTGCGGCACCCCCGTCGTCTACGCCGGGGCCGGCGTCGCCGCCGAGCTCGTGGAGGACAACGGCCTGGGCGCGGCCGTGGACCACGACGCGGACGCGGTGGCCGAGGCGATGATCGCCGCCCTGGACCGCCGCCGCGACCCGGCCCTCGCCGAGGAGAACGACCGGCTGCGGCGCCGGCGCGCGGACTGGGCGGCCGAGAACGCCTCCCTGGCGGCCACCGGCAGCCTCGCCGCCGAGTGGCTGCTTCAGGGCTTCCCGGACTGATCAGGTACTTTGGTACGCAGCGCACGCCCGGCGCGCCCGTGCCTCCCCCCACCGGCCGGATGTCGGCCGGGCCCACCAGGACACCAATGTCAGGAGTTTGCCCGTGAACGCAGATCTCGTCGTCGTCGGGTCGGGCCTTTTCGGCCTGACCGTGGCCGAGAGGGCCGCCAACGAGCTGGACCTCAACGTGGCCATCATCGACCGTCGCTCCCACATCGGGGGCAACGCCTACACGGAGAACGAGGAGCAGACCGGGATCGAGGTGCACCGCTACGGCGCCCACCTCTTCCACACCTCCAACGAGCGGGTCTGGGACTACGTCAACCGCTTCACCGACTTCACCGACTACGTCCACCGCGTCTACACGCGCCACCAGGACGAGGTCTTCCCCATGCCGATCAACCTCGGCACCATCAACCAGTTCTTCCGGGCGGCGTACTCGCCGGCCGAGGCGCGGGCGCTGATCCAGGAGCAGGCCGGGGAGCTCGCCGGGACGGACCCGCAGAACCTCAACGACAAGGGCATCCAGCTCATCGGTCGGCCCCTCTACGAGGCGTTCATCAAGCACTACACGGGCAAGCAGTGGCAGACCGACCCCAAGGACCTGCCCGCCTCGATCATCAACCGGCTGCCGGTGCGCTACACCTACGACAACCGGTACTTCAACGACAAGTACGAAGGCCTCCCGGTGGACGGCTACACCGCCTGGCTCGAGCGCATGGCCGACCACCCGAAGATCGACGTCCGCCTGGACACCGACTTCTTCGACGACGGCCACGACTACTCCCGCTCCGCCGTCTCCGGGCAGGTGCCGGTGGTCTACACCGGCCCCGTGGACCGGTACTTCGACTACGCCGAGGGCGACCTCTCGTGGCGGACCATCGACCTGGAGCAGGAGGTCCTGCCGGTCGAGGACTTCCAGGGCGCGCCGGTGATGAACTACCCGGACGCCGACGTCCCCTTCACCCGGATCCTGGAGTTCCGCCACTTCTACCCGCAGCGCAACTACACCAAGGACGCCACGGTGATCATGCGGGAGTTCTCGCGCTTCGCCGAGAAGGGCGACGAGCCGTACTACCCGGTCAACGCGCCCGTGGACCGCGAGAAGCTGCTGAAGTACCGGGACCTGGCCCGCGGCGAGGACAAGGTCCTGTTCGGGGGCCGGCTCGGCACCTACAAGTACCTCGACATGCACATGGCCATCGGCGCCGCCCTGTCCATGGTCGACAACAAGCTCAAGCCCCACTTCACCGGCGGGGCCTCCATCGAGAGCGGGGGAGTGGACGCATGACCGCGACGACCCAGGACATCGACCGGGCCGGCACCGAGGGCACCGCGCACCGGGTGCTGCAGGAACTCGTCTTCCCGGCCAAGGACCGCGCCTCCACCCAGCCGCTCTACCTGGACACCCGGGCGGACACCGGCAGCTCCGTCCAGCAGGAGGACACGGGCGAGCAGCGCCCCCAGATCGTGGTGAACGTGGCCTCCGAGCCCGCCACCTCGGGCGGGCTGACGATCCTCGGGCGCACCTCCGCGCGCGTGCGCGCCCGCAGCACCGTCTCCTTCGCCACGTACTTCAACGCGTTCCCGGCCAGCTACTGGCGGCACAACACGCACCTGCGCGAGGTGGTGCTGCGCGTGCGCACCACCGGCCGCGGCACGGTGAGCGTGCACAGCTCCAACGCCCGGGGCGAGTCCGTGCCGGTCTCCGTGCACGAGGTCGCCGGCGCCGAGCACGTGGTGGAGGCCGTGCTGCCGCTGAAGGCGTTCGCCGACGGCGGGTGGTACTGGTTCGACCTGGCCGCCGCCGACGAGGACCTCCAACTGCTCGGCGCCCAGTGGCTGGGCGACGGCACGGGCATCCCCGAGGGCACCGTGACCCTGCAGATCACCACCATGAACAAGCCGTCCTACTGCCTGACGAACGCCCGGCTGCTGGTCGAGCAGCAGGAGAACCTGCCGCAGGTCGAGCAGGTCGTGATCGTGGACCAGGGCAACCAGAAGGTCGTGGACGAGCCCGGGTTCGACGAGGTGCAGGAGCGCTTCGGCGACCGGCTGCGCGTGATCGACCAGGCCAACCTCGGCGGGGCCGGAGGCTTCGCGCGCGGGATGTACGAGGCCGTCCGCGCGGACAGCACCTACGTGCTGCTCATGGACGACGACGTGGAGATCGAGCCCGAGGCGGTGCGGCGGGTCAGCGTGTTCGCCGACTTCTGCAAGCGTCCCACCCTGGTCGGCGGGCACATGATCGACCTGCTCAACCCCACGAAGATCCACAACTTCGGCGAGGCGATGGACCCGTACAGCTTCCAGTACGGGCCCGCGGGGGAGGGCGTCGAGCTCGGCCACGACTTCCGGCACAGCAGCCTGCGCAGCACGGCCTGGATGCACCGCCGCGTCGAGGTCGACTACAACGCGTGGTGGATGTGCCTGATCCCCACGCAGGTCATCCGTGAGATCGGCCTGGCCCTGCCCGTGTTCATCAAGTGGGACGACGTCGAGTACGGCATCCGCGCCAAGGCGGCCGGCTACCGGACCGTGTCCCTGCCGGGCGTGGCCGTGTGGCACCTGGCCTGGGCGGACAAGGACGACACGATCAGCTGGCAGGCGTACTTCCACAAGCGCAACCAGCTCGTGGCCGCGCTCCTGCACTCGCCGTTCGACCGGGGCGGGGAGGTCCTGGGCCGCAACGGGGCCAAGGACCTCCGGCACCTGCTGTCCATGCAGTACTTCGCCGAGGAGGCCCGGGTGCTCGCCCTCCGGGACGTGCTGGCCGGGCCCGAGACGCTGCACGAGCTGCTGCCCCAGCGGATCCGCGACGTGCGCCGGCTGATGACCCGGCACACCGACGCCGTCTACCAGGCCGACATCGACGCCTACCCGGCCGTGGCCTCGGCCAAGCCCGTCCGCACCCGGCGGCTCTCCGCACCGCACGGGGTGAGGATCCTCACCTCCACCGCCTCCGCCCTGGTGCGCCACCTCGCGGTGCGCCCCGCGGACGAGGCGGACCAGCACCCGCAGGTGCACCTGCCCTACCAGGACGCCCGCTGGTGGCGGCTCACCCGCTACGACAGCGCCCTGGTCTCGGCCTCGGACGGCACCGGCTACACCTGGTACAAGCGCTCGCCCCGGGAGGCCCGCGCCCTGCTGGCCGAGTCCCTGCGGCTGCACGCGCAGCTGGCCCTGCGCTGGCCGGAGCTCTCCCGGCGCTACCGGGAGGCCCTGCCGGAGGTGACCTCCATGGAGGCGTGGGAGGCGACCTTCCGCGAGCACTCGGAGATCGGCGTCTGATGGCTGCACCCACGGTCGTCCGGAGGCCGTCCCCCGGGACGGGACTGCCGGCGGTCTTCCGGCAGCGCTACCTGCTGAAGCTGCTGGTCGACAAGGAGCTGCAGATCCGCTACCGCGGCACCATCCTGGGGCTGCTGTGGTCCTACGTGAAGCCCGGCATCCAGTTCGTGGTCTTCTACGTGGCGCTGGGCATCTTCCTGGGCCTGGAGCGGGGGATGGAGAACTACGCCGTCTACCTGTTCTCCGGCATCATCCTGATGAACTTCTTCTCGGAGTCCTTCGGCAACGCCGCCCGCTCCATCGTGGCCAACGCCAGCCTGATCAAGAAGATCTACCTGCCGCGGCAGATGTTCCCGGTGGCCTCCGTGTGGGTGGCCGGGGTGCACCTGCTCCCGCAGCTGGTGGTGATGCTCGTGGCGTGCCTGATCGTGGGCTGGTCGCCCACCTGGATCTCCCTGCTGGCGGTCCCCGCGGCGCTGCTGATCGTGGGACTGCTGGGGGCGGGCCTGGGCATGCTCTTCGGCGCGGCGAACGTCTTCTTCCGCGACGCCGAGAACTTCGTGGACCTGATCGTGATGGTCAGCACCTGGTCCGCGCCGGTGCTCTACCCGTGGATGATGGTGCGGGACGTGCTGGGCCCGGTGTGGTTCGCCGGGTTCATGCTCAACCCCCTGACCGTGGCCGTGGAGCTCTCCCACGCGGCGTTCTGGCTGCCGACCACCAGCCCCGGCGCCCACACGGTGCCGCCCGACCTGTTCTCCCTGTGGACGCCGGTGGCCCTGCTCGTGGTCGCGGTGATCATGTTCCTGGGCGACCTGACCTTCCGCCGGCTCGAGGGCCGATTCGCGCAGGAGCTGTGACGATGAGCACTGACCGCACCATCCCGCCGGCCGAGCCCGCCGTGGTCGCCCGGCACCTGGCCAAGGAGTTCTCGCTGCGCCACGCCCGCTCCCTCAAGGAGACGGTGATGTGGCTCGCGCGGGGGCGGCGCCAGGACATCTCCAACCGCTTCCGCGCCCTGGAGGACCTCAGCCTCAGCATCCGCCCGGGCGAGAGCGTGGCCCTCGTGGGGCTCAACGGCTCCGGGAAGTCCACGTTCCTCAAGCTGGTCTCCGGCGTGATGAGCCCCGACGGCGGCTCGCTGGAGGTCAACGGGCGCGTGGCCGGGCTGATCGAGGTGGGGGCCGGCTTCCACCCGGACCTCACGGGCCGGGACAACGTGTACCTCAACGGGGCGATCCTCGGGATGACGAAGGACGAGATCGACCGGAAGTTCGACCAGATCGTCGCCTTCTCCGAGATCGAGCAGTTCATCGACACCGAGGTGAAGTTCTACTCCTCGGGCATGTACCTGCGCCTGGCCTTCGCCGTGGCGGTGTTCACCGACCCGGACATCTTCATCATCGACGAGATCCTCTCGGTCGGCGACGAGCCCTTCCAGCGCAAGAGCCTGGGGCGGGTCCGGGAGCTCTCGGAGGAGGGCAAGACCCTCCTGGTGGTCAGCCACGACTTCGACGTGGTCCGCAAGGTCTGCGACCGCGGGGTGTGGATCGAGCACGGCCGGGTGCGCAGCGACGGCCCGA
Source organism: Kocuria sediminis (assembly GCF_009735315.1). NCBI lineage: Bacteria > Bacillati > Actinomycetota > Actinomycetes > Micrococcales > Micrococcaceae > Kocuria > Kocuria sediminis. The sequence goes on from NZ_WOGU01000001.1 coordinate 174,894, forward strand.
TCGACGAGGTGATCGAGCAGTTCCGCGCCGCGGAGAACGCCGGCTGACGGGTTCCTCCGGCACGCACGACGGGCCGCCCAGCTCCTCCGGGAGCCGGGCGGCCCGTTCTCGTCCGCCCCGGGCTCAGGGGGCGTCGCAGCCGACGACCTCGTAGAGCGCCGCCGGGCCCTCGCGCTCGACGAGGGCGAGACCGGGGGCAGCCGCGGGGTCGACGGCGTTGAGGCCCGCGTAGTCCCGGGCCTGCTGGGCGTGCGGGATGATGAACTGGGTGCCGAAGTCCAGCACCCAGCGGACGTCGAGCTCCTCGGCGGCAGCGCAGGCCGGGCTGCCCGGGACGGCGTCGTCGAGGCCCGTCGCGAGGGCGTGCAGCTCCGGGTCCAGGGCGCTCAGCTCGGTGTCGGGCGACTCGACGTGGTACTGGGTCACGGGCCGGTCCGCGACCGCGTAGGCCAGGGACCCGCCGTTCCAGGGATTGACCGCGATGACGTCCCCCGGCTCGGTGAGCTCGTCGAGGTCCTGCAGCAGCTCGTACTCCGCCCGGTTGAGGATGCTCTCCGGGCCCTCCCACGCGTAGTACTGCTTGCCCCACCGGGTCGCCTGCGTCAGCGACTCGACCTGGGAGTACGGCACCGCCAGACCCAGCAGCACGAGCGCCGCGACGGGATAGGCCGCACGGGCGGCCCGGGGCCGGCCGGCGAAGGAGGCGAGCGCCGTCCCGGCCGCCGCGAGACCGGCCACCACGTGCGCGGCCCCGAAGGCGATGAGCGGCACCGCGGTCAGGGGCAGGGTGGCCGCGAGCCGGTACGAGTCGGTGTACCACCCGCCGACGAGCCACTGCCGGGCGGGGCCCTCCTCGCCCGCGGCCGCCACGGCGTAGAGGTACACGAGCACCAGGTGCGCGACCACCAGCCAGCGCAGCCTCCGCCGGGCGACGGCCGCGTAGATCCCCGCTGCGGTGAGCAGCACGAGCACCCAGGGGACGTCCTCCCGGCCGTTGGCGCCGTAGAGCAGGGCCTCGCCGGCCGCCCGCGCCACGGTGGTGGACGGCTCCCACACGAACGAGGTGGTCAGGACGTTCCACAGCAGCAGCCACGCGGTGACCGCGACGACCGCGACCGCCGCGAGCCCGAGCGAGGGCCCGAGCCGCCGGGCGCGGGCCGCGGCCCGCAGCCCCAGCCACCAGGCCGTGGCCGCCGGCGGCACGGCGACCACGAGCAGGGCCAGGAACGCGTTGGGCTGGGAGACGAACAGCGCGCCCAGGGTGACCACGAGGCTGGCGGCCAGGCGGACCCGGCCCGCGGCGTCCGGGGTGCGCGCGGTCCGGTCCGCGGTCACCCCCGGGCCCAGCAGCCGCACGAGCAGCCCGAGGGAGATCGGCGCGATCGCCAGGGCGAGGAGGTTGGGGAAGAGCGGCCCCCAGGCCATCAGGCCCAGCGGGAAGACGCTGAACCCGGCGGCGGCCGTGCCGGCGGCCACGGCGGCGACCGCGGACGGGCCCACGAGGCAGCGCACGAGGAAGATGCACGAGACCGGCCAGACCACCCCGGCCACCGCGAGCAGGGTCAGGTTGTGGGCGACGAGCACGCTGTCACCGCTCAGCGGCACCACCAGGGACGCCAGCTGGTGCCAGGCCGCCGGGTACAGGGCGATGGCGCTGTCCGGGTTCACCAGCCGGTTCAGGGTCAGCGTCGAGCCGCTGCCCGTCTCCACGACGTAGCGGATCGCGTTGAGGTGGAAGATGTTGTCCCAGCGCTGGGCCATGGCCTCCGGGGCGCCGATCACGGACGCCAGCCGGCGCAGCAGGAGCACCGCGCCGATCACGAGCCCGGCCGCGGCCCCCGCCGGGAACAGCCAGCGGCGGTCCACGCCGAAGCGGGCCTCCGGGTCTGCCGGATCCGGCGCCGCCGCGGAGGAGCCGGCCGCGTGCCCGCTCCGCGGGATCAGCCGCCCCACCAGCCAGGCCAGCCCGGCCAGCACCACCGCGGCCAGCGCCTGGGAGAGCACCCCGTAGGGGACGCCGACGAGGTCCAGCACCACCCCCGTGAGGCCGACGACGGCGACGCTGAAGGCCGGCGCGGTCAGCAGGATCCGGCCGCCGCGCTGCCCGAAGGCCCACAGCAGGGCCAGTCCGGGCAGCCACAGGAACGCCAGCAGGACCAGGAACGCCGGGAGGTACGGCCACCAGCCCGTCAGCACGTCGGTCCTGCGGAGCTCGGCCTGGCAGCGGGCACAGTCTTGTCCTCACAGTGGGGGGAAGGGTCGGGTCGATCATAGCGGCCGCCCGGGCGGGGACCGGTCCTGACGGGCGGGTCCGGCGCGCTGTGCGAGAATGTCCGGGTGAGTCGTTCGTGGATCGTCATGCCCGTGTACAACGAGGCGGCCGTCGTGGGAGAGGTGCTGAGGGAGCTCCGCAGGACCTTCCCGCACGTCGTCTGCGTCGACGACGGCTCCTCCGACGACTCCGCCCGCATCTGCGCCGAGGCCGGCGCCGTGGTCGTCCAGCACCCCATCAACCTAGGGCAGGGCGCGGCCCTGCAGACCGGCTTCGAGTACGCCCTGCAGGACCCGGACATGGACTGCGTGGTGACCTTCGACTCCGACGGCCAGCACCGTGTGGTCGACGCGTGGGACATGGTCCAGCGCATCCGCTCGGGGGAGGCGGAGGTCGTGCTCGGCTCCCGGTTCCTGGACCGGCGCACCCAGGTCTCCGCGCTCAAGCGCGTGGTGCTGCGCACCGCGGCGTTCTTCTCCAGGCTCTCCACGGGCATGGACCTCTCCGACGCGCACAACGGGCTGCGCGCCATCGACCGGGGCACGCTGTCGAGGATCCGGCTGACCCAGAACCGGATGGCCCACGCCTCCGAGATCGTCAACCAGCTCGCGGACATCCAGCCGCGCTGGGTGGAGCACCCGGTGCAGATCATCTACACGGACTACTCGAAGTCCAAGGGGCAGTCGCTGCTCAACGGCGTGAACATCCTCGCCGAGCTGTTCGTGAAGTAGCCCCCGCACCGACCCGCCCGCACACCGCACCACCGAAGGGAAGACACGCCCCCCATGATCTACGCCGTGCAGATCCTGCTGGTCCTCGCCGTGGGCTACGGCGCGCTCGCGCTGATCCGCGGCGGGGCCAACGCCAAGCACCAGGCGATCCGCCGGGTCGTCGGCCTGGCCTTCTTCGTCTTCGCGGCCCTGTCCATCTTCTTCCCCGACCTGCTCACGGGCGTGGCCCAGTTCTTCGGCATCGGCCGCGGCACCGACCTGGTGCTCTACGGCTTCGTGGTGGTCTTCATGATCACCCAGGCCACCTCCGCCCTGCGCAACCGCCAGCAGGAGGTCAACGTGACCCGGCTGGCCCGGCACATCGCGGTGACCGAGGCGGAGCAGCCGTGGGCGCCGGCCCCGGCCCACACCGGGCGGGCCTCGGTGCGGTCCTTCGCGCCGTCCTCCCCCGGGGAGCGCCCCGCCGGCTGACCCGCGCGGTTCAGGCCTCCCGCACCACCCGGGAGAGCAGGTCCGGCTGGTCGGTCATGACGCCGTCCACGCCCCACGCCAGCAGCCGGCGCATGTCCTCCTCCCGGTCGATCGTCCACACGTCCACGCGGAGTCCGGCCTGCTGGGCGGCCCGCAGCAGCCGGGGCGTGAGGACCCGCAGCCCCAGCAGCGTGTCCGGCGGCTGCAGGCCCTGGAAGGGAAGGGCGTGGCGGTCCTGCCGGCCCAGCAGGCACAGCAGCCGGAACGCCGCGAACTCCGTGACGGCGGCCGCCGTGGGGACCGCCCCGCCCGAGGCCCGGCGGAAGCGCCGGATCGAGGCGGTGCGGTTGGCCGCGACCAGCGTGCGGTCCTGGGCGCCCGCCGCCCGGACGGTCCGCCAGACGACCTCCTCGGCGCCGGGGCGGTTGCCCTTGAGCTCGATCGCCACGCGGTGGTCCGGGAAGGACGCGTAGACCTCCGCCAGCGTGGGGACCCGCACCCCGCGCCCCCGCCACGGGAAGGTCTCCCCGTCCGGGGTGAACGCGTGCCCGGCGTCCAGGCGCTGCAGCTGCGCGGTGGACAGCACGGCGACCGCCCCGGTCCCGTCCGTGGTGCGGTCCACCGTCAGGTCGTGCATCAGCACGGCCGTGCCGTCGGCACTGACCTGGACGTCGAGCTCCAGCACGACGTCGCCGAGGGCTGCGGCCGCCCGGAACGCCTCGAGGGTGTTCTCGGGCGCGACCTCGGCGCCGCCCCGGTGGGCGAAGGTCGTCGGCCAGTCCCGGGGCACGGGCGTCCTCGTGCCCGGTGCGGGGGAGCCGACGTGCCGGACCAGGGCCGCGCCGGCCGCGCCGGTGAGCAGATTGCCGGCGAAGGGAACGGCCGCGAGCAGCAGCGCCCGGGCCCGGGCGGCCACGCCGGGGCGCGTCCCGTGCTGCTCGGTGGTCACGTGGGTCACGGCGGTCCTTCCGGTGGGCGGCCACGGTCCGGGCGGCACCGTGCGGGGGGCGCTCGGTGCTGCGGGGGCTCGGGACAGACGGCAGGTGCGGACGTCCGAGGCGGACGTCCGGTGCGGCGCACGTCCGCCCGTCCACCCTACGGCTCCTGCGGCACGGGACGCACCCCGGCGCTGGCCGCGCACCGCCACCGCCGGACGGTGCGGAACGGCGGCACCCGCCCCACATTTCATGCGCCCGCATCCTGTGACGCACCGGGCGTTCGCACTCGGGAACAACGCCGCAGGTCAGCGCCGGCTGTCCACAGGGGGCGACCACGGGGTTGTGGCGGGTGGCGCCGTCTCGCCTATGTTCCTGTGCATGCGCTCCGGGGGGAGCGTCGCCGGTGCGCATCGCGCGCCGGGCACCGCGCAGGGGGTCACATGGCGGCACTGCTCTCCGAGGACGCGCTCGGGCTCGTGGAGGCCGAGGTGCGCGAGCTGATCCGGCGCCGGGGGCTGGACCCGGTGCTGGAGCTGGAGCGGACACGCGAGCTGGTGGACGCCGCCGTGCGCGACTACGACCAGCGCTCGGCTCGCGGGGTGCTGCCGGCCCTGACCGACCTGCAGGCCGCCCGCCGGGTGCTGCTGGACCTGGTGGCGGGGTTCGGCCCGCTGCAGCCGCTGCTGGACGACCCCCGGATCGAGGAGATCTGGATCAACGGCCCCGCGGAGGTCTACGCGGCCCGCGACGGCGAGTCGGAGCTGACCAGCCTGGTGCTGACCGAGGCGCAGATCCGCAACCTGGTGGAGCGGATGCTGAAGTCCTCGGGCCGCCGGCTGGACCTCTCCTCACCGTTCGTGGACGCCGCGCTGCCGGACGGGTCCCGGCTGCACGTGGTGATCCCGGACGTGACCCGCAGGCACTGGGCGGTGAACATCCGCAAGTTCGTGGCCCGGGCCCGCCGGCTCGACGACCTGGTGGAGCTGGGCTCGCTGCCGGCACGCGCGGCGCGCTTCCTCGACGCGGCGGTGGCCGGCGGCCTGAACATCCTCGTCTCGGGCGCCACGCAGGCCGGGAAGACGACCCTCCTCAACTGCTTGTGCGCCTCGATCGGGCCGCGGGAGCGGGTCGTGACCGTCGAGGAGATCTTCGAGCTGCAAGTGCCCCTGCGCGACGTCGTGGGCATGCAGTGCCGCCAGCCCAACCTCGAGGGCACCGGCGAGATCCCCCTGCGGCGGCTGGTCAAGGAGGCGCTGCGGATGCGCCCGGACCGCCTCGTGGTGGGCGAGGTGCGGGAGGCCGAGAGCCTGGACATGCTCATCGCGCTCAACAGCGGGCTGCCCGGCATGTGCAGCCTGCACGCGAACTCCGCCCGCGACGCCGTGACGAAGATCTGCACGCTGCCGCTGCTGGCGGGGGAGAACATCAGCACGGGCTTCGTGGTGCCGACCGTGGCCTCGTGCTTCGACCTCGTGGTGCACTGCCACCGGGACGCCGACGGTCGCCGCCGCGTCACCGAGATCCTCGGCATCGGCAACCGGGTCGAGAACGGCGTGATCGAGACGTACCCGGTCTTCGCCGAGGGCGCCGACGGACTGCGGGCGGTGGCCGCGGAGGCCCCGGCGGCGTGGAAGTTCGAGCGGGCCGGGCACCGGGTGCGGGACCTGCTCGCCGAGGACGGGACTCCCGGGGGCGCCCGGTGAGCGCCGCGCTCGGCGTGCTGATGGGCGCGGGCGTATTCCTGCTCTGGTGGTCGTGCTGGGCGGAGGAGACGCCACGGGCGCAGCGGCGCCGCCGTCCCGGGCGGCTGCGCGAGCTGCTCGTGCGCGCAGACCTGGCCCGGGTCAGTCCCGCCGGGCTGCTGGCGGCCTGCGCCGGGGCCGGGGCGCTGAGCGGGCTGCTCGTCGCCGCCCTCACCGGCGCGGCCGTGCTCGGGCTGTGCGCGGGCCTGCTCGGCGCCTGGCTCCCGGCGGCGCTCGTCCGGCACCGGGCCCGCGGCCGCGCCGCGGTGCTGCGGGAGGTGTGGCCCGACGTCGTCGACCACCTGCGCTCGGCGATCCGGGCGGGCATGTCCCTGCCGGAGGCGCTGATCCAGCTCCAGTACCGGGGCCCCGAGCCCGTGCGCCCGGCCTTCGCCCGCTTCGCCGCCGACTACCGGGCGTCGGGGCAGCTGCAGGGCTCGCTCACGCTGCTGAAGGACCGGCTGGCCGACCCGGTCGCGGACAACATCGTCGAGGCGCTGCGCGTGACACGGGAGGTGGGCGGCACCGACCTCGGCAGGCTGCTCGGCACCCTCTCGGAGTTCCTGCGCGAGAACGCCCGCACCCGCGGCGAGCTGGAGGCCCGCCAGTCCTGGACCGTCAACGCCGCGCGCCTGGCCGTGGCCGCCCCGTGGATCGTGCTGCTGCTGATGGCCACCCAGCCCGCGGCCGTCCGCGCCTACGACACCCCGGCCGGTGCGCTCGTGCTGCTCGGCGGCCTGGTCGTGTCCGTGCTCGCCTACCGCCTGATGCTGCGGATCGGCGCGCTGCCCGAACCCGAGCGGGTGCTGCGATGAGCGCCTCTCCTGCTCTGCTGGTCCTCCTCGGCCTGCTGCTCGCCGCAGGGCTGTGGCTCGTGCTCACCGGGAGCCGGGCGACCGGCGGGCCGTCCTTCGCCGCGCGGATCTCCCCGCAGCTGCGCTCGGTCGAGGTCGAGTCCGCGCTGCTGGCCGGACCGGGGCTGCGCCGCGCCGGCACCCGCGACCCGGCGAGCACGGTGCTGGGCTCCGCCGCCCGGGACCTGGCCCGCCGGCTGGTGCCGCACGCGGGCTCCTCGTCGCGGCTGGAGCGGCGGATCGCCCGCGCCGGATCCGTCAGCACGGCGGCCGACTTCCGCGCCGAGCAGCTGCTGTTCGCGACGGGGGGCCTGCTGCTCGGGGTCCTGCTGGGCCTGGCCGCCGCCGCCCGCTGGGGCACGGGCGCCGCGGGCGTGGTGCTGGCCGCGGCGGCGACGGCGGCGGCCGGCCACCTGCTGCGCGACCACCTGCTGAGCCGGCGGATCCGCGCCCGGGAGGCGAGGATGCTCGCCGAGTTCCCCGCCGTGGCCGAGCTCATGGCGCTGTCCGTGGGGGCGGGCGAGAGCGCCGTGGGGTCGCTGGAGCGGGTGTGCCGGGTCGCGGAGGGCGAGCTCACGGCGGAGTTCCGCCAGGTGCTGGCCCAGGCCCGGTCGGGGGCGGGCCTCGTGCACGCCCTGCAGGACTTCGCCGCACGCACCCCGGTCGCCCCGATCGGGCGGTTCGTCGACGGCATCGTCGTCGCCATCGAGCGCGGCACACCCCTGGCCGACGTCCTGCGCGCCCAGGCCCAGGACGTGCGTGACCACGACAAGCGCGAGCTGATGGAGGCCGCCGGCCGCAAGGAGATCGCCATGATGGTCCCGCTGGTGTTCTTCGTGCTGCCGCTGACGGTCGTGTTCGCGGTGTACCCCGGGCTGGCCGTGCTGGAGCTCGGCTTCTGAGATCCCCACAGCGCCCGGCTCCGGGCCGCACCACCACGAGAGGACACCCCATGAAACACCTGCTCCGGCCGGCCGCGCTGCTCGGCGTGCTCGCCCTGATCCGCACCGGACTCGTCGACCGGCTCGCCGCGGAGGACCCCGACCGTGGCGACGTCCCCGGCTGGGTCATGCTGACGCTGATGTCGGCGGTGCTCGTAGCCGGGCTGCTCCTCGTGGCGCAGCCGGCCCTGGAAGGGCTCTTCCAGGACGCCATGGCCCGGGTCAGCCAGAACTGAGCATGCGGCTCGCGCACCTGCTCCGGTCGCTGCGGGCCCGGTTCCGGGGAGCCGGGGGGCCCGCGGCAGCGGACCGGGGCCACGCCGTGGTGGAGTACGTCATGGTGGCCGGCCTCGCGGCGATGATCTTCGCCGGCACCCTGCAGCTGGCGCTGGCCCTGCACGTGCGCAACACCCTGATCGACGCCGCGGCGGCCGGGGCCCGGTACGGGACCCTGGCGGACCGCTCGCCCGAGGACGGGGTGCAGCGCACCCGCCGGATCGTCGCCGACGCCCTCGGACCCCGCTACGCCCAGGACGTCGCCGCCTCCTCCGTGACGGTGGGGGAGGTGCGGACGCTGGAGGTCCGCGTCCTCTCCCCGCTGCCGGTGGTGGCGCTGTTCGGCCCACCCGCGTCCCTGGAGGTGCGCGGCCATGCCGTGCTCGGCGGCTGAGCCGCGCCCCGCCGGCGGGCCGGCGCCGGCGGAGGACGAGGGCAGCGCGGTGGTGGAGTTCGTGGCCCTGGGGACGCTGCTGCTGGTCCCGGTCGTCTACTTCGTCCTCACGGTGGCCCAGGTCCAGGCCGGGGCGTTCGCAGTCGTGGCCGCCGCGCACCAGGGCTCCCAGGCCCTGGCCGGGGCCGAGCCCGGGGAGCTCGCCGCGGCCGACCTGACCGCGGCGGCGCAGCTGGCGGCCGCGGACCAGGGCTTCGGACCCGAGCAGCTGGCCGTGCGGCTCGAGTGCTCCGACGGGGCCTGCACGAGCCCCGGCGCGGTCGCCACGGTGCACACCACCCTGGAGGTCCCGCTGCCCCTGGTGCCGGGCTTCACCGACCTGGAGGTCGCCGTGCTCACCTCCTCGGCCACGGTCGTGCCGGGGAGGTACGGGTGAGCGGGCCGGACGCGTTTTCGGGCCGGGACGCGGAGGACGACCCGGAGGACGGCCCGGACGACGGCCCGGACGACGGGCAGGTCACGATCCTGGTCCTCGGCTTCGCGGTGGTCTCCCTGCTGCTGACGGTGGTGGTGATGGGCGTCACCTCCGTCTACCTGGGGGAGCGGAAGCTGCAGGTGCTGGCCGACAACGCCGCGCTCGCCGCGGCGGACACGTTCGTGGCGCTGCGTCCCGGCGGGCCCGGCGCACCGCCCAGCACCGTCCTGGACGACGACGCGGTGGCCGGGGCCGCCGCGAGCTACCTCGACACCGTCGGCGCCGGGACCGCCACCCCGGGCCTGGCCCTGGCCGCCCCGACGGGCAGCCCGGACGGGCGCACCGCCGAGGTGACGCTGACCGCCGTCGTGCACCCGCCGGTGGTCAACCTGCTGGTGCCCGAGGGCATCGCGATCACCGCCACCAGCGAGGCCCGTGCCCAGCTCGGGCGGTGAGCGCCGTCCCCCGCGCAACGTTGCGGGTGCGGCGCGACACGGTTCTCAGCGGGCGAGAACCCCTCTGGCGCCGGGAGCCGCGCAGTTCCTACGCTGGCGGGCACCGGGGAGGACACCCCGGGCGGCACGCGCACCGACCTGCCGGCACCGTCGTCGAAGGAGAACGCCATGGACGCTCCCGTCCGCTCCGTCATCAGCCCCGGGCGCTACGTCCAGGGACCGGGCGCCATCGCACGCCTGGGAGAGTACCTCTCCGCCATCGGGCGGACCCCTCTCGTCGTGGCCGACGACGTCGTCTGGGGGTTCGTGGGCCACGACGTGGAGGCGTCCCTCACGCGGGCCGGCATGACGGCCACGCGTGAGAAGTTCCACGGCATCCCCTCGGCCGGGGAGATCGACCGGCTCACCGCCGTCATCCGCGACACGGGGGCCGACGTGGCCGTGGCCGTGGGCGGCGGCAGCACCATCGACGCGGTCAAGGCGTCCGGGTACCTCGCCGGCATCCGGTGGGTCAGCGTGCCCACCGTCGCCTCCACCGACGCCCCGACCTCGGCGCTGGCGGTCGTCTACACGGACGAGGGCGTGTTCGAGGAGTACCGCTTCTTCCCCCGCAACCCCGACCTCGTCCTCGTGGACTCCCAGCTGGTGGCCAACGCGCCCGCGACGTTCCTGGCCGCGGGGGTCGGCGACGCCCTGGCCACCTGGCTGGAGGCCCGGGCCACCGCGGCCTCGGGGTCGCTGACCATGGCCGGGGGAACAGCCACCCTCACGGGCACCGCCCTGGCCCGGCTGAGCTGGGACGTGCTGTGGGAGAACGCCCTCGTGGCGATGGACGCCGCCCGGGACCACGTGGTGACCCCGGCGCTGGAGAAGGTCATCGAGGCCAACACCCTGCTGTCCGGGCTCGGCTTCGAGTCGGGGGGCCTGGCCGCGGCCCACGCCGTCCACAACGGGCTCACCGCGGCACCGCAGACCCACGGCCTGGCCCACGGGCAGAAGGTCAACATCGGCTCAATCACCCAACTGGTGCTGGAGGGGGCGCCGAGCGCGGAGATCGTGGACTTCATCGAGTTCACCACCCGGGTGGGGCTGCCGACCACGCTCACGGAGATCGGGCTGCGCCCGGAGGACACCGAGGAGATCCAGGCCGTGGCCCGGGCGGCGACCGTGGAGAGCGAGACCATCCACAGCATGCCCTTCACCGTGCGGGCGGAGGACGTCGCCGCGGCGCTGACCTCGATCGAGCGCCTGGGCCGGCGGGTGCGCGAGCGCGCCGGCCTGCCCGAGCCGCAGCCCTACCGCCACGCCCACTAGCGACCCGCCCCGGAGCCCGCCCCCGGGCCGGTGCCGCCCGGCACCGCCCCGGGGGCGGGCTCAGAAGCCGGCGGGCAGGACCGCCCGGCGGTCGAACTCCTCCGTGACGGACACGGCGCCGGAACCGTCGAGCAGGGTGACGGCTCCGGGCCCGCCGTGCACGCCCGCGGGGATCCCTGCGCCCACGTCGGCCACGACGTTCTCCAGGCGCGCCCCGGCGGCCACCCGCACGCCGTCCAGCAGCACCGAGTGGCGCACCGTGGCGCCCTCCTCGACCACCACGCCGGGGCCCAGCACGGAGTGCTCCACGGCGCCGCGCACGGTCGAGCCCGCCGCGACCATGGACCGGCGCACGTCGGCGCTGCCCTCGATCCGGGCGGGCACCAGCTGCGGCTGGGCCGAGAGGATCGGCCAGTGCGGGTCGTCGAGGGTGACCCCCTCGCCGTCGAGCACCTGCAGGTGCGCGGTCCAGTAGGACTGCAGGGTGCCCAGGTCCATCCAGTACCCCTCCAGGCGGTGCTCCACCACGGTGCGGTGGGCCACGAACCAGGGCACGAGGTCGTGGCCGTAGTCCTCGAGCTGCCCCTCCTGCTCGTGCAGCTCCTCCAGGGCCGCCAGCAGCTGCTGCGCGTCGTAGAGGAACATCTCACCGGCCACCAGCTGCCCCTCCGGCCGTTCGGGCTTGTAGTCGAAGCCGGTCACGCGCCCGTCGTCGTCGGCCTGCACCACGCCGTAGCGGGAGGGGTCCTCGGCCACGACCGTGGTGACCATGGTCAGGTCCGCGCCCTTGTCCTGGTGGGTCTCGATCACGTCGAGGAAGTTGAGGGTGTAGAGGTGGTCGGCGCTGAGCACCAGGACGAGGTCCGGGGCGAAGTCCCGGATGAGGTCCTTCTGCCGGTAGAGGGAGTCCGCGTTGCCCTCGGCGAAGCCCGCGTCCTCGGTGCCCTCGTACGGGGGCAGGACCTGCAGGCCGCCGTGCGTGCGGTCGAGGTCCCAGGGGCGCCCGTTGGCCAGGTGCCGGTTGAGGCTGTGGGGGAGGTACTGCTGGACCACCCACACGTCGGAGATGTGGGAGTGCACCAGGTTGGACAGCGCGACGTCGACCAGCCGGTAGGTGCCGGCCACGGGCAGGGCCGGCTTGACCTTCTTCTCGGTCAGCGCGGCGAGGCGGGAGCCCTTCCCGCCGGCGAGGACGAGGGCCAGGGTCCGGGGAATGCGCATCGTGCGTCTCCTCTCTCGGCTTCATCCTGCCAGAGGGACGGGCTCCTGGCCCGGGGCAATTTGCCCCCATGCGATAATCTTGGCTTTCATGGCCTCCCTTGACTTCCCGGCAGAGATCTCCGCCCTCCGTTCCACGTTCGCCTCCATCGAGGCCGTGAGCGATGTCGACGCGATCCGGCGGGACATCGCCGAGCTCTCGCAGCAGGCGACCGCCCCGGACCTGTGGGACGATCCCGCCGTGGCGCAGAAGATCACCTCCAAGCTCTCCCACAAGCAGTCCGATCTCGAGCGGCTCGAGAGGCTGGGCGGGCGGATCGACGACATCGAGGTCATGGTCCAGTTGGCCGCCGAGGAGGACGACCCGGAGACCCTGGAGCTCGCCGTGGAGGAGCTCGCGTCGGTCAAGCGGGCGCTCTCGCAGCTCGAGGTGCAGACCCTGCTCTCCGGGGAGTACGACGAGCGCGAGGCCGTGGTGACCATCCGCTCCGGCGCCGGCGGCGTGGACGCGGCCGACTTCGCCGAGATGCTGATGCGGATGTACCTGCGCTGGGCCGAGCGCCACGGCTACCCCACCACGGTCCTGGACACCTCCTACGCGGAGGAGGCGGGCCTGAAGTCCGCCACGTTCGAGGTGAAGGCGCCCTATGCGTTCGGCACCCTCTCGGTGGAGGCCGGCACGCACCGGCTCGTGCGCATCTCCCCGTTCGACAACCAGGGCCGGCGCCAGACCTCCTTCGCGGCCGTGGAGGTCATCCCGCTCATCGAGCAGGACGACTCGATCGAGATCCCCGAGTCCGAGATCAAGGTCGACGTCTTCCGATCCTCGGGCCCGGGCGGTCAGTCCGTGAACACCACCGACTCCGCGGTGCGGATGACCCACCTCCCCACGGGCATCGTGGTGTCCATGCAGAACGAGAAGTCGCAGATCCAGAACCGTGCCGCCGCGCTGCGCGTGCTCCAGTCCCGTCTGCTGCTGCAGCGCCAGGAGGAGGAGAGCGCCAAGAAGAAGGAGCTCGCCGGTGACGTCAAGGCGTCCTGGGGGGACCAGATGCGCTCCTACGTGCTCAACCCGTACCAGATGGTCAAGGACCTGCGGACCAACCACGAGGAGGGCAACCCCTCCGCGATTTTCGACGGCGCGATCGACGGCTTCGTCGACGCCGGCATCCGCTGGCGGGCCGACCAGCGGCACGCGCCCGCCGACGCCTGAGCCCGCCAGGCCCGCGCCGGCCGGGTCCGCGCCCGCCAGGTCCAGGCCTGCCGGGTCCGCGGGCCGAGGGAGCCGGCTGATGCCGCGCTCCCGCCGGACGGAGGAGCCCGGCCGGTCCACGGACCGGCCGGGCTCCTCCCGTCAGCGGCGCAGGAAGCGGGCCACCGACCGGCCGGGCGGGACCCGTCCGGCGGCGACGGCCGACGGGTCCTCCAGCGCCTCCCGCGCCGGGTAGAGCTCCTCCGCCTCCCGCAGCTTCGTGCGGTGCAGCCGGGCGGCGGTCTCCGGGAACGACGACGAGCGAGCCGGCGGCTGCACCGTGCGGCTGCCGGCCGGGGTGACGGACCACCCCGTGCCGGCGTCGAGCAGGGACTGGTGCTTGACCCGGTAGTAGTCGGCGCTCACCTCCAGCGCCGTGCCCTCGGCCCCGCAGGCGGCGGCCAGGAGGTGGAAGTGGAATCGGGAGGTCAGCCACGTCTGGCCGGACCGGGCGGGGAAGCCCTCCTGCCACACCCGGGTGAAGGGCACGAAGTGCTGCTCGGGGATCAGGTCCGCCAGGCGGTCGAAGGCCGCGCGGTCCGCCCCCGGGATCGCCTCGAGGTAGCGCACGGTCCGGCCCGCCAGCTCGGGGTCCGTGAGGGCGGAGCGCACGGCGGCCACCGCGTCGTCGAGGACGCCCGGGTCGGCCATGTCGCTCTGCAGGCACACCCACACGTCACCCTCCGCAGCGGGCGCCCCGGACCGGCCGGCCGGGAACCCCGCCACGTCGGGCAGCCCGAGGAAGGCGTCGTCGGGCGCCCGCCGGGCCCGGGACAGCTGCGCGCTGGGCGCGTCCCGGACGGTGACGTGGTCGAAGGTGGCGAGCGCCTCGCGCAGGGCCTCCGTGCCCGCCGTGGTGTCCGCGGCAGGGGTCAGACCCAGGCCGGTGGCTGCCAGCCGCGCGCCGGAGAGCTCGCCCAGCCGCCGCGCCGCGCGCAGCAGACGGGCGTGGTGCGGCCAGATGGCGTTGAGGTACCCGCCCCCGATCAGGTGCACCGAGCTCGCCCGCCGGGCCCCGAGCAGACCGAGGTCGTAGCGCGGGGACCCCAGGGAGGTCACCACCCGGTCCACGTGGGCGTCCGCGGCGGCCGGCTCCATCTCCGTGGTCTCGAAGACGAGCCGCCAGAGGGTGTCCGTGGTCCGCAGCCGCGGGTGCAGCCCGTCGAAGAGGTGGGACGCCAGCCCGGGGTGCGGGCAGTCGAGCCAGACCTCGGCGTCGGGGCGGGTGCGGGCGAGGAAGCGCAGCCACGAGGCGGCGATGAACTCGTCGCCGAAGTTCGGGTGACCGCTCGTGCCGACGAGGTAGAGGATGTCCGCGGCTGGGGACGGCGCGGAGGAGGCGGTGTCCAGCATTGACCCAGCGTACCGGGTGCCCGGGCGGCGACCTGGGACGACGCCCCGTCCCGGGACCGGCCGGCGGTGCTCCGGCGCGGACAGCGCCCCGCGGGAGAGGGGTGGCGTAGGATGGAGGACCGGCCGCGCGCCCCGGCGCGCGGCCGCGTTCCGTCCGCACCGCACCCGAGGGAGGAGGCCCATGGCCACGAAGGACACCGGCCGCCAGGTCGTCGCGAACAACAAGAAGGCCCGGCACGACTACCACGTCCTCGACACCTACGAGGCCGGTCTCGCCCTCATGGGCACGGAGGTGAAGTCCCTGCGGATGGGCCGCGCCTCGCTCGTGGACGGGTTCTGCCAGTTCACCGACGGCGAGCTGTGGCTCGAGGGCGTGCACATCCCCGAGTACCTCCAGGGGTCGTGGACGAACCACTCCGCCCGCCGGCGCCGGAAGCTGCTGCTGCACCGCAGCGAGATGGACAAGATCGAGCAGAAGGTCCGGGAGTCGGGCTTCACGATCGTGCCGCTGTCCCTGTACTTCGTGGACGGCAAGCGGGTCAAGGTGGAGATCGCCGTGGCCAAGGGCAAGCGGGAGTACGACAAGCGCCAGGCCCTGCGGGAGAAGCAGGACAACCGGGAGGCCCAGCGGGCCATGCGGTACAAGAACCTGGGCTGAGCCTCGGCGCCGGGTCCTTGCACCGCCATGTACCGCGCGGTAGACTGGGACATCCCGCTGCGGCGGGGTGTTTGGAAACAGAATACGGGGATGATCGGTTTCGACGATGTGAGTTGAGACAGGGGAAGCGGGTCGAGGACGCAGAGTTATCTCGTAAACGCTCTCTGTAAAACAATAGTTGCCAATTCCAACAGCAACGCCACCGCAAAGTCTGACCTCGCGCTCGCCGCGTAACCAGACTTAGGTGACTGTCAGCCCGGGTTCGCCTTCGACCCGGGGCCTGGCATCAGCTAGAAGGCCACTGCTCCAGCCGTTCGTCGCGGGCGTCTGGAGAACACTTGCGCGACTGAGTCCGTCGGCCACGGGTCTGCACGAGGGCCGGGACTGAGAAAACGCCACGCAGACTGCACCCGGAGAAGCCCTGACAAAGCTGCATCGGACGGGGGTTCAATTCCCCCCATCTCCACCATTCCCTGACCGGGGAGCGCCGCGAGGCGCTCCCCGGTTTTTTTCGTGCCCGGGGCCCTCGTCACGGCGGGCGGTGGGAGAGCCCCGAGGCCGGGCGTCCGGCTCGTGGCCGGCCGGGGAAATAGGCGGCGACCCGGGGCCGGTGTGACAAGCTGGAGGTGTACCGCCGACGACCGAGAGGGCAACGCCATGAGCCAGAACGACAACACGCCAGACCAGGGCGGCACGGGTGCCGGCGGGTCGTCGAGCTACGGCGGCCAGGGCGGGCCCGAGTACGGCCAGCGCATCGAGGGCGCCCCCTCCGGGCCGTCCTACGAGGCGCCGCGCTACGGCCAGGGCACCGGTGGGGACCAGTACTCGTCCCCGCAGTACGGCCAGGGTCAGTACGGCCAGGGTCAGTACGGGCAGGGGCAGCAGGGCCAGTACGGCGGGGGTCAGTACGGTCAGAACCAGTACTCCCAGGGCCAGTACGGCCAGGGGCAGCAGGGCCAGTACGGCGCCGGCCAGTACGGTCAGGACCAGTCCTCCCAGGGGCAGTACGGCGGCCAGGGCTATCCCGCTCCGTACCAGCAGGGCCAGGGCTACCCGGGGCAGCAGGGCCAGTACGACATGGGCCAGTACGGCGTCGGGGCGAAGCCGCAGGGCACGGGGCTGGGCATCGCCGCCCTCATCCTGGGCATCGTGTCGCTGCTGACCTGCTGGTTCGTGCTGGGCCTCGTGCCCGGGCTCGTGGGCCTGGTGCTCGGCATCGTGGCCGTGCGCAAGCTCGGCCGGACCCCGGGGGCGTCCAAGGCGGTGCCGATCATCGGCATCGTGCTCAGCGTCCTGGGCATCCTGGCGAGCATCTTCTTCCTCGTGATCTTCGGGGCGCTGCTCGGGGAGTTCGGGCCGGCCATGGAGGCCTGCAACCAGTACTCGTCGGACCCGACCGCCTTCCAGCAGTGCATCGAGCGCGAGATGGGCCTCACCACCCAGGACCTCTGAGTCCTGCCGGCGACGCGAGGGGCCCGCACCGACCGGTGCGGGCCCCTCGCGTCGCCGGGGCGGACCGGGCCGGACGGCACTGCACCGGGCGCCGACACGGAGCTCCATCGGGACCCCGGTACCAGCGCCCCGGTACCAGCGCCCGGGAGCCCGGGCCCGGGAACCGGGGTCAGGAGGACGGTGCCAGCAGCTCCAGCACCTCGTCGTGGAGCAGCCCGTTGCTGGCCAGCGCGCTGCCGCCGAACGGGCCGGGCTCGCCCTCCAGGGAGGTGAAGCGGCCGCCGGCCTCCTCGACCACGGGCACGAGCGCGGCCATGTCGTGCAGGCTCAGCTCGGGCTCGCACGCGAGGTCCACGGCGCCCTCGGCGAGCAGGCAGTAGGACCAGAAGTCGCCGTAGGCCCGGGTGCGCCAGACCTCGTCGGTGAGCTCGAGGAAGCGGTCCCGCACCCCGCGGTCCCGCCACCCGGTCAGGGAGGAGTAGGACAGGGAGGCGTCGGAGAGCCGCCCGACCTGCGAGACCCGGATGCGCTGGGCGTTGGCCAGGGACTTGCCGGTGAACGCCCCCGTCCCGGACGCGGCCCACCAGCGCCGCCCCAGCGCGGGCGCGGAGACCACCCCGACCACGGGCCGGCCCTCGTCGACGAGGGCGATCAGCGTGGCCCACACCGGCACGCCGCGCACGAAGTTCTTGGTGCCGTCGATCGGGTCCACGACCCATTGGCGGGCCCCGCTGCCGGTGGCGCCGTACTCCTCGCCGATGACGGCGTCCCGGTTGCGCGTGCGCCCCAGCTGGGCGCGGATCAGCTGCTCGGCCTCGCGGTCGGCGTCCGTGACCGGGGTCAGGTCGGGCTTGGTCTCCACCGTCAGGTCCTGGGCCTTGAACCGGCGCATGGTCAGGCGGTCCACGGCGTCGGCCAGGATGTGGGCGAGGCGGAGGTCGTCGGTGTAGTTGCTGGGGCTGCGCATTGCTCCAACCTACCCCGAACCCGTCCCGGGCCCGGCCGGGCCTGGGCCGACGGCCGGTGCGGCCGCCGGCTCACTGGATGCCGAGCTCCTTGTCCTCCCGGGACTCGCCCGGGCGCTCCCCGGCGCCGAGCAGCCGGCGCAGCGAGGCCAGCCGGGAGCTGCCCGCGTCCCCGGCCCGGCCCTGGGCCACCCAGCCGTCCAGGGCGCAGCCGGGGGAGGCCTCGGTGTGGCGGCAGCCCTTGGGGCAGTCGGCGATCGCCTCGGCGAGCTCGTCGAAGGACTCCACGATGCGGTCGGGGTCCACGTGGGCGAGGCCGAAGGAGCGGATGCCGGGGGTGTCGATGATCCAGGAGCCGGGGGAGGCGTCCTCGATCCTCAGGGCCAGGGCCGACGACGACGTGTGCCGGCCCCGCCCCGTCACGGCGTTCACCCCGCCGGTCGCCCGGTCCGCGCCCGTGAGGGCGTTGACGAGGGTGGACTTGCCGACCCCGGAGTGCCCGAGCAGCACCGAGACGTGGCCGTCGAGCCGCGCGCGCAGGGCCTCCACGAGGGCGCGGTCGAGGGGCAGCGTGGCCCCGTCGTCGCCGGCCGCGGCGTCCCGCGCGGGACCGGAGACGAGCACGGGCAGCTCCAGGGCGGTGTAGTGGGAGATCAGCTCCGCGGGGTCGCGCAGGTCGGTCTTGGTGATGCACAGGATCGGCTCGATCCCGGCGTCGTAGGCGGCCACGAGGGAGCGGTCGATGAAGCCGGTGCGCGGCTCCGGGTTGGCCGCGGCGACCACGATGACGAGCTGGTCGGCGTTGGCCACCACCACGCGCTCGACCGGGTCGGTGTCGTCGGCGCTGCGCCGCAGCACCGTGGCGCGCTCCTCGATCCGCACGAGGCGGGCCAGGCTGTCCGGGGCGCCGCTGACGTCCCCGACGAGGCCGACGAGGTCCCCGGCGACCACGGGCCGGCGGTGCAGCTCCTTGGCGCGCACCGCCACGACCAGCCGCTCCCGGTCGGTGTCCTCGTCGAGGACCGCGGTGTAGCGGCCGCGGTCCACCGTGACGATGCGGCCGGTCACGGCGTCCCGGTGCGCCGGCCGGTCCTTGGTGCGCGGCCGGGAGCCGGACTTGTTCGGGCGGACCCGGACGTCCGACTCGTCCCAGTCGCGCCGGGCGGAGTCCCTACGCGCCACGGCCGGTCCCCAGGAGCTCGGACCACAGCTGCGGGAACTCGGGCAGGGTCTTGGCGGTGGTCCCGATGTTCTCCACGCGGACGCCGGGCACCACCAGCCCGATCACGGCACCGGCGGTGGCCATCCGGTGGTCCTCGTAGCTGCGGAACGTGCCGCCGTGCAGCGGGGCCGGGCGGATCACCAGACCGTCCTCGGTCTCCTCCGCGTCCCCGCCGAGCCGGTTGATCTCGGCCACCAGCGCCGCGAGCCGGTCCGTCTCGTGGCCGCGCAGGTGGGCGATGCCGCGCAGCCGGGACGGGGTGGTGGCCACGGCGCACACGGCGGCGATGGTGGGGGCCAGCTCCCCGGCCTCGCCCAGGTCCAGGTCCACGCCGGTGACCACCGGGGGGCCGGTGACCGAGAAGGTCCCGTCCGCGAGCTCCACCTCCGCGCCGAAGGCGGGCAGGATGTGCTTCCAGTGGTCCCCGCCCTGGGTGGTGCGCCCGGGCCAGCGCGGCACCGAGACCCGCCCGCCGGTGACCACGGCCGCGGCGAGGAAGGGGCCGGCGTTGGAGAGGTCCTGCTCGATAGTGACGTCGAAGGCCCGGACCGGGCCGGGCGCCACCCGCCACTGCTCCGGCACGGAGTCGTCCACCGCGACCCCGAGCCCGCGCAGCACCGCCACGGTCATCCCGACATGCGGCATGGACGGCACGCCGCGCCCGTCCGCGCCCCGGTGGCGCAGCAGCAGGCCGTCGTCGAAGCGTGCCCCGGCGAGCAGGAGGGCGGAGACGAACTGGCTCGAGCCGGTCGCGTCGATCTCGAGCTCCCCGCCGGGCACCCCGCCCGTGCCGTGGACGGTGAAGGGCAGCCGGCCGCGGCCGCCGTCCTCGACCCGCAGGCCGAGCGCCCGCAGGGCGTCGATCACCGGGCCCATCGGGCGCACCCGGGCGCCCGGATCGCCGTCGAAGGTCACCGGGCGGCGGCCCAGGGCCGCCACGGGCGGGACGAAGCGCATCACGGTCCCGGCGAGCCCGCAGTCCACCGTGACCGGGTCCGTGGCCTCCCAGGCGGCGGGCCGCACGAGCAGGTCCGGACCGAAGTCACCGTCCCCGGCCACCTCCTCGACGCCGGCCCCGAGGGCGCGCAGGGCCTGCACCATGAGCCGGGAGTCGCGGGAGTGCAGCGGGGAGCGCAGGCGGCACGGGCCGTCCGCGAGGGCGGCGAGGAGCAGGTACCGGTTGGTGAGGGACTTGGAGCCCGGCACCGTCAGCTCGGCGACGACCGGGCGGTCGCCCACGAACGGAGCCGGCCACAGCTCGTGCTGCTGGGCCGGCTCCGGCACATCGGGACGGGGCGCGGGGGCCTCGGACGGGATCACGACGGCGGGACCCCGGCTCAGCTGTGCTTGACGGCGTGCTGGAGCGCCTTCTCGGCCTTGGCGACCTGCTTCTGGGTGTCCTTGCCGAGCTTGGAGGCGTTCTTCTTGACGTCGCCGGCCAGGTGCTCGGCGCGCCACAGCAGGGAGGGGTTGCCCTCGGTGTCCACGGCGGCGAGCATGACGGCGCCGACGAGGGAGGCGTTCTTGAAGGCGGTCGTCCGGCGGGCGGCCTTCTGCTCCGCGGTGTCGGCCTCGGCGGCGCGGTAGTCGGCGTAGGCGTTGAGCGCGGTGGTGGTCACCAGCACCCCGGCGGACAGGCGCGGCAGCCGGCCCAGGCCGAACAGCACGGCGGCGCCGACCTGCGCGGCGGCGAGCCCCTGGGCGACCACGGCCGGGTTCTGCAGCACGGGGCCGGCCTGCGGGAAGGCCTTGGACGCCGCGGAGGCGGCGGGGGCGAGGTGCTGGGCGGCGCGGGACGAGTTGCGGAAGCTCTCGACACCGTTGGCGACGTAACCGGTGGCCAGCAGCGGGCGGGCGATGCGACGGACGATGCTCATGGATTCCTCCTGGGCGGCAGGCGTGACCGCGGGGCGTTGTCGGACGGGTACTGGTTCGGCGGACGGCGCCGCTGGACCCATCCTAGCCACGGGGGCCGGGGCACGGGCGAGCCGCGACCCGCCGCGGCGGGGAATACGCGCGGCCGTGACCTCCGTTGTGCAGGAGGACGGTGAGCGGCCCCGCACGGGCCGGACCGCCGCGGACGGACCGCCGGAGCCCCGGCGGCCGGCCGGACGTCCAGCGAGCACACCGGCACGCCCGGGGGAGAGGAGCAGCCATCAGCACCGCCGTCAGCACCCTCGCCCCGGCCCCGGCCGGGCGGCGGGTCCCCGTAGACTGGGCCGTGATGAACGAGCAGAACCAGCAGGGGGCCGTCCCCCAGCGCACCGAGCCGCCCGTCGACGTCGACACCGAGACCCCGGAGGCCCGGAAGGCGCGCTTCGAGCAGGACGCCATGGAGTACGTGGACCAGCTCTACGCCGCTGCCCTGCGGATGGCCCGCAACCCCGCCGACGCCGAGGACCTGGTGCAGGAGGCCTACACCAAGGCGTTCTCGGCGTTCCACCAGTACCGGCCCGGCACGAACCTCAAGGCCTGGCTGTACCGGATCCTCACGAACACGTACATCAACCTCTACCGCAAGCGCCAGCGCGAGCCCCAGCAGGCGAACACCGACACCGTGGAGGACTGGCAGCTGCACCGCGCCGAGTCCCACACGTCCTCGGGCCTGCGCTCGGCGGAGGTGGAGGCCCTCGACCACCTGCCGGACAGCGACGTCAAGCGTGCCCTCCAGGAGCTGCCCGAGGAGTTCCGGCTGGCCGTGTACTTCTCCGACGTGGAGGGCTTCGCCTACAAGGAGATCTCCGAGATCATGGACACGCCGATCGGGACGGTGATGTCCCGGCTGCACCGCGGGCGGAAGCTGCTGCGCGAGAAGCTCGCCGACTACGCGGCCGAGCGCGGCTTCGACACGTCCAAGGTGACCGGCGACAAGAAGAAGGAAAAGGACAAGTAGACATGGCCGACTGCGAGAGCCTCGGACACTGCACGGACGAGCGGATCCGCCGGATCTACGAGTACCTCGACGGGGTGCTTCCGGCGCAGGACCTCGACGAGATCCACGGCCACCTCCTGGAGTGCCGGGAGTGCGCGCGCGAGTACGACCTGGAGTGCGTGATCCGCTCCGTGGTCCGCCGGTCCTGCGCGGAGACCGCCCCCGCCGACCTGCGGGTCTCGATCCTCGCCCGCCTGCACGCCCAGCGCCAGGAGCCCCCCGCGGCCTGAGCGCCGCTCGGCGCCGAACAGTGCCGCGCCCTGCCCCGGGCACACGGAAGGGCCCCGGACCGCTCAGCGGTCCGGGGCCCTTCCGTCACGGCGTTGCCGGGTCCGGGGACCTCAGGCGTTGGGGCGCTTGCCGTGGTTGGCGCCGCCCTTGCGGCGGTCCTTGCGCTTGCGTCCGCGCTTGCTCATGCGAGCCTCCTGTCTGTCCGCGGTCGCCCGCGGCGGATCGTGGGTGTCGGCGTCCGTTCCCGCGTGGTCTGGTGAGTTCAGCGGCGGCCGGACGAGGCACTGCCCGCCATTGTCTCACACGCGCGGGAGGCCGGGGTCACTGGGGCTCGGGCAGGTCCAGCCAGTTGTACCAGCCGCGGTGCAGCACGAGCCACGCCATCAGCCCGTAGCCGGCCTGTCCCGGGTGGCCGTGGTTCGCGGCCAGGTCCTTGCGCCACTGCTCGTGGTGCTGCAGCGGGTTGAAGGTGTCCACGTAGACGTGGTTGCGCCGGGTCGTGACGTCGGCGTAGGCGGCCGAGAGGTCCGCGATGCGCCGGTTGCGCTCGGCGTCCAGCGTGGGCGGGGGGCCGACGACGAGCACCCGCACGTTGTGCTGGGAGGCCGTGTCGATGATGTTGGCCATGTTCAGCCGGGAGCGGGCGCTCGTGATGGACAGGTCGATGTCCAGCGTGGAGGGCGCGATGACCAGGCGGTTGTCGTGGCCGGGGGAGAAGCGGCGGGCCGCCTCCTCGAACCAGCGCTCGTTGAGGGACTCGCTGCCCTCGCCGGGGGCGGCGAGGTTGTAGGCCGCCACCGGGGCCACGTGGTGCGGGGTGCGGGCCATGACCCGCCCGAACCAGCCGAGGGCCCGCGGGTCGCCCTCGCCGGCCAGCAGCTCGTCACCGACTGCGACAATTCTGATCCTTCGTTGCTCCACGTCGTTCTTTCTGGTCGGGGGTGCGGGTGGTCATGGGCAGCGCCGGCCCGTGGGGCACGGGCCGGCGCCGGACTCGCTGGGGACGTGCGGGGACGGCGGGGGCCACGGCCCCCGCCGTCCCGGGCGGGCTCAGTCCCGCTCGAAGGCCGTCTGGACCAGGGTCTCCAGCTCGGCGGCGTGGCGCTTGGCCGAGCCGTTGGCCGGGGAGGCCGAGGCCGGCCGGGAGGCCAGGCGCACCCTGCGGTCCAGCTCCGGCACCAGGTTGACCGCCATGAACGGCCAGGCCCCCTGGTTGGCGGGCTCGTCCTGGGCCCAGGTGAGACGGGCCTCCGGGTACTTGGCCAGCTCCTCCCGGATCTCCGCGACCGGCAGGGGGTAGAGCTGCTCCACGCGCACGATCGCGGTGCTGCGGTCCTGGCGCTGCTCGCGCGCGGCGGCCAGGTCGTAGTACAGCCGGCCCGAGACCAGGATCACGTCGGTGACCTCGGCGGCGTTCAGCCCGCCCTGGTCGCCGATCACCGGGCGGAACGCCCCGGAGGTGAACTCCTCGATCGGGGAGGCCGCCGCCTTGAGCCGCAGCAGCTGCTTGGGCGTGGCCACGACCAGCGGCTTGCGCGGCCGGCTGTAGGCCTGCCGGCGCAGCAGGTGGAAGTGGCTGGCCGGGGTGGACGGGTTGGCCACGATCATGTTCTGCTCGGCGCACAGCTGCAGGAACCGCTCGATCCGGGCCGACGAGTGGTCCGGGCCCTGTCCCTCGAAGCCGTGGGGGAGCAGCATGACCAGCGAGGAGCGCTGGCCCCACTTCTGCTCGGCCGAGGAGATGAACTCGTCGACCACGATCTGCGCGCCGTTGACGAAGTCACCGAACTGGGCCTCCCAGACGGTCAGGGCGTCGGGCCGCTCCACGGAGTAGCCGTACTCGAAGCCCAGCACGCCGTACTCGGACAGCAGCGAGTTGTAGATCGCCAGCTTGGCCTGGTCCCCGGAGAGGTGGTTGAGCGGGGTCCACTCCGCCCCGGTGTCGGCGTCGAAGAAGACCGCGTGCCGCTGGGTGAAGGTCCCGCGCCGCACGTCCTGGCCGGACATCCGCACCGGGATGCCCTCCATCATCAGGGAGCCGAAGGCCATGAGCTCGCCCATGCCCCAGTCCACGCCGCCCTCGCGGGTCATCGCCTCCCGGCGCTCGAGCAGCTTGCGCAGCTTCTTGTGCACGGTGAAGTCCTCGGGGACCTCCACGTGCACCGCCCCCAGGCGCTGGGCGGCCTCCGCGGAGATCGCCGTGGTCCGCGGCACCGAGATCCCGGAGTCCGCCTGCTGGGCGGAGGGCCGCTCGATGTTCGAGATCGCCGCGGAGTCGCCGGTGACCAGCGGGATGGACGAGGTCTGGGCCTCGTGGGTCTCAGCGAACACCCGCTCCAGGCGCTCCTGGTAGTCCTTCAGCGCGCGGTCGGCCTCCTCCTGGGTGATGTCGCCGCGGCCCACCAGGTTCTCGGTGTAGATCTTGCGGGTGGAGCGCTTCTCCTCGATGAGGTTGTACATCAGCGGCTGGGTCATCGAGGGGTCGTCGCCCTCGTTGTGGCCGCGGCGGCGGTAGCACATGAGGTCGATCACGACGTCCTTGTGGAACGCCTGGCGCCAGGCGAACGCCATCTGCCCCACGTGCGTGACGGCCTCGGGGTCGTCCGCGTTGACGTGGAAGATCGGCGCCTGCAGGCCCTTGGCGATGTCGGTCGCGTAGGTCGTGGAGCGCGCCGCCGCGGGGGAGGTGGTGAAGCCCACCTGGTTGTTCACGATGACGTGGACGGTGCCGCCCACCGTGTACCCGGGCAGCTGCGCCATCTGCAGGACCTCGGCCACGACGCCCTGGCCGGCGAACGCGGCGTCGCCGTGCACCTGGATCGGCAGCACGGGGTAGGTGCCGTCGCCCTCCGGGCCGGCGCCGAGGACGTCGGTCTTGGCGCGGGCGATGCCCTCGATGACCGGGTCCGCCGCCTCGAGGTGGGACGGGTTGGCGGCGAGGTACACCTGGGTCTCGTTGCCGTTGTCCGAGGTGAAGGTGCCCTCCGTGCCGAGGTGGTACTTCACGTCGCCGGAGCCCTCGGTGGTGCGGGGGTCCTGGCTGCCCTCGAACTCCCGGAACACCTGGGCGTAGGACTTGCCGGCGATGTTGGTGAGCACGTTGAGCCGGCCGCGGTGGGCCATGGCGATGCCCACCCCGGCGAGCCCGGCGTCGGCGGCGTCGGCGATGATCTCGTCGAGCAGCGGGATCAGGGACTCGCCGCCCTCCAGGGAGAAGCGCTTCTGGCCCACGTACTTGGTCTGCAGGAACGTCTCGAAGGCCTCGGCGGCGTTGAGCCGGCCCAGGATGCGGAACTGCTCCTCGCGGCTGGGCTTCTGGTAGCCGTGCTCGAGCTGGTCCTGGAACCACTCGCGCTCCTCCGGCTCCTGCAGGTGCATGTACTCCACGCCGAGGGTGCGGCAGTAGGCGTCCCGCAGCCGGCCCAGGATGGTGCGCAGGCTCAGCACGTCCGCGCCGCCGAAGCCGCCGGTGGGCCACTCGCGCTCCAGGTCCCACAGGGACAGCCCGTAGGTGCGGATGTCCAGGTCGGGGTGCTTGCGCATCACGTACTCGAGCGGGTTGGTGTCCGCCATGAGGTGCCCGCGCACGCGGTAGGCGTGGATGAGCTGCTGGATCCGGGCGACCTTGTTGACCTGGATCTCGGGGTTGACCTGGTTGTCCACGGCCCAGCGCACGGGCTCGTACGGGATCCGCAGGGCCTCGAAGATCTCGTCGTAGAAGTCGTCCCCGCCCAGCAGGTAGGACTCGATCAGGCGCAGGAACTCGCCGGAGCCCGCGCCCTGGATGACGCGGTGGTCGTAGGTCGAGGTCAGCGTGATGATCTTGGAGACGGCGTGCCGGGCGATGGTCTTCGGGGAGGAGCCCCGGTACTCGGCCGGGTGGTCCAGTGCGCCCACGCCGACGATGCAGGCCTGTCCCTTGGACAGCCGCGGCACGGAGTGCACGGTGCCGATGCCGCCGGGGTTGGTCAGGGACACCGTGGTGCCCTGGTAGTCCTCCATGGTCAGCTCGTTGGCGCGCGCCCGGCGCACGATGTCCTCGTAGGAGTTCCAGAACTGCAGGAAGGACATCGCCTCCGCGCCCTTGATGTTGGGCACCACGAGGTTGCGGGAACCGTCCTTGTTCGGGATGTCGATGGCGATCCCGAAGTTGACGTGGGCGGGGTGCACCGCCACCGGCTTGCCGTCCTGCTCGTCGTACACGACGTTCTGGGACGGGTAGTTGGCCAGCGCCTTGATCACGGCGTAGCCGATCAGGTGCGTGAAGGAGACCTTGCCGCCGCGGTTGCGGGCGAGGTGGCTGTTGATCACGATCCGGTTGTCGATCAGCAGCTTCGCGGGGACCGCGCGCACGGTCGTGGCGGTCGGCACCGTGAGCGAGGCGTCCATGTTGGCGGCCACCGCCTTGGCGGGACCGCGGAGCTTGACGACCTTGTCCTCCGCCGGGGCGTCCGTGCTGGGGGCGCTGGCGCGGGCCCGGGCGGGCTGGGCCGGGATGGGCCGGCGCGACTCGGTCTCGCCCTGGCCGTTCTCGGGGCGGCCCTCGGCCTTGGCGCCGGACTTCGTGGCGGGCGGGGCCGCGGCCGGCGTCGTCGCCGACGCGGTCCGGGGGGTGGCCTGCTGGGTGGCGGGCGGCCGGGGGGCGGCCGCGGCCTTCGGCCGGTCGGGGGCCGCCCGAGGGGCGGGCGCCTCCGGGACGGGGGCCTCCTGCGCCGGGGCGGGGGCGGGAGTCCGCCCGGTGGAGGACTGGGCGCCCGGCTGCTCCGTCGCAGTGCCGTTGTCAGCGCTCATCGCCTCGAAGATGGGCCACCACTTCTCGTCCACCGAGTTCTTGTCCGACCGGTACTTCTCGAACAGTTCGTCGACGAGCCACTCGTTACCTGCGAATTCTTCAGGGATGGGGTGCTGTGGCTGATGTGGCACGGGGAATACGCCTCTTCCATAGGTTGGTCGCGCGGGAACCGGCTCTCCGGTCCCCGCGTTGTCGGTCCCAGCAGCATCCGGTCCCGCCGCCGGTGTTCGTCGCCGGCCGTCTCCCGCGACAGCCGCCGGCGTCCTCCGGACCTGCCGGACGGTCGTGAACCGGGCGCGGCCGTACCTCCGGCGAGTCTAGTGATCTGCGCGGCGGCATGGCTAGTCCGCGCCCTCCGCGCCGCGGCGCGTGTCGCGGGCCCCCCGCTAGACTGGTCCGCGTGCGCTTCCTCAACACCCCCACGTCCGACCTGACCTACAACGACGTCTTCCTGGTCCCGGCCAGCTCCCGGGTCACCTCCCGCTTCGACGTCGACCTGACGCCCCGCGACGGCACGGGCGCCACGATCCCCCTGGTCGCGGCGAACATGACCGCGGTGACCGGCCGCCGCATGGTCGAGACGCTGGCCCGGCGGGGCGGTCTGGGCATCCTCCCGCAGGACATCCCGCTCGACGTCATCGCCGAGGTGACCTCCTGGGTGAAGAACCGCTCCCCGCGCTTCGAGAC
The DNA here is from genome assembly GCF_009735315.1 of Kocuria sediminis. NCBI lineage: Bacteria > Bacillati > Actinomycetota > Actinomycetes > Micrococcales > Micrococcaceae > Kocuria > Kocuria sediminis. The sequence continues at coordinate 202,519 of NZ_WOGU01000001.1, forward strand.
GCCCGTGGTGCTGGGGGCGGAGGACACGGTCCACGACGCCCTCGGCATCATGCACAAGCGCCCGCACGGCGCCGTGGTGGTGTGCGGGCCGGACCGCGCCTACCGCGGGGTGGTTCTCGCCGCGGACTGCACGGAGGTGGACCGCTTCACCCAGCTCGGCACGATCATGCGCACCGACGCCCCGGTGTTCTCGCTCGCGGAGGTCTCCGCGCGCTCCGGCGAGGACGTCCTGGCCGCCGCCTACGACCGCCTCACCCAGACGCGGGCCCACGTGGCGCCGGTGCTCGACGGCGACACCGTGGTGGGCGTGCTGACCCGCAAGGGCACCGTCCGCTCGACCATCTACACCCCCGCCCTCGACGGCGCCGGCCGGCTCCGGGTGGGCGCGGCCGTGGGCATCAACGGCGACGTCCGGGGCAAGGCGCGGGCGCTGCTGGACGCCGGCGTGGACGTGCTGGTGGTGGACACCGCCCACGGCCACCAGCGCAAGATGATCGAGGCCCTCGGCCAGGTCCGCGCGGCGGCGCCGGACGTGCCGGTCGTGGCGGGCAACGTGGTCACCGCCGACGGCGTGCAGGACCTCGTGGACGCCGGGGCGGACATCGTGAAGGTCGGCGTCGGCCCCGGGGCGATGTGCACCACCCGGATGATGACCGCCGTGGGCCGGCCCCAGTTCTCCGCGGTGCTCGAGTGCGCCGAGGCGGCCGCCGGCCTGGGCCGGCACGTGTGGGCCGACGGCGGGGTGAAGCACCCCCGCGACGTCGCCCTCGCGCTCGCGGCCGGCGCCAGCCAGGTGATGGTCGGCTCCTGGTTCGCGGGCACCCACGAGGGACCGGGCGAGCTCAACGTCGACGCCGACGGGCGCGCGTACAAGGAGAGCTTCGGGATGGCGTCCACCCGCGCCGTGCGCGAGCGCACCCGGGGCGAGGGCGCCTTCGCCCGGGCCCGCAAGGGCCTGTTCGAGGAGGGCATCTCCAGCTCCAAGATGTACCTGGACCCCGAGCGCCCCGGCGTGGAGGACCTCGTGGACCAGATCACCGCGGGCGTGCGCAGCTCCATGACCTACGCGGGGGCCACCAGCCTCGAGCAGTTCGCCGCGCGCGCGGTGGTGGGCATCCAGTCCGCCTCCGGCTACGAGGAGGGCAGGGCGCGCCCGGTCAGCTGGTCCTGAGCACGCGCCGGCGGGTCCCGCTCCGGTACCCTGGAGTCCTCATGGACTCCTTCAGTAGTTGCCGGCCCGGCCGCGGCGGCCCCCGCCGCGGCCCCCGAGCCGGCTCACCCACCGACCCCCCACCAGCCTCCGACCGCCCGGCCCCGGGCCGGCGGTCCCCCCGGGGAGGCAGCGCCTGATGGAGTGGTTGCTGCTGGCCGCGGGCCTGCTCCTGATCCTGGGCACGGGCTTCTTCGTGGCCGTGGAGTTCTCCCTCGTGGCCCTGGACCAGACCACGGTCCGCCGCGCGATCGCCGAGGGCGACCGGGCGGCCGAGCCCCTGCTGAAGTGCCTCAAGTCCCTCTCCACGCAGCTCTCCAGCTGCCAGCTGGGCATCACCCTCACCACCCTGCTCACCGGCTACACCCTGGACCTGGCGCTGCAGTCCTTCCTGCGCGAGCCGATCGCCGAGCTGACCGGCCTGTCCGTGACCGCCGCCGGCGGGGCCACCCTGGCGCTGTCCATGCTCATCTCCACGCTGCTGTCGATGCTGCTGGGGGAGCTGGTCCCGAAGAACTGGGCCATCGCGGAGGCCTTCCGGGTGGGGCGGGTCGTCGCCCGCCCGCAGCTGCTGTTCACCGCCGTGTTCAAGCCCTTCGTGCTCGCGCTCAACGGCGTCGCCAACCGGGTCCTGCACCTGTTCGGCATGGAGGCCAAGGAGGAGCTCTCCGGGGCGCGCTCGCCCGAGGAGCTGTCCTCGATGGTGCGCCGCTCCGCGAAGATGGGCACCCTCGACATCGGCACCGCCACCTTCGTGGCCAAGACCCTGACGTTCGCCGAGCGCACCGCCGCGGACGTGATGACGCCGCGCATCCGGGTGCAGATGCTCGACTCCCACGAGTCCGTGGCGGACGTCGTGGCGCTGGCCTCCCGCACCGGGCACTCCCGCTTCCCCGTCATGGACGACTCCCCGGACGACGTCCGCGGCGTGGTGCACATCAAGAAGGCCGTGGCCGTGCCGTCGGAGCGCCGGGCCGCCCTGGAGTGCGGGGCGATCATGGAGGAGGTCCTGCGCGTGCCCGAGACCGTGCACCTGGACTCGCTGCTCGTGCAGCTGCGCTCCGGCGGGCTGCAGATGGCCGTGGTCGTCGACGAGTGGGGCGGCACCGCCGGCGTCGTCACCCTCGAGGACCTCGTGGAGGAGGTGGTCGGGGAGGTCTCCGACGAGCACGACCGGCTCACCCTCGGGGCCCTGCAGTCGGCCACCGGGGAGTGGTACTTCCCCGGCCTGATGCGCCCCGACGAGGTCTCCGAGCAGATCACCGAGCTCGACATCGAGGACGGGCCCGCCTACGAGACCATGGGCGGGTTCATGATGGACCGGCTCGGGCAGATCCCGAGGCCCGGGGACGCGGTGCCCGTCAAGGGCGGCACGCTGGAGGTCGCCCGGATGGACGGCCGGCGCGTGGACCGCATCCGCTTCGTCCCGTCCGCGGACGACCAGCAGGACACCGGAGCTGCCGCGGCCGGGGAGGAGGCACGATGAGCGACTGGGCAGGCCTGGCGTGGCTGGTGGTCCTCCTGGCCGGCAACGCCTTCTTCGTGGGCGGCGAGTTCGCCGTCATGTCCGCGCGGCGCAGCCAGATCGAGCCGCTCGCCGAGGCCGGGAACAAGCGTGCGCGCACCGCGCTGTACGCGATGGAGCGGGTCTCCCTCATGCTGGCCTGCTGCCAGCTGGGCATCACGGTGTGCTCGCTGCTGATCCTCAACATCTCCGAGCCCGCCCTGCACCACATCGTCTCCGGGCCGCTGGAGCACCTGGGCGTGCCCGCCGAGGTGGCCGACGTCAGCGGGTTCCTGACGGCGCTCGTCGTGGTCACCTTCCTGCACGTGGTCTTCGGCGAGATGGTGCCCAAGAACATGTCCGTCTCGGCCGCCGACCGTGCGGTGCTGCTGCTCGCCCCGCCGCTGGTGTTCGTCTCGCGGGTGGTCAAGCCCGTGATCGCGACGCTGAACTGGTCGGCCAACCACGTCCTGAAGCTGCTGGGCATCGAGCCGAAGGACGAGGTGTCCTCGACCTTCACCCTCGACGAGCTGCAGTCCATCGTGGCGGAGTCGACGAAGGAGGGCACCGTGGCCGACCAGACCGGCCTGCTCTCCGGGGCCCTGGAGTTCTCCGCCAAGCGCACCGCCGACGTCATGGTGCCGCTGCACGAGCTCGTCACCCTGCCGGAGGACGTATCCCCGGCCGAGGTCGAGAAGGCGGTGGCCCGCACCGGCTTCTCGCGCTTCGCCCTGACCGAGGACGACGGCGTGCTCAACGGCTACCTGCACATCAAGGACGTGCTCTCCATCCCGGGCAGCCGGTACAACGAGCCCGTGCCGGTGACCCGGGTGCGGTCCCTGGCCAACCTGCGGCCCGAGATCGAGATCGACGACGCCCTCGCGGCGATGCAGCGCACCGGCTCGCACCTGGCCCGCGTGGTCGACGCGGGCGGGCGGACGCTGGGCGTGCTGTTCCTCGAGGACGTCATCGAGGAGCTCGTGGGCGAGATCCGCGACACCACGCAGGACCGCCGCCAGCGACGCGGGGACCGGGTCGACTCCTCGGAGCCGCCGCGCTGACCTGCCGGGTCGAACCGGCGGGCTGAAGCGGGGGGCTGAACCGGTGGGCTCGGCCGCCGCGCGCCGGCGGGCTCAGGCCAGGATCCGCACCGCCGCGGGGAGCACGTCCACCCGCACGGGCAGCGGGCCGAGGCGCTCCCCGTCGGCGTAGGCGGTGACGCCCGGGGCCGCCACCCGCACCGAGCGCACCCGCTCGATCCGCACGCTGGGCAGGGCGACGTGGCGGCCCGAGAACAGCCGCGGGAACAGGACCAGGAACCGCGCCCGGCCCAGGGGCGCCACGGTGAACAGCTCCAGCAGCCCGTCGTCCTCCCGGGCACCGGGCACGACGGGCAGCCCGCCGCCGATCGAGGAGGTGTTGGCGACGTTCAGGAGCACCCCCGTCCGGTCCTCCGTGCGGCACCGTCCCGCGGCGTCCTCGACCTCCAGCCGGTAGGCGACGGTGCGCAGCCGCACGATCTCCACCAGGACGGCCAGCAGGTAGGTGCCGGGCCCGGTCAGGCGCGGCCAGCGGTTGGCCCGCTCGTTGACCACGGCGTCGAAGCCGGCGCACAGGGCGGTCCCGAAGCAGCGGGTGCGCCCGTCCGGGAAGCGGACGCGGCCGACGTCGAGCCGGCGCGGGACCGGGTCGTCGAGCCGGCGCAGGATCCGTCCGGCCGCGCCCACCGGGTCCCGCAGGGGGACGGCCAGGTGACGGGCCAGGTCGTTGCCGGTGCCGCAGGGCACCACGCCCAGCGGGATCTCGACGCCCTGCTCGGCGAGCTCGACGAGCACCCCCAGGCCGGCCTGGACCATGCCGTCCCCGCCCACGACCACCAGGGCGCGGGTGGAGAGCGCGGCGGCGCGGAGCCGGTCGCGGACCAGCGCCACCAGGGTGTCGAGGTCCCCGGCGGAGAGCACCACGGCGTCGTCGCCGCCGGTGCGCAGCAGGTCCGCGGCCCGGTGGGCCTCCGCCAGGGCCCGGCCGCGGCCGGCGCGGGGGTTGACGGCGAGGACGAAGGTGCCGCGGGGCGGCGTGGGCTCAGCCATCGGCGCGCCGCGCGCTGCAGGCGGCGCACAGGCCGGTGATCTCGACCGTGTGGTCCACCTCGGTGAAGCCGTGGGCCGCGGCGGTGCGCCCGGCCCACTCCTCCACCGAGGGGGCCTCGAGCTCCACGGCGGCGCCGCAGCGGCGGCAGACCAGGTGGTGGTGGTGGTGCTCGGCCGCGCAGCGGCGGTAGATCGCCTCGCCGTCGCCGCCGCGCAGGACGTCCAGCTCCCCGAGCTCGGACATCGACTGCAGGATCCGGTAGGTCGTGGCCAGGGAGACGGACTCGCCGCGCTCCCGCAGCAGCGCGTGCAGGTCCTGCGTGGAGATGAAGTCCTCCAGGGAGGCCAGGGCCTGGCTGACGGCACGGCGCTGCCGGGTGTTGCGGACCTCACCGCCCCCGCCGGTTCGCACGCTCACGCCTCGTCCTCTCGTCGGTCTGCTCCGCCGGGCGGCCGGGTCCGGCCGCCGGCGCCCGGACGCGTCCGGGCGAGCCACCAGCTTAACAAGGGCGGGACCGGCACGCTCCCGGGCCCGTTGCCGGGGCCGGGCTAGGCTGGGCCCATGGAGCTGATCAAGTACACCCACTCGTGCGTGCGGCTCGAGAACGAGGGCCGGGCCCTGGTCGTCGACCCGGGCAACTTCTCCGGTCCGGAGGAGCTGGCCCGGGCCCTCGACGGGGTGGACGTGCTGCTCGTGACCCACGTGCACCCCGACCACCTGGACGCCGAGCCCGTGCAGGAGCACCTGCGGGCGCACCCGGAGGTCCAGGTGCACGCCCCGGCGCCCGTGGCCGCCGGGCTGCGGGAGGCGCTCGGAGAGGGGGCCTCCGTGCACGACGTCGCGCCCGAGACCGTGCTGGAGCTGGAGGGCTTCACGGTGCGGACCTTCGGCGGTCAGCACGCCCTGATCCACCCGCTGATCCACACCGTCGACAACGTGGGCTACCTGGTCAACGACACCGTCTACCACCCCGGCGACTCCTTCGTGGTCCCGCACGGGCTCGAGGCCCCGGTGCTGCTCGCCCCGATCCACGCGCCGTGGAACAAGCTCTCCGAGGTGGTCGACTTCGTCGTGGCCGTGCGCCCGCGGCAGGTCTTCCAGATCCACGACGGGCTGCTCTCGGCCAACGGCTTCCGCATCATCGAGAAGCAGCTGACGGCCTTCGCCGCCAAGTACGGCGCCGAGTACCGCCACCTGGACACCGGGGAGCGCGTGCGGCTGTAGCCGCTCCGTCCCCGTGCCGCCCCGTGCCGCCGGCCGCGTGCCGGGCGCACGGACGGCAGCACCACGGCCGCTCCCGCGGCCGGCACCCCACGGACCCGACCGCGGACACCCCGTCCGCCCGAGCAGCGAAGGAGCACCTGTGAGCACCGTCTTCACCAAGATCATCGAGGGAGAGATCCCCGGCCGCTTCGTGTGGCAGGACGAGCGCTGCGTGGCGTTCCTGTCCATCGAGCCGCTCGGGCCGGGGCACACCCTGGTGGTCCCGCGCGAGGAGTACGACCACTGGATCGACCTGCCCGAGGACCTGGCCGCCCACCTGATGGTGGTCTCCTGGAGGATCGGCCGGGCCCTCGACGCCGTGTGGCGGCCCGCGCGGGTGGGCCAGATGATCCAGGGCTTCGAGGTCCCGCACACCCACGTGCACGTGTGGCCCGCGAACTCCGTCGAGCAGTTCCAGTTCGCCAACGCGGACCGGCACCCGGACGCCGCCGCGATGGACGAGGCCGCCGCACGGATCCGGGCGGCCCTGGTCGACGCCGGGCACGGCAGCTCGGTCCCGCAGCCCTGACCGCGCGCACCGGGCCCGCCCCGGCGCGCGCGGTCAGGCCCGGGCGGCCTCCAGGGCGTCCTTGAGGGCCTTGCGGATCCGCTTCTCCGACACCGAGTGGGCGGTGCCCAGCTCCTGGGCGAACAGGGAGACCCGCAGCTCCTCGATCATCCAGGCGACCCGGCGCAGCTCCTCGGGCACCGGCGCCGAGGGCGGCAGGGAGTCCAGCGCGGCGTCGTAGTCGTCCTCGAGCTTCTGCACCGCGAGCATGTGCACCGTGTCCCGCTGCAGGTGGCCCGCGAGCTTCTCCAGCCGCACCTCCATGGCCCGCACGTAGCGGGGCAGGTTCTGGAGCTGGTCGTAGCCGGTGGCGGCCACGAACCCGGGGTGCACCAGGTGCTCCAGCTGCGCCTTGACGTCGTTGAGCGAGTTCACCGCGGCGAGGGAGGGCGCCCGCTTCAGCTGCTTGCGGATCCGCGCGGCCCCGGAGAGCACCTGCTCCACCAGCGCGGTGACCTGGAAGACCGTGTCGATGAGCTCGGCCCGCACGTGCTCGTGCAGGGTGTCGTACTCCGCGCGCGTGAACGGCGGCTCGGGCGGGGTGAGCTTGTCGATCGCCGCGACCGTGCAGTCGGCGATGAGCTCGGCCACGGACCCGTGCGGGTTCTGCGTGAAGACGAGCTTCTCCTTATTGTTGAGGTGCTCGAGCACGTACCGCTCGGGGGAGGGGATGCGCAGCAGCAGCAGGGTGATCACCCCGCGGCGCTGGGCGGCCCGCTGCTCCGCGGCCGAGGACAGGATGCGCACCGCCACGGTGGCGTCCCGGCCCGGGGCCCGCCGGCCCGGCTGCCGGGCCGCGCCCTCCCGCGCCCGCTCGGGGACGAGGGCCGGCCAGCCGGTGATCCGCTGGCCCGCCACGGTCGTCTCCACGCTGCGCGGCAGGTCCGGCTCCGGCCACGCGGTCAGGCCCGTGCGCTCGAGGGCCGGCGCCGCCGGGGCGTCCGCCCGGGGCGGGGCGGGGGCGGGCCCGCCCGCACCGCGCGGGGACCCGGACCGCCCGGGCCCCGACCGGCCGGGGCCGGCCGAGGGGACCGCGCCGAGGGACTCGGCCAGGGCCGCCCGGATCTCGTCGTGCAGCCCGGCCTTGAGCTGCTCCAGGTCCTGGCCCTCGCCGAGCACCCGGTTGCGGCGGTCCCGCACCTCGAAGCGCATCCGCAGGTGCGCCGGGACCGCGTCCCAGTTCCAGGACCCGGGGGGCACCACGTGGCCCTTGAGCCGGCGCAGCACGAGCTCCAGGGAGGGCTCGAGGGCGTCGACGGCGGGGTCGAAGTCCTCCTGCAGCATCCGCACGGCCTGGCGGGCGACGTCCGGGGCGGGCACGAAGCTGCGCCGCACGGCCTTGGGCAGGGACCTGATGAGGGCGGTCACCAGCTCCGTGCGGAGGCCGGGGATCTGCCACTCGAACGGCGCGGGGTCGAGCTGGTTGAGGAACAGCACGGGCACCCGCACGGTCACGCCGTCGGCCTGGTCCGCGCCGGGGGCGAACTCGTAGACGAGGTCCAGCACGAGCTCCCCGTCGGGGGTCCGGCGCACCCACTGCCGCGGGTACAGCGACTCGTCGTAGTCGCGGGCGTCCTCGGCGATCAGGTCCTCGGGGTCGAGGTCGAGCAGGTGCTCGTCCTGGTGCCGGGCCTTCTTCCACCAGGCGTCGAAGTGCCGGGCCGAGACCACCGACGCCGGGACCCGGGCGTCGTAGAACGCGAACAGGGCCTCGTCCTCGACGCGCAGGTCCTTGCGGCGCAGCCGGTTCTCGAGCTCCTCGACCTCCGCCAGGCGCTTGCGGTTGCGCGCCCAGAACCGGTGCCGGGTCTGCCAGTCGCCCTCGACCAGCGCGTGGCGGATGAACAGCTCGCGCGCCAGCTCCGGGTCCACCCGCCAGAAGTTGATCCGGCGCTGGGCCACCACGGGGACGCCGTAGAGCGTGACCTTCTCGTAGGCCATCACGGAGCCCTGGGCGCGGGACCAGTGCGGCTCCGAGACGCTGCGCTTGACCAGGTGCGGGGCCAGCTCCTCGGCCCACAGGGGGTCGATCGCCGCGTTGACGCGGGCCCACAGCCGCGAGGTCTCCACCAGCTCCGCGGACATGATCCAGTCCGGGGACTTCTTGAACAGGTTGGAGCCGGGGAAGACGGCGAACCGGGAGCCGCGCGCGCCCTGGTACTCGCGCTTGCGCTCGTCCTTGAGCCCGATGTGGCTGAGCAGGCCGGCGAGCAGCGAGACGTGGATCTCCCGCTCCTTCCCGGCCGGGTCCACCTCCCGGCCCTTGCCGACCCGGATGCCGACCTGCTGGCCCATCTGGCGCAGCTGGGCGTAGAGGTCCTGCCACTCGCGGATCCGCAGGAAGTTCAGGAACTCCCGCTGGCACAGCTTGCGGAAACGGGTCGAGGAGAGCTCCTCCTGCTGCTCCTGGACGTAGCGCCACAGCAGCAGCCAGCTGGTGAAGTCGGAGTTCTCGTCGAAGAAGCGCTTGTGCAGCTCGTCGGCCTGCTGCCGCTTCTCCAGGGGACGCTCCCGGGGGTCCTGCACGGTCAGCGCCGCCGCGAGCACCATGACCTCCCGGGCGCAGCCCCGCCGGTCCGCCTCCACGATCATCCGGCCCAGCCGGGGGTCCACCGGCAGCTGCGCCAGCTGGCGCCCCACCGCGGTCAGCGGGCCGCCGCCGTCCTCGTCCCGGCGCTCGCGCGGGGCGCCGCCCGGGGCCCCGCCCCGCGGCTCCTTGAGCGCGCCGAGCTCCCGCAGCAGCGCCACGCCGTCCTTGACGGCCCGCGACTCCGGCGGCTCCACGAAGGGGAAGCGCTCGATGTCCCCGGGCTCCTTGACGACCCCCACCGAGGTCATCTGCAGGATCACGGACGCGAGGCTGGTGCGCAGGATCTCGGGGTCGGTGAACTCCGGGCGGGAGAGGTAGTCCTCCTCCGCGTAGAGCCGGATGCAGATGCCGTCCGAGACGCGCCCGCAGCGGCCCGCCCGCTGGTTCGCGGAGGCCTGCGAGATGCGCTCGATCGGCAGCCGCTGCACCTTGGTGCGCGCCGAGTACCGGGAGATGCGGGCGGTGCCGGGGTCGATGACGTACTTGATGCCCGGGACGGTCAGGGACGTCTCGGCCACGTTGGTGGCCAGCACGATCCGCCGCCGGCCGGAGGGGGCGAACACCCGGTGCTGCTCGGCCATGGACAGCCGGCCGAACAGGGGGAGGACCTCGGCGTCGGACATCCCGCGGATCCGCTTGAGCGCGGCCTGCAGCGCCTCCTGGGCGTCGCGGATCTCGCGCTCGCCGGCGAAGAAGATCAGGATGTCCCCGGGCGGCTCGTGCGAGAGCTCCTCGACCGCGTCGCACACCGCGTCGATCGGGTCCCGGTCCTCGTCCTCCAGGCCGTCGCCGGCGTCCTCGCCGTCCGGCCCGCCGTCCCCGGACCGCGGCTCGGACAGCGGGCGCCAGCGGATCTCCACGGGGTAGGTGCGCCCGGAGACCTCGATGACCGGCGCCGGCTCGGGCTCCCCGCCGGCGTCCGGCCCGGCCGCGCCGGGGGACTCCGGGGCGAAGTGCCGGGCGAAGCGCTCCGGGTCGATCGTGGCCGAGGTGATGATGACCTTGAGGTCGGGGCGCCGGGGCAGGATCCGCCGCAGGTAGCCCAGCAGGAAGTCGATGTTCAGGGAGCGCTCGTGGGCCTCGTCGATGATGATCGTCGAGTACCGGCGCAGCAGCCGGTCGTGCTGGATCTCGGCGAGCAGGATGCCGTCGGTCATCAGCTTGATCCGGGAGTCCGCGCCCACCTCGGAGGTGAAGCGCACCTGGTAGCCGACGGTCCCGCCGATCTTCTCGCCCAGCTCCGAGGCGATCCGCTCGGCCACGGAGCGCGCGGCGATCCGCCGCGGCTGGGTGTGCCCGATCAGCCCCTGCTCGCCCAGGCCGAGCTCGAGGCACATCTTCGGGATCTGCGTGGTCTTCCCGGAGCCGGTCTCGCCGGCGATCACGACCACCTGGTGCTCGGAGATCGCGCGCTTGATGTCCTCCCGGCGCGCGGAGACCGGGAGGTCCTCGGGGTAGACGACGGTGCGGGGGCGGCTGAGGGATGCTGGCATGACCCCCCGATCCTACCGGCGACGGGCCCCGGACAGGGCCCGGCCGCGGTGGACGATCGGGGCCCGGCGGTCCGCCGGCGAAGGCGTTCTGTCATCATTTGTGAGCTGCCTCTCATTTCTCGACCGAACGGCAGGTAATATCCCTGACATCACCCGTTCCAGAAAGGACACACCATGCAGCGACTGTTCCCGCTGACGGCGGCCCTCGCCTCCTCCGCCCTCCTCCTCACGGCCTGCGGCGGCTCCGACGGCTCGGGCGCCGCCGGCTCCGGGGAGTCGGGCGCGGCCGTCGAGGACGCCACCGTCGGGATCAGCCAGTTCGTGGAGCACCCCTCCCTCGACGCCGCCCGCGAGGGCTTCCTCGCCGCGCTGGAGGAGGGTGGCTACACGGAGGGGGAGAACCTCACCGTCGACTTCCAGAACGCCTCCGGGGACCAGGGCACCTCCACCAGCATCGCCTCGAACCTCGCGGGCTCCGACGCCGACCTCGTCCTGGCCGTCGCGACGCCCTCGGCCCAGGGCGTGGCCCAGGCCGTCACCGACCGGCCCGTGCTCTTCACCGCCGTGACCGACCCGGTCGAGGCGGGCCTCGTGGAGTCCCTGGAGAACCCGGGGGGCAACGTCACGGGCACCACCGACATGAACCCCGTCGCCGAGCAGATCGCGCTGATCAAGCAGCTCGACCCCGAGGCGAAGTCCGTGGGCATCATCTACAGCTCGGGCGAGACCAACTCGCAGGTCCAGGTGGAGATGGCCAAGGAGGCCGCCGCCGAGGAGGGCCTGGAGGTCGTCGAGAAGGCCGTCACCAACACCTCCGAGGTCGCCCAGGCCGCAGAGTCCTTCGACACGGACGCGATCTACGTGCCCACCGACAACAAGGTGGTCTCCGGCCTGGAGGCGGTCATCTCCGCCGCCGAGGCCAAGCAGATCCCTCTGATCGCGGGCGAGGGCGACTCCGTGGAGCGCGGCGCCCTCATCACCAAGGGCATCGACTACGAGCAGCTCGGGCGCCAGACCGGGGAGATGGCCGTGCGCATCCTCGCCGAGGGCGCCGACCCGGCCACCATGCCGGTGGAGTCCCAGGAGGAGACCGAGCTGGTCATCAACATGCAGGCCGCCGAGCGGATGGGCGTGGAGGTCCCGCAGGAGCTGCAGGACTCCGCCGCGCAGGTCATCGAGTAGGCCGCGCCCGGCGCCCGGTGACCCCGGGCGCCGGCCCGCCCGGGCCCACCCCACCACAGCCGGGGCGCCCCGCCCGATCGGCGGCGGCGCCCCGTGTCCCACCAATCAGAACGGATCCACCAGAAGTGATAGCCGGTATCGAACTCGGACTGCTCTACGCGGTCATGGCGCTGGGCGTCTACCTCACGTTCCGGGTGCTCGACTTCCCCGACCTGACGGTCGACCAGTCCTTCACCACGGGCGCCGCCACCACGGCGATGATCATCCTCGGCGGCGGCAGCCCCTGGCTCGCCACCGCCGCCGGCTTCGTGACCGGCGCGCTCGCCGGGCTGATCACGGGCCTGCTCCACACCAAGGCCCACATCAACGGGCTGCTCGCGGGCATCCTCACCATGACCGCCCTGTACTCCGTCAACCTGCGCGTGATGGACGGGCGGGCGAACCTGTCCCTGCTGCGCGAGGACACGATCTTCACCCCCCTCGCCGAGTCGGGCGTGCAGGGGACGTGGATCGGCATCGGCCTGTTCCTGCTGGGCGTGGCCGTGGTGAAGGTGCTGCTGGACTGGTTCCTCTACACCGACGCCGGCCTGGCCATGCAGGCCACCGGCGACAACCCGGACATGATCCGCTCCTTCGGGGTGAACACGGACCACCAGAAGATGCTGGGCCTGTGCCTGTCCAACGGGCTCGTGGGCCTGGCCGGCTCCCTCGTGGCCCAGTACCAGGGCTTCGCCGACATCGGCATGGGCATCGGCCTGATCGTCGTCGGGCTCGCCTCCGTGATCCTGGGCCAGGGCCTGTTCGGCTCGCGCACCGTGGTCGTCGCCACCCTGGCGGTGATCCTCGGCTCGATCGTCTACCGCCTGGTGATCACCGTCGCCCTGCAGGCCGGGCTCAACCCGTCCGACATGAAGCTGATCTCCGCGGTCCTCGTGGTGCTCGCCCTGGTGGTCCCGCAGATGCAGTTCTTCCGGCGGCGCCGGGAGCGGCACCTGGCGAGCCAGGCGGCCCAGCTCGTCGACGACCTGACCGACACGCCCGCGACCACGAAGGCAGGTGCCTGAGCCGTGCTCACCATCGACAACGTCCACAAGACGTTCTTCGCCGGGACCGTCAACGAGCGCCGCGCCCTCGCCGGCGTCTCGCTGACCCTCCAGGAGGGCGACTTCCTCACCGTCATCGGCTCCAACGGCGCCGGGAAGTCCACGATCCTCAACACGATCTCCGGGACCCTGATCCCGGACACCGGCACCGTGCGGGTCGACGACGCCGACGTCACCCGGCTGCCCGAGCACAAGCGCGCCCGGTACCTCTCGCGGGTCTTCCAGGACCCCATGAAGGGCTCCTCGCCGACCATGACGGTGGAGCAGAACATGGCCATCGCCCTCCAGCGGGGGAAGAAGCGCGGACTCGTCCCGGGCCTCACCGGCGCCCGCCGGCAGCTGTTCCGGGACAAGCTCGCCAGCCTCGAGCTCGGGCTGGAGAACCGGCTGGGCGCGAAGGTCGGCCTGCTCTCGGGCGGCCAGCGCCAGGCCCTGTCCCTGCTCATGGCCACGTTCTCCGAGCCGCGCATCCTGCTCCTCGACGAGCACACCGCGGCGCTCGACCCGCAGCGGGCCGACCTCGTGTCCCGGCTCACGGCGGACATCGTGGCCGAGCAGCACCTGACCACGGTGATGGTCACGCACAACATGGAGCAGGCGCTGCGCCTGGGCAACCGGCTGATCATGATGCACGAGGGGCGGGTGCTCTTCGAGCTCGACGCCGCCCAGAAGCAGACCATGACCGTCCCGGGCCTGCTCGAGCAGTTCCGCCGGCTCCAGCCGGGGGCGGAGCAGGGCGCCTTCGACGACGCTACGCTGTTCGAGAGCGTCAAGACCGAGGACGGCCACTGACCGCAGGTCCGTGACCGTCCACGACGGGCGGACGGGGCGGGCCGGACACGGCCCGCCCCGTCGCCGTTGAGCGCGAGACCCCACCAGCCCAGGAGGCCCCGACCGTGCCCGAGCCCACCGAGCAGCAGCGCGCCCGCCGCCGACGCACCGGGGGGTGGATGCTGGCCGTGGGCGTGGTGGCGCTGTTCGTCTCCACGTTCACGGTGCCCGAGGCGATCCACGACCTGGCCCGCGTCTCGGCCGGGCAGGACGCCGGGCTGACCACGCGCGGGGTGGTGGTCACCGTCGTGGGCGCGGCGACCCTGCTCGGCGGCGGGGCCCTGGCGATCCTCGGGTTCAACTGGCGCCGGTCGGCGGGGGAGGGTCCCCACCCGGAGGACCTGCTGCTCGACGAGCAGTTCGGCGACGCGCCCGTGCGCCCGTACGACCCCGACGAGCTCCGCCGCCGGCCGGGGCGCCCCGCCCTCGGGGACGAGCGGGACGACCGGCCCTGACCGCGAGCGTCAGCCGCGGCGCCCCGTCCGGGCGGAGACGTCCTCCGTGGCCGCCGGGGAGCCATCGTCCGCGGTGACGTCGTCGCGGCCCGGGGCCCCGGGGCGTCGTCCGGTCAGCCGGGCGACGGCGTAGAGGGCGGCCCCGGCCCCGATCAGGATCCCGCCGCGCCACCAGACCTCGGCGCTCTGCTGGGACAGCAGGACGAGGCAGGACAGCACGGCCAGCACGGGCAGCGGCGTCCAGGCGCGGAAGTGCTCGTGCTCCACCCGCTCCCGCCGCAGCACGAGCACGGCGATGTTGGAGCTGAGGAAGACGAACAGCAGCAGCAGCACGAGGGTCTCGGCGAGGACCACGACCCCGCCGGTGGTGGTGAGCACCACGGCCACGGCCGTGGTGGCGGCGATCGCCGCCCACGGGGTGCCGCGCAGCGGCAGGACCCGGGTGAAGACGCCGGGCAGCAGCCCCTGCACCCCCATGCCGTAGGCCAGCCTGCTGGCCATGATCATGGTCAGCAGGGCGCCGTTGGCCACCGCGACGAGCGCGATGAGGCTGAACAGCCAGCCCGGGACGGCGATGCCGGAGGCCGAGACGACGTCGAGCAGCGGGGCGCTCGAGGCCGCGAGCTGCTCCGCCGGCAGGACCACGGAGGCCGCCGTGCCCACCAGCACGTACATCACCCCGGCCGCGGCCAGGGCCCCGAACAGCGCCCGGGGATAGGTGCGCGAGGGCTCCCGGAGCTCCTCCACGACGTTGGCGGAGGTCTCGAAGCCCACGAAGGAGTAGTAGGCCAGCAGCGCCCCGCCGAGGACCGCGGGGATCGGGTCCACGCCCTCGCCGAAGCTCAGCGCCCGGCCGGGATCGCCCTCGCCCCGGCCGAGCAGGACGGCGGCGGCCGCGACGACGATCAGCAGGCCGGTCAGCTCGACCGCGGTCATTACGACGTTGGCCCGCAGGGACTCCTTGATCCCGCGCGCGTTGAGCAGGGCCACCAGGACCAGGAAGACCGCGGCGCCGGCCGTCGGCGGGACGTCGAGGAAGACCGAGAGGTAGTCCCCGCTGAAGGCCAGGGCCAGGGCGGCGGCGCTGACCACGCCGGCGGCGAGCATGCAGAACCCGACGAGGTAGGACACGAGGGGCACGCCGAACGCCCGCTCGGCGAACACCGCCGCGCCACCGGCCCGCGGGTACTTGGTGACCAGCTCGGCGTAGGAGGCCGCGGTGAGCAGCGCCAGCACCAGGGCCAGCACCATGGGGGCCCAGGTGACGCCCCCGACCCGGCCCGCGATGGCGCCCACCAGGGCGTAGACGCCGGCGCCGAGGACGTCGCCGAGGATGAAAAGGAACAGGAGCGGTCCCGTGATGTCCCGCTTCAGCGCGGAACCGACAGTGTGCTGTGGAGTCATGGGGGCACTCTATGCGCCCCGCCGGGCGGGGCGGTGCGGCAGGAGCACGGGGAAGGACAGGGCGAACGACACAGCGAACGACACAGGGCCCCGGACCGTTCGGTCCGGGGCCCTGTGTGCTTCGGGGTGCCCGCGGTAGGATTCGAACCTACGGCCTTCTGCTCCGGAGGCAGACGCTCTATCCCCTGAGCTACGCGGGCCTTTCACCGCCTCAGCGATGAACCTCGACGATACTAGCAGGTTTTGCGCGGCTGTCGTTCCCCGCCCGGCACGGGGCCTCCGGAGCGCCCGGTTACACTGGTCCGGTGACTCCAGAACAACTTTCTCTCGCCGTATCCGCATGCCTGCAGGACGCCGTGGCCCAGGGCGATCTCGCCCTCGCCGACGGCGCCGCGCTGCCGGAGGTGCGCATCGAGCGACCGAAGAACCGGGAGCACGGGGACTGGGCGACGAACGTCGCCATGCAGCTGGCCAAGAAGGTGGGCCGGCCCCCCCGCGACGTCGCCGCCGTCGTGCAGGACCGGCTGCAGGGCACCCCGGGCGTGGCCGCCGTCGACGTGGCCGGCCCGGGCTTCCTGAACATCACCCTCGACGCCGCCGCCGCCGCCGGGATCGCCCGCACCGTGGTGGAGCAGGGGGAGGCCTTCGGCCGGGCGGACGCGCTGGCCGGGACCTCCATCAACCTGGAGTTCGTCTCGGCGAACCCCACCGGCCCGGTGCACCTGGGCGGCACGCGCTGGGCCGCCGTCGGCGACTCCCTCGCGCGGGTGCTCGAGGCGCAGGGCGCGCAGGTCGTCCGGGAGTACTACTTCAACGACGCCGGCGCGCAGATCGACCGCTTCGCCCGCTCCCTGCTGGCCCGCGCCCAGGGCCGGCCCGCCCCGGAGGACGGCTACGGCGGGGAGTACATCACCGAGATCGCCGAGCGGATCGTGGCCGAGAACCCCGGTGTGCTCGACTCCGGGGACCCCCAGGAGGGCTTCCGGGCCGCCGGCGTGGAGCTGATGTTCGCGGAGATCAAGTCCTCGCTGCACGAGTTCGGTGTGGACTTCGACGTGTACTTCCACGAGCAGTCGCTGTTCAGCAACGGCGCGGTGGAGGGCCTGCTCGAGCAGCTGAAGACCTCCGGCGCCCTCTACTTCGCGGACGGGGCGTGGTGGCTGCGCTCCAGCGCCTACGGCGACGACAAGGACCGGGTGGTCATCAAGTCCGACGGCCAGGCCGCCTACATCGCCGGGGACATCGCCTACTTCAAGAACAAGCGGGACCGCGGCGCGGACTTGTGCATCTACATGCTCGGCGCCGACCACCACGGCTACGTGGCCCGGCTCAAGGCCGCCGCGGCCGCCCTGGGCGACGCCCCGGAGCGGGTCGAGGTGCTCATCGGCCAGATGGTCAACCTGGTCAAGGACGGGGTGCCCGTGCGGATGTCCAAGCGCAACGGCACGGTGGTGACCATGGAGGACCTCGTCGAGGCCGTCGGCGTGGACGCCGCCCGCTACTCGCTGACCCGGTTCTCCGTGGACTCCAACATCGACATCGACCTGGACCTGCTGACCCGCCGGTCCAACGAGAACCCGGTCTTCTACGTCCAGTACGCCCACGCCCGCACCTGCGCCGTGGGCCGCAACGCCGAGGCCGCCGGGGTGTCCCGCACCGGGGCGGACGGCGAGGCCGTGTTCGACGCCGCCCTGCTCGACCACCCGATGGAGGGGGAGCTGCTCGCGGCCCTGGGCCAGTACCCCTCGGTGCTCGCGCAGGCCGCCGAGTTCCGGGAGCCGCACCGGGTGGCCCGCCACCTGGAGGTCCTCGCCGGGACCTACCACCGCTGGTACGACGTCTGCCGCGTGGCGCCGCAGGGCGACGACGACGTCACCGACCTGCACCGCACCCGGCTGTGGCTCAACGACGCCGCACGCCAGGTCCTGGCCAACGGCCTGGGCCTGCTCGGCGTGTCGGCCCCCGAGAGGATGTGATCGCATGACCGCCGACCCCACGACCCGCACCGGAGGCTCGCCGCTGGCCCCGGAGTGGCTCAGCGTGCCCGAGGACCTCGACGCGCTCGACCCGGCCATCTGGCCCGAGGCCTTCCGGCGCGACGCCGAGGGAGTGCTGACCGTGGCGGGGATCCCCGCCACGGAGCTCGCCGAGCGCTACGGCACCCCCTCCTACGTCTACTCCGAGGACACCTTCCGGGCCCGCGCCCGGGAGTTCCGCACGGCCTTCACCGAGGCGTTCGCGCGGATCGGGGCGGAGGTCTCCGTCTACTACGCCGGGAAGTCCTTCCTGACCACCGAGGTGGTGCGCTGGATCCGCGAGGAGGGGCTCAACGTCGACACCTCCTCGGGCGGGGAGCTGGCCGTGGCCCTGCGCGGCGGCATGGAGCCGGCCCGGATCGCGCTGCACGGCAACAACAAGTCGGCCGCCGAGATCACCCGGGCCCTCGACAACGGGCTCGGGCGGATCGTGGTGGACTCCCTGGCCGAGATCGAGCTCGTCGCCCACCTGGCGCGCACCCTCGGCGTCGTGGCGCCGGTGATGATCCGGGTGACCCCGGGGGTGCACGCCTCCACGCACGAGTTCATCGCCACCGCCCACGAGGACCAGAAGTTCGGCCTGTCCCTGGCCGCGCCCGAGGACGGCGGGGACAGCCCCGCCATGCAGGCCGTCGCCGCCTGCGTGGTGGACCCCGACCTCGACCTGCGCGGCCTGCACTGCCACATCGGCTCCCAGATCTTCGACGCCGACGGCTTCGGGAAGGCCGCCGAGCGGGTGCTGACCTTCATGGCGGAGGCCGACGAGCGCTTCGGTCTGACCCTGCCGGAGCTCGACCTCGGCGGCGGCTACGGCATCGCCTACACCGAGGCGGACACCCCGCGCCCGGCGCGCGAGATCGCCGAGTCCCTGGCGGACCAGGTGGCCGCCACGGCCCGGTCCCTGCACATGGCCGTCCCGCACCTGTCCATCGAGCCCGGCCGGGCGATCTCCGGGCCCTCCGCGTGCACCCTCTACACCGTGGGCACGCTGAAGACCGTGACCGTCGAGGACGGCGCCCGGCGGCGCTACGTGTCGGTGGACGGCGGGATGAGCGACAACGCCCGTCCCGTGCTCTACGGCGCGGACTACACCGCCGTGCTCGCCAACCGCCGCGCGGAGGGCGCCCCCGTGCTCTCCCGGGTGGTCGGCAAGCACTGCGAGTCCGGGGACGTCGTGGTCCGCGACGTCTACCTGCCCGAGGACCTCGCCCCCGGCGACGTCCTGGCCGTGCCGGCCACGGGCGCCTACTGCTGGGCCCTGGCCAGCAACTACAACTGGATCGCCCGCCCGCCGGTCGTCGCCGTGCGCACCGCCGCGGACGGGCCCGAGGCCCGGCTCATCGTGCGGGGCGAGACCGAAGAAGACCTGTTCGCCCGCGACCTGGGAGCCTGATTGAGCGACTCGACCCCTGCGACCCCCCGCCCGACCACGACCGTGAAGGTCGCCCTGCTCGGGGCAGGAAACGTCGGCGCCGAGGTGGCCCGCATCCTCCTCGACCACAGCACCGAGATGGCCGCCCGCGTGGGCGCCCCCATCGAGCTGGCCGGCATCGCCGTGCGGGACCTCGCCGCGCGGCGGACCGTGGAGCTGCCCGAGGAGCTGTTCACCACCGACGCCGAGGCCCTCATCGACGCCGCGGACGTGGTCATCGAGCTCACCGGGGGCATCGAGCCCGCCCGCAGCCGCATCCTGCGCGCCCTGCACGCGGGCAAGCCGGTGATCTCGGGCAACAAGGCGCTCATCGCCCGGCACGGCCGCCAGCTGCAGGACGCGGCCGACGACGCCGGGGTGCCCCTCTCCTACGAGGCCGCCGTGGCCGGGGCGATCCCGATCGTGCGGCCCATGGCCGACTCCCTGGCGGGGGACCGGGTGGACCGCGTGCTGGGCATCATGAACGGCACCACCAACTACATCCTCGACCAGATGGACACCACCGGCGCGCAGTTCGACGACGCGCTCGCCGAGGCCCAGCGGCTGGGCTACGCCGAGGCGGACCCGACCGCCGACGTCGAGGGCCACGACGCCGCGGCCAAGGCCGCGATCCTGGCGTCCCTGGCCTTCCACTCCACCTTCACCATCGACGACGTCTACTGCCGCGGCATCACCGGCGTCACCGCCGAGGACGTCGCCGCGGCCGCGGAGGCCGGCTACGTCATCAAGCTCCTCGCCGTGTGCGAGCGCTGCGCGGGCGGGGTGAACCTGCGCGTCACCCCCACCATGATCCCGCGCGAGCACCCCCTGGCCGGTGTGCACGGCGCCTACAACGCCGTGTTCGTCGAGGCCGCGAACGCCGGGTCCCTGATGTTCTACGGCGCCGGCGCCGGCGGCGCCCCCACCGCCTCGGCCGTGCTGGGCGACTTCGTCTCGGCGGCCCGCCGCCTGGTGCTCGGGGCCCCGGCCCAGGGCGCGGAGCCGCACGCCCAGCTGCCCGCGGTGCCCATGGACGACGTGCGCACCAGCTTCTCCATCACCCTCACCGTGCAGGACCGGCTCGGCGTCCTGGCGCGGATCGCCCAGGTCTTCGCCGACCACGGCGTGTCCATCTACACGATGCAGCAGAAGGACGACCCGCACGGGACCGCGCAGCGCTCCGAGATCCGCCTGGTGACCCACCGGGGCACGAACAAGGACCTTACGGCCACCGTGGAGGCCCTGCGCGAGCTGCCCTTCGTCGAGGACGTCACCGGCGTGATCCGCGTGGAGCACGCCGACTGATCCCCGGCGGCGTCCGCCCGCACGGCGCCGCCCGCCCCGGGGCACCAGCACCCCACCGCACCGTTCGCAGTCCACAGGAAGAGATCCAGCACATGGCACACGTCTGGCAGGGCGTCATCAACGAGTACCGGGACCGGCTGCCGGTCACCGACTCCACCGAGGTCATCACCATGGGGGAGGGCGGCACGCCGCTCATCCGGGCCCGCGCCCTGTCGGAGCTCACCGGCAACACGGTCTGGCTGAAGTTCGAGGGGATGAACCCGACCGGCTCGTTCAAGGACCGGGGCATGACCATGGCGATCACCAAGGCCAAGGAGGAGGGCGCCGAGGCCGTCGTGTGCGCCTCGACCGGCAACACCTCGGCGTCCGCCGCGGCCTACGCCAAGCAGGCCGGGCTCACCTGCGCGGTGCTCGTGCCCGAGGGACGGATCGCCATGGGCAAGCTCTCCCAGGCGGTGGCGCACGGGGCGGACATCCTCCAGGTGGACGGCAACTTCGACAACTGCCTGGAGGTCGCGCGCAAGCTCTCCGAGTCCTACCCCGTGTTCCTGGTGAACTCCGTGAACCCCTACCGGATCGAGGGGCAGAAGACCGGCGCGTTCGAGGTGGTCGACACCCTCGGCGACGCCCCGGACTACCACCTGCTGCCGGTGGGCAACGCGGGCAACATCACCGCGTACTGGAAGGGCTACCAGGAGTACGCCCGGCCCTACGACTCCGCGACCGCCGGGGAGCTGCCGGCCGCGTCGACGAAGCTGCCCGTGATGTGGGGCTTCCAGGCCGAGGGCGCCGCCCCGCTGGTGCTCGGCCACCCGGTCACCGAGCCCGAGACCATCGCCACCGCCATCCGGATCGGCAACCCGGCCTCCTGGGACACCGCGATCGCGGCCCGCGACGAGTCCGGCGGGCTCATCGGCTCCGTCTCCGACGACGAGATCCTCGCCGCCCACCGCTGGCTCTCCGCGCAGGAAGGCGTGTTCGTGGAGCCCGGCTCCGCCGCGGGCGTGGCCGGGCTGCTCCAGAAGCACGCCGCCGGCGAGGCGCCCACCGGGGCCACGATCGTGATCACCGTGACCGGCCACGGGCTGAAGGACCCACAGTGGGCCGTGAAGGCCGCCGAGCTGGAGGACCCCTCGCTGGCCGAGCCGAAGCGGGTGCCCTTCGACGTCGTGGCCGTGGCCGCGGCGCTGGGCCTGGAGTAGGCCCGGATGTTCGAGATCGGGCAGCGCGTCGAGCTCAGCGTGCCCGGGTCCACGGGCAACGTGGGCCCCGGCTACGACAGCCTGGGCCTGGCGCTCGGCCACTACGACGACCTCGCCGTGACGGTGACCGAGGCGGGGCTGGAGTTCGAGCTGCACGGCGAGGGCTCGCAGGCCGTGCCCCGCACCGCGGAGCACCTGGTGGTGCGCGCCATGCGCGCCGCCTTCCGCGCCGCGGGCGTCGAGCACCTGCCCGGGCTGCGGCTCGAGGCGACCAACCGCATCCCGCACGGACGGGGCATGGGCTCGAGCGCCTCCGCCGTGGTGGCGGGCGTGCTGGCGGCGAACGCGCTGCTGCCCGCCGGGCGCGCCCTCGACGACCGGCAGCTGCTGCAGGTCGCCGCCGCGATGGAGGGCCACCCGGACAACGTGGCCCCGTCCCTCTACGGGGGCCTCGTCATCTCCTGGAGCGGGCCCGACGGCTACCGCAGCGCCCCCGTAACCGTGCACGAGGACGTCGTGCCGGTGGTCGCGATCCCCGACTACGAGGTGCCCACCCGGCTCGCACGGTCCCTGCTGCCCGCGACCGTCCCGCACCACGACGCCTCGGTCAACGCCGGACGGACGGCGCTGCTCGTGGAGGCCATGACCCGCCGCCCCGAGCTGCTGCTGCCGGCCACCGAGGACCGGCTGCACCAGCCCTACCGGGCCTCGGCGATGCCCCCGAGCGCCCGGCTCATGACGGCGCTGCGGGACCGGGGGCTGCCCGCCATGATCTCGGGCGCCGGCCCGACCGTCCTGGTCCTGGCCGCGGGCCCGGCGCAGGCGGAGGAGACCGAGCGCGCCCTCGCGGAGCTCGTCCCGGCCGGCGCCGGCGCCTCCGGGGTCTCCTGGCGTGTCCTCCGTCTGCGGGTCGACGGGCAGGGTGCTAAGCTGGAGAAGCACCCGCAGAAGATCCAGGGGTAGGAGACCGCGCCCGGCGCGGTGAGGACAGCGGGCATCATGAGGGGCGTCGCCCCGGGCGGATGCCCACGATTCCTCGCCTCCACCGCTCCGATCCTCCGGTGATCCCCCGCCGGCACCGGCTTCCACGATGCCGACGGCGCGCCGGCCCGCACTCTGCGGACCGGGGCGCACCACGATCTGACGGGTGACACCCTGTTCGCCCAGGCTGCCGCGCCCTGAAGTGCGCCCCGCCGCCGGCGGCCCGCGTTCGCGGCCCGCCGGGAACCCATCACGGTCCTGGACTCTGAGATCCACGGACCCCCCACCGAGGGAGAAGGACACTTCGTGACCGAGACCACCGACCTTTCCACGGGTACGGAAGAGACCACCACCGACACCAGGAACGCGGGCCTGTCCGCGCTCAAGCTGGCCCAGCTCCAGGCGCTCGCCTCCCAGCTCGGCATCACTGGCGCCCGCCGGATGCGCAAGAGCCTGCTGGTCGACGCGATTGCCGCCCACCAGCGCGGCGGCGCCGTGGCCGACCGCGACCGCGCCGTCGAGCAGAAGATCGCCCGGACGATGGAGAAGACCGCCGAGCAGCACACCGCCGCCGAGCGTCCCGCCGAGGACTCCGGCCGGCCCGCCGCGGCGGCGCAGCCCGACGCCGAGCAGGGCGGCCAGGAGGCCCCGTCGCAGCGGCGCACCCGCTCCCGCCGGGCCACCAGCACCGGCGTGGTGGCTCCCGCGGAGCAGGACGGCTCCGCGCGTCCGGCCGAGGCCGGCGAGCCGAGCACCCCGTCCGCCGCCGTGCAGGCGACCGGCGAGCAGTCCGCGCCGGCGTCCGGCGAGGACGCCTCCGGCCCGGAGGGCGAGGGCGGCCGCGGCCGCAACCGCAACCGGCGCAACCGCAGCCGTGAGGACAACGGCGGAAACGGCCAGGAGAGCCCGCAGCGGACCGAGGAGGACCGTCCCTCGGCCGACGGCCGCGACGAGGACCAGCCGAAGCAGGACCGCAGCCGCAACCAGAACCGCGGCCAGGACAACCGCGGCCAGGACAACCGCCAGGAGAAGGGCGGCCAGGACCGGAACGGTCAGGACAGCCGGGGTCAGGACAAGAACGCCCAGGACCGGAACGGCCAGGACCGGAACGGCCAGGACCGGAACGGCCAGGACAAGAACGACGGCCGCGGCAAGGGCGGCAAGCCCCAGGAGTCGAAGGGCCAGGACAAGAGCGGCCAGGACAGCCGGGGCCAGGACAGCCGGGGCCAGGACGGGGAGGGCGGCAGCCGTCGCAGCCGCCGCAACCGCAACCGCAACGACCGGGACCGGGACCGGGACCGCAACGACCGCGCCGACCGCAACGACCGCGCCGAGCGCAACGAGCGCCGCAACCGGCGCGGGCGCACCTCCGGCCCCGAGGTGGACGACACGGAGTTCACCGAGGACGACGTGCTGCTGCCCGTCGCGGGCATCCTGGACGTGCTGGACAACTACGCGTTCGTGCGCACGTCCGGCTACCTGCCGGGCCCGAACGACGTCTACGTCAGCCTCGCCCAGGTCAAGAAGCACAACCTGCGCAAGGGCGACGCGGTGGTGGGCGCCATCCGTGCCCCGCGCGACGGCGAGCAGCAGAACAACACGCGGCAGAAGTTCAACGCCCTCGTCCAGCTGACCACGGTCAACGGCAAGAAGGCCGAGGACAACAAGGACCGCGTCGACTTCGGCAAGCTGATCCCGCTCTACCCGCAGGAGCGGCTGCGCCTGGAGACGGAGCCCAAGAAGATCGGGCCCCGCGTCGTCGACCTCGTCGCGCCCATCGGCAAGGGCCAGCGCGGCCTGATCGTGTCCCCGCCCAAGGCCGGCAAGACGCTGATGCTGCAGGCGATCGCCAACGCGATCACCACGAACAACCCCGAGGTCCACCTCATGATGGTGCTCGTCGACGAGCGCCCCGAGGAGGTCACGGACATGCAGCGCACCGTGAAGGGCGAGGTCATCGCCTCGACCTTCGACCGCCCGGCCGACGACCACACCACGGTCGCCGAGCTGGCGATCGAGCGGGCCAAGCGCCTGGTGGAGATGGGCATGGACGTGGTGGTCCTGCTGGACTCCATGACCCGCCTGGGCCGTGCCTACAACCTCTCGGCCCCCGCCTCCGGCCGCATCCTGTCCGGCGGCGTGGACTCCGCGGCGCTGTACCCGCCGAAGAAGTTCTTCGGCGCGGCCCGCAACATCGAGAACGGCGGCTCGCTGACCATCCTCGCGACCGCCCTGGTGGAGACCGGGTCCAAGATGGACGAGGTCATCTTCGAGGAGTTCAAGGGCACCGGCAACATGGAGCTGCGCCTGTCCCGCTCGCTCGCGGACAAGCGGATCTACCCGGCCGTGGACGTCAACTCCTCGGGCACCCGCCGCGAGGAGAACCTGCTCTCGCCCGACGAGATCAAGATCATGTGGAAGCTGCGCCGGGTGCTCTCCGGCCTGGACCAGCAGCAGGCGCTCGAGCTGCTCACGAACAAGCTGCGGGACACCCAGTCCAACACCGAGTTCCTGCTCCAGGTGCAGAAGACCACGCTGTCGGCCCGCTCCGAGAGCGACCGCTAGCGCACCCGCTGCCGCCGCGGCCCGCACCGGTCACCCGGTCGGGGCCGCGGCGGCGTCGTCGTGTCCGGGCCCCGCGCCCGCGGCCCGGCGCCCGTCGTCCCCGCCGCCCGAAGAAGGAGCGTCCCATGCCGGACCCGATCCAGTCCCTGCTCGACGAGCACGCCGAGCTGCAGCGCCAGCTCGCCGACCCCGCGGTGCACGCCGAGCCAGGCAAGGCCCGGAAGCTGGGACGCCGCTACGCCGAGCTCAACGGGATCGCCGAGACCCACCACCGGGTGCGGCGTCTGGAGGAGGACCTCGGGGCGGCCCGGGAGCTCGCCGACGAGGAGCCGGAGTTCGCCGAGGAGATCCCCGCGCTGGAGGAGCAGCTCGCCGCGGCCCGGGAGCGGCTGCGACGGCTGCTCGTGCCCCGGGACCCGGACGACGGGCGCAACGTCATCCTGGAGGTCAAGGCGGGGGAGGGCGGGGACGAGTCCGC
This sequence comes from Kocuria sediminis, assembly GCF_009735315.1. Taxonomy (NCBI): domain Bacteria; kingdom Bacillati; phylum Actinomycetota; class Actinomycetes; order Micrococcales; family Micrococcaceae; genus Kocuria; species Kocuria sediminis. The sequence goes on from NZ_WOGU01000001.1 coordinate 228,191, forward strand.
GCTCTTCGCCGGGGACCTGCTGCGGATGTACCTCAAGTACGCGGAGGCCCGCGGCTGGAAGACCGAGTTCATCTCCACCAACGAGTCCGACCTCGGCGGCTACAAGGACGTCCAGGTGGCCATCAAGTCCTCCGCCACGGACCCCGCCGAGGGCGTGTGGGCCCGCCTGAAGTACGAGGGCGGGGTGCACCGCGTCCAGCGGGTGCCCGTCACCGAGTCTCAGGGCCGGATCCACACCTCGGCGGCCGGGGTGCTGGTCTTCCCGGAGGTCGACGAGCCGGAGGAGGTGGAGATCAGCCAGAACGACCTGAAGATCGACGTCTACCGGTCCTCGGGCCCCGGCGGGCAGTCCGTGAACACCACGGACTCCGCGGTGCGCATCACCCACCTGCCCACGGGCATCGTGGTGGCCATGCAGAACGAGAAGTCGCAGCTGCAGAACCGCGAGGCCGCGATGCGCGTGCTGCGCGCCCGCATCCTGGCCCACCAGCAGGAGCAGGTCGACGCGGAGAACGCCGCGCAGCGCCGTTCCCAGGTGCGCACCATGGACCGCTCCGAGCGGATCCGCACCTACAACTTCCCGGAGAACCGGATCAACGACCACCGCACCGGGTACAAGGCCTACAACCTCGACCACGTGATGGCCGGGGACCTCGAACCGGTGGTGCAGTCCGCGATCGAGATGGACGAGAAGGCCCGGCTCGAGGCCATCGGCCGGCAGGACGGCTGAGGGCGGGGGAGCGGGCATGCACAGGTCGCTGGGCCAGGCGGTGCGCTGGGCGGAGCAGGTCCTCGCCGAGGCGGGGATCGACTCCGCCCGCACGGACGCGCTGCTGCTGGCGGGCCACCTGCTGGGCCTGTCCCGCGGGGAGGTCGAGGCGCGCGCCATCATCGGCGGGGACGAGCCGGCGGGCTACGCCGAGCTGGTCGCCGAGCGGGCCCGCCGGGTCCCGCTGCAACACCTCACCGGCGTCGCGCACTTCCGCTACCTGACGCTGTCCGTCGGACCCGGTGTCTTCGTGCCCCGGCCCGAGACGGAGACCGTGGTGCAGACCGTCGTGGACGAGCTGCGCGGGCAGCTGGCCGCCGGGGTGCACCGGCCCCGGGTGGTCGACCTGGGCACGGGCTCCGGGGCGATCGCCGCCTCGGTCGCCCACGAGGTGCCGCAGGCCCGGGTGCACGCCGTGGAGCTGTCCGAGAGCGCCCACGCCTGGGCCGCGCGGAACCTGCGCGGCACCCGCGCCGAGCTCGTCCGGGGCGACCTGCGCACCGCCTTCCCCGAGCTCGAGGGCCGCTGCGACGTGGTGGTCTCCAACCCGCCCTACATCCCGCCCGGCGCGCTCCCGCGGGAGCCGGAGGCCCGCGAGCACGACCCGGAGCTCGCCCTGTACGGCGGCGGCGAGGACGGGCTCGAGCTGCCGCGGGCCGCCCTGGCCTCGGCCGTGCGGCTGCTGCGCCCGGGCGGGTTCTTCGTCATGGAGCACGCCGAGGTCCAGGCGGAGCCCGTCGCCCGCGCCTTCCGGGAGGCCGGCCTGGTGGACGTCGTGGGCCACCAGGACCTCACGGGGCGGGACCGGGCCACGGCCGGGCGGATCCCGGACCCCGCCGCGCCGGCCCGGCAGGAGATGGGAGAATGACACCGTGAGCCACACCGTCTACGACTGCAGCAGCATCGCCCAGCGCACCGCCGGGCTCAAGCACGCCGCCCGGGCGCTGGCCGCGGACGCCTGCGTGGTGCTGCCCACCGACACCGTCTACGGCATCGGCGCCGACGCCTTCTCCGCCCGCGGCGTCGCGACCCTGCTCGCGGCCAAGGGCCGCTCGCGGGCGATGCCCCCGCCCGTGCTCATCGCCCACGCCGGAGTGCTGGACGGGCTCGCGGACGAGGTGTCCGACGACGCCCGCGCGCTCGCCGCGGCCTTCTGGCCGGGCGGGCTGACCCTGATCCTGCACGCCCACCCGTCCCTGGGCTGGGACCTCGGCGAGACCCACGGCACCGTGGCCCTGCGCGTGCCCGACGACGAGCTGGCGCAGGCGCTGCTCATCGAGAGCGGTCCGCTGGCCGTCTCCTCGGCGAACCGCACCGGCCACCCCGCCGCCCTGAGCGCCGAGGCCGCGGCCGGGATGCTCGGCGACGCCGTGGAGGTCTACCTCGACGACGGCTCGCGGCCCGCCGGGCGGCCCGGCACCCCGGAGGGCGACCCCGTGTCGTCCACGATCGTCGACTGCACCGGGGAGACCCCGCTGCTCGTGCGCCACGGTGCCGTGAGCCTGGCCCGGCTGCGCGCCGTGGTGCCCGCGGTGACGCCTGCGGACGGGGACGAGGAGCTCGAGGACGGGCCCGCGGCGGCCCCCGGTGAGCCCGCGGACCGGCCCGAGGGCTCCGGCTCCCACGCGGTGCGCGAGATTGACCCGGAGGCCGCGCCGGGCCCGGTGCCGGCCCCCGCGCCCGCCCCGGCGGACGGCCCGGCCCCGCCCGCTCCGGCGCAGGCGGCCGCCGCGCAGGGCCTCGCGGCCTCGCTCGTGGCCCGCTCCGTGCCCGGGCCCGCGGCCCGCCCGGCGGTGGACCAGGACCGCACCCGGGCGCAGCACCCGGCCGCGCCCGGGCAGCCCCGGCCCCTGCCCGTCGACGAGGCCGCCCGGCTCGTGGCCCGGGGCCTGGACGGCGCCTGAGGCCGGTCCCCGGCGGACGACCGGGCGGCAGGGCACGAGGGTGCCTGCCGCCGGGCGGCACACCGCGCGGCGGCAGGCGGGACAGGGGCCGGACGGCTCCCGGGCGGGCTCAGCCCCGGCCGACGGCCAGGTGGGCCTGGCGGAGCACCTCGCTGATCCGCGGCTCCGGCAGCTCGCCGTGCTCCTCGGCCCAGCCGCGCACCTGGCGCTGCCCGAACCAGGTGACCTCCAGCCGGCGCACGAGCCCGTGCCAGCGGTTGCCGGCCAGACCGGACAGGCCGAAGCCGGTGTCCACCGCGGCCCGGCACAGCAGCGCCGGGAGGTGCCGCGGCTCCCGGCGGCCGGCGTCCCGCAGGATCGAGGCGGTGGTGGCCCCCTCCCAGGGCTGCAGCAGGACCGGGGGCAGCTCTGCGGGGTGGCGCCCGGCGCGGGAGACGAACTCGGCCAGGGCGTGCACGGAGGTGACCGGCGTGGGCGCGGAGCCGTCGCCGGCCACGGAGCTCAGCCAGGAGGACGCGAAGCGGGCCAGGCGCTCGGTGGTGCGCCGGCCCGTGCCCTGCACCGAGGTGGCCCGCAGCGCCGTGAGCACGGGGGATCCCGGCTCGGCGGCCCAGTCCCGGCGCAGCTTCAGCAGGGCGCTCTCCCCGAGGGCCTTGGAGAACGAGTAGGGGGAGAAGGGCCGCACCGCGGGCGTCTCGTCCAGGACGTCGATGTCGCCCTGGACGGCCGACGTGCTGATGTGCACGACCCGGCGCACGCTCGTGCGGCGGGCGGCGAGGGCCACGAGCACCGGCAGCAGCGCGTTGGCGCCGAGCAGCGACTCCTCGTGCGTCTGGTTCGGGGCGGCGAGGCCGGCGGCGTTGACGACCACGTGGGCCCCCGCGAAGGACTCGGCGAGGTAGTCGATCACCGACTCCAGGCGCCCGGCCTGCTCCAGCAGGTGGTGGACGGTGTGCGCGCCGGACGCCAGGCGGGGTGCGGAGACCGGGACCACCGTCTGGCCGTCCGCCTGCAGCCGGGCCACGGTCGCGGAGCCCACGAACCCCGTCGCTCCCAGGACTGCCCACGTCGTCGATGTCACGGTGCTTCCTTCCCGCCGGTCTGCGCCGGTCGCCGTCGTCCGGGCCGGAGCCCCTGGGCTCATCGTACAGACCGGCCCCGGCCGCGCCCGCTTGCTAGACTCGGCACGATCCGGCGCCCACCCCGGCACCCCGCCGCGCCGGAGCCCGCTACCGCACCTGGAGGATCCGCATGCCGTCCGACCCCACGCCCACGGTGGCGGTGGCCTGCGTGACCCAGGACCGGCACGAGGACGTCCTGACCCTGGTGGCGGCGCTGCGGGCGCAGACGGTGCCCGTCGCGTCGCTGTGCCTCGTCGACGCGGGCCGCGAGGCGGTGCCCCGCGACGCGCTCGAGGCGGCCGTCGGCGGCCGGTTCGAGCTGCACCACGTGCGGTCGCTGGCCAACCTGGGCGGCGCCGGCGGGTTCTCCCTGGCGATCCTCACCGCGCTGGCCACGGGCGCGGACCGCGTGTGGCTCATGGACGACGACGCTCACCCGGAGCAGTCCGACTGCCTGGAGATCCTGCTGGAGGAGGCCGCGCGGCGGGAGCTCGCAGTGGTCTCCCCGCTCATCGTCGCCCCGCAGGACCACGCCGCCCTGGCGTTCTCCTACCGGCTGAACGGGCGGATCACCCACGCCCGGGCCGACCTCGAGCCGCTGGGCTTCCTGCCCGGCTACGCCACCTTCTTCAACGGCGCCCTCGTGGCCGAGGACGTGTTCTTCCGGGTGGGGCTGCCGGACCTCAAGCTGTTCCTGCGCGGGGACGAGGTCGACTTCCTGGTGCGCCTGCGCCGCTCGGGCCTGCCGTTCGGCACCACCACCCGGGCCGCCGTGGCCCACCCGCCGGGCTGGGGCGAGGAGCACGTGGTGATCCCGGGCCGGCTCAAGGTCGTGGTGCCCGAGACCGAGTTCAAGCGCGCGCACTTCTTCCGCAACCGCGGCTGGACCACGTGGCGCTACAAGCGGCCGGTGCAGCTCGCGGCCGACCTCGTCGGCTACCCCCTGTACTACCTGGGCCGCCGGGACGTGCGCGGCCTGCTCACGTGGGCGGACCGCTACGTCGGCGGGATGCGCGGCCGGGGCTTCGGCGGTCCGCGGTGACGGCGGCCCCCGCGGCGGTGCCGGAGTTCTCGGTGCTGATGCCCGTCTACCGCGGCGACACCCCCGAGCGGCTGCGCCGGGCCGCCGAGTCCAGCACGGTGGAGCAGCAGCGCCGGCCGGCCGAGCTCGTCGTCGTGCGCGACGGCCCGGTCCCCGCGCCCCTGGCGGCGGAGCTGGACCGGCTCGCCCGGGAGCTGCCCGTGCCGGTGGTGCGGGTCGACCTCGAGCGCAACGAGGGGCTCACCGCGGCCCTGACCGTGGGCCTGGCCCGGTGCCGGCACGACGTCGTGGCCCGGATGGACGCCGACGACGTCTCCTACCCCCGCCGCTTCGCCGTGCAGCTGCCGGTGATCGAGGCGGGCGCCGACGTGGTCGGCTCCTCGATGCACGAGATCGGCGACGACGAGACCCGCCCGCTCGCGCTGCGGCAGGCCCCGGTGGGGCCGGGCCGGATCCTGGCGGTCTCCCGGCGGCGCAACCCGCTGAGCCACCCCTCCGTGGTGTTTCGTCGCTCCGCCGTGACGGCGGTGGGGGGCTACGAGGACGTGCCGCTGGGGGAGGACTACTGGCTGTGGGTCCGGCTGCTGCAGGCGGGCGCCGACGTGCGCAACGTGGCCGAGCCGCTGGTGGGCTACCGCGTCTCCTCGGGGGCCTACGAGCGCCGCGGCGGGATGCGGATGTTCCGCGCCGACCTGGCCCTGCAGGCCCGCCTGCTGCGGGCCGGGCACGTGGGCTTCCTACAATGGGCAGTGAACGTCGGGGTCCGCGCGGGCTACCGCTTCGTCCCCACCCGGTTCCGGCGGCCGGTCTACCGGGCCGTGTCCGGGACCGGCCGACGCTGATCACCGGCCCTGCGCCCCGCCCGCCGGAGCCGACCGTGAGCGGCCCCGACCACGAAAGGAACGACTCGATGAGTGGTGAGCCCGAGCGCACCCCCCGCGCCGGGGCGTCCGCGCTCCCGGCCCCGCCGGGGTCCCCGGAGAAGCCGGTGGCGTGGCTGTGGATCCAGATGTTCCTGGACTCCGCCGCCTGGATCGTGGCGCTCGTGCTGGCCCTGGTGCTGCGCTACGAGATGGCCCTCCAGTTCATCTCCGTGCCGGGACTGCTGGTCGTGGCCGCCGTCGCGGTGGCCGCCCAGCTCGTCGTGGGCTTCTCCTTCGCCCTGTACAAGGGGCGCTACTCCTTCGGCAGCTTCGACGAGGCCAAGCTGCTCGTGGTCGTCACGCTCATCGTCACGGCGCTGCTCCAGGTGCTGCTCCTGGTGGTGGGCACGAGCATCGGCATCCCCCGCTCCACGGCCCTGATCGCCTTCCCGTTCGCCTGCCTGTTCATGGCCGCCTTCCGGTACCTGAAGCGGATGTACCAGGAGGCCTCGGCCCGGCCGGGCGCCGCCGCCCAGCACGTGGTGATCTACGGCGCCGGCTACCTCGGGACGTTCCTGGTGCACCGGATGATGCAGGACCCGAACTCCGACTTCCTGCCCGTGGCCCTGCTCGACGACGACCCGGCCAAGAAGCACCTGCGGATCTCGTCGGTGCCGGTGCTCGGCACCCTGCACGACGTCCGCGACGTCATGGCCCGCACGCGGGCCTCCGTGCTGATCGTGGCGATGTCCAGCCCCGAGCCCCGGCTCATGCACCGCGTCGCCGACGCCGTGGCCGGCACCGGCATCCGGGTCATGACCATGCCCCCGCTGGGGGAGGTGCTCACCGCCAAGCACAAGGCCGTGGACTTCCGCGACATCAGCATGGAGGACCTCATCGGCCGCCGCCCGGTGGACATCGACCTCGAGGAGATCGCCGGCTACGTCACGGGCCGGCGCGTCCTCGTCACGGGAGCGGGCGGCTCCATCGGCTCGGAGCTGTGCCGCCAGCTGGTGGGCTTCGAGCCCGCGGAGCTGATCATGGTGGACCGCGACGAGTCGGCGCTGCAGGGCACGCAGATCTCCATCACCGGCCGCGGCCTGCTCGACGGCCGAGACACGGTCCTCACCGACATCCGCGACCCCGAGTCCGTCGGGGCGATCTTCCGCGACCGGCGCCCGGAGGTCGTCTTCCACGCGGCCGCCCTCAAGCACGTGTCGCTGCTCGAGCAGTACCCGGACGAGGCGTGGAAGACCAACGTCCTGGGCACCCTCAACGTGCTGCAGGCCGCGGAGGAGGCGGAGGTCGAGGTGTTCGTGAACATCTCCACGGACAAGGCCGCCAACCCCACCACGGCGCTGGGCCACTCCAAGCGCGTGGCCGAGAAGCTCACCGCCTGGATGGCGGACCGGACCGGGCGCCGGTACGCGTCCGTGCGCTTCGGCAACGTCTTCGGCTCCCGCGGCTCGATGCTGCCCCTGTTCACCGAGCAGATCCGGCAGGGCGGCCCGATCACGGTGACCGACCCGGCGGCCACCCGGTACTTCATGACCATCCCGGAGGCCTGCCAGCTCGTCATCCAGGCCGGGGCGATCGCCCGGGGCGGGGAGGTGCTGATCCTGGACATGGGCGAGCCCGTGCGGATCATGGACATCGCCGAGCGGCTGCGCGTGATGAGCGGGCGGGAGGACGTCGAGATCGAGATCACGGGACTGCGCCCCGGGGAGAAGCTGCACGAGGACCTGATCGGCCTCGGCGAGACGGACGAGCGGCCGTTCCACCCCAAGATCTCCCACGCCCGCGCCGACCGCCTCGACCCGGCCCAGCTGGACCGGCACACCTGGAAGGTGCGCGGCGGGATGGTCTACACCGGCACCATCCCCGTGGTCCGGCCCGCCACCCAGCCGCCGCCCACCTCCGTGCAGCGCCCGCGCAGCCCCTCGGGGAGGGCGTCGTGAGCGCCGCGCCGCTGCCCGTGCTGCGGCCGGCCGGGCTGGACCTCACCGACCCCGGAGCCGCCCCGGACCCCGAGGAGCTGCGCCGGCTCGGCGAGCTCGCGCTGACGGTCGGCGCCCCCGCCCTCGTGCTGAGCCTCCTGCTGCCCCTGGTGGTCAAGCCGCTGCTCGCGCGCTGGGGCGTGCTGGACGTGCCCAACGAGCGCTCCTCCCACCAGCGCACCGTGGTGCGCGGCATGGGCCTGGCGGTGGCCGTGGCCGTGCTCCTGGCCTACGGGGGTGCCCTGCTGGCCGGGGCGGTGGTCGTCGACCGCTCCGTGGCGCTGGTCGTGCTCGCGGTGGCCGCGCTGTGCGCGGCCCTCGGCTGGGTCGAGGACTACCGGGGGGTGTCCGTGCGGGGGCGCCTGGCCGCGCAGCTCGGCATCGGGCTGGCCGCCACCGGTGTGCTCGTGGCCGTGCTCGGCACCTCCGTGTGGTGGCTGCCCGTGGGCACGCTCGCGATCGCCGCCTACGTCAACATGGCCAACTTCATGGACGGGATCAACGGGATCTCCGGGCTGCACGGGCTGGCCGCCGGGCTGCTCTACGCCTGGGCCGGCGCCTCCAACGACCTCACCTGGATGGTGGCGGCGGGCCTGGCCGTGGCCGGCGGCTTCGCCGGGTTCCTGCCGTGGAACCTGGGCCGCGGCACCGTCTTCCTCGGCGACGTCGGCTCCTACCTGCTGGGCGGGTCGCTGGCCGGCATCGCGGTGGCCGCGTTCCTCTCCGGCGTCTACGTCGAGTACCTCCTGCCGCCGCTGGCCGTCTACGTCGCCGACACCGCCGTGACCCTGCTCCGCCGCGTCCGGGCGGGGGAGGACTGGTACCGTCCGCACCGCTCGCACGTCTACCAGCGGCTCACCGACGCCGGGCTCTCGCACGTGGGCTCCTCGCTCGTGGTCACGGCCGTCACCGTCCTCGTGAGCGTGGTCTCGGTCCTGGGCCTGCGCACCGGGCCCACGGCCACGGTGCTCGCGGGCGCGTTCGTCCTGGCCGTGCTGGGGCTCTACCTCGTGCTGCCGGAGCTGCTCGCCCGCCGCGGGGCGCGCCGCCGGACCGGGGCCCCGCGGTGAGCGGGGCCGCGCTCAGCGCCCTCGCCGGGGCCGGGCTCATCGCCGCGAGCCACCTGGTCACCCTGCTCGTGGCCCGGGCGACCGCGGGGGCCTCCGGGCCCGTGGCGGCCCCCGCCCTCGCCCTGAGCTACGTGGTGAAGGTGTTCGTGCTCGGCTGGGTGCTGCTCACCGTGCCCGCCCCGCCCTGGCTGTCCCCGGGCTGGCTCGCCGGGGGCCTGCTGGGGGCGCTGGCCGTCTCCCTGGTCCTGGCCGGGCGCACGAGCGCCCGGCGGACCCGCGCGGCCCTCGGGCCGGTGCTGCGCGCCCGCCAGGAGGACCGGCAGCGGGACCTCCACGGGGACCGGGGCCCGGACGTGCCCGAGGACCGGTGGCCGGCCCCGCACGGGGACGGGCACGACAAGTCCGCGGGGGCCGCCGGGGCCCCGGCGCACGACGACAGGAGACCCGAGCGCCATGAGCACGGATGACCGCGACGGCACGGCCGGCGGCCCCGAGGACCCGCCCGGTCCGGACCCGGGAGACGGCCCGGCGGGCGGGACGGGAGACGGCCGGGACGGGCCCGCCCGCGGCCGCGGACTGCGCACCGCGGGGGAGCTCGTGGAGGGTGGCGGACTCTCCGGCGGCCTGGCGACACTCCTCTACGTGGTGATCGGGATGGGGTTCTGGAGTTTGGTAGGGTGGGGTGCGGATCGCGTGCTGGGAACCCGGTGGATCGTGGTCCTGGGAGCGTGCATCGGCGCCGCCTCCGGGATCTACGTCGTGTACCTCCACATGCAGGAGGGGCTCCGTCGCAGCCAGGCCTCCGACGGAGCTGATCCTCACAACCCGCACCAGTCCGGCCCGGACTCGGCGCCCCGACCGTGACCACCGGCCAGAGCACTGCAGAAAGGACCCGCATTGAACGCCGCCCTCAGGCTCCCCGCCACCGGAGGATTCACCGCCCCGACCGTCGATGAGATGCACCTGCCTCCGTTCTTCGAGCTGGGCACCTTCGAGTTCGGCAAGCAGATGCTGCTGATCCTCCTGTCGGTGGTCCTGATCGCCGGATTCTTCATGTGGGCCATCCGCCGCCGCGCGCTCGTCCCCTCGAAGGCCCAGTACCTCGGGGAGAGCGGCTACGGCTTCGTGCGCAACCACCTCGGCCGGGACATCATCGGCGAGAAGGAGTTCCGCCCCTACGTCCCTCTGCTGTTCACCTTCTTCTTCTTCATCCTCGTGAACAACCTCTTCGGGTCCGTCCCGTTCGTGCAGCTGCCGACGCTCTCCCACGCGGGCTCCGCCTACGTGCTGGCCGGCATCGCCTACGTCACCTGGGTGTTCATGGGGATCAAGCGCCACGGTCTCGGCGGGTTCATGGGCAAGATGACCATGCCGCCGGACGTCCCGAAGGCCCTGTACGTCTTCCTGATCCCGATCGAGTTCCTCTCGAACCTGATCATCCGCCCGGTCACCCACGCCCTGCGTGTGTTCGCCACGATGTTCGCCGGTCACCTGGCGCTCATGGTCGCCGCCTCGATGACCGCCTACCTCGTCACCCAGGGCGGGCTGCTGAGCATCGTCTCCGTGGGCTCCACCGTGCTGGGCATCTTCATCTACTTCCTGGAGATCCTCATCCAGGTCCTCCAGGCCTACATCTTCACCCTCCTCTTCGCCGTCTACGTCCAGGGCGCCCTGCAAGAGGGCCACTGATCCCGGCGGAGCACCCGTCCGGCCCCGGCCGGACGCCCCAGGTCCATCCTCCAACTGTTCAGAGCCGACACGGCTACGACGCCCGGCCCCCGGGCACCTAGAAAGGAAACACCCCTCATGACTGGTTCGCTCAGCGCTATTGGTTACGGTCTGGCTGCCATCGGCGGTGGCATCGGCGTGGGTCTGATCTTCGCCGCGTACATGCAGTCCGTCGCCCGCCAGCCGGAGTCGCAGCGCGTGCTGCAGCCGATGCTGTTCTTCGGCTTCGCCGTGGTCGAGGCGCTCGCGATTCTGGGCTTCGTGCTCGCGTTCATCGCCTGAGTGGCGCACCCCGTACAAGTCCTTCCTAGAGAACAGGAATCGCGAACATGACACTGTTGCTGGCAGCCGAGGAAGGGGCGAACCCCCTCTTCCCCAATGTCTGGGAAATGCTGATCACCGGCATCGGGTTCCTGATCCTGCTCTTCCTGGTCGTCAAGTTCGTCGTGCCGGCCTTCGAGCGGGTCTACCAGGAGCGCACCGAGGCCATCGAGGGTGGTCTCGCCAAGGCGAAGGCCGCGCAGGCCGAGGCCGCCGCCGCGCGTGACGAGTACAACCAGCAGCTCGAGAGCGCGCGCCTGGAGGCTCAGAAGATCCGCGAGGAGGCCCGCCTGGAGGGCGAGAAGATCCTGGCCGACTTCAAGGACCGGGCCAACGCCGAGTCCGCGCGCATCACCGAGAACGCGCACCGGACCATCGAGGCGGAGCGCTCGGCCGCCGTGGTCTCGCTGCGCAACGAGGTGGGCGCGCTGGCCACCACGCTGGCGTCGAAGATCGTGGGGGAGACCCTCGACGACGACGCCCGCGCCGGCCGGGTCGTCGACCGCTTCCTCGCCGACCTCGAGTCGGAGCAGCAGCGGAACGCGGGTGCGGCGCGGTAATGACAGACGCAGCGAACGAATACCGTCAGCAGGCCACCGCCGACGCCGAGCGCTGGGCCGGCTCCGCCCGCCCCGCGCTCGCGCGTGAGCTGTTCGCCGTGCTGGCCGTCCTCGACGAGAACGGCCCCGTGCGCCGGGCCCTGGTGGACCCCTCGTACTCGGGGGAGCAGCGGGCCCACGTGGTCCGCCGGCTGTTCACCGGCAAGGTCTCCGCGGACGCCGTGGAGATCGTCGCCGGGATGACCGGCCGGCGCTGGGGCGACGACCGCGAGTTCGCCGACGGCCTGGAGCATGCCGGGGTGGTCCTCACCGCGGCGTCGGCGGAGAACCGCGGCGGGCTGGAGGGCATCGAGGAGGTCGTGGACCAGCTCATCGCCTTCAAGACCGTGCTGGACGGCTCCCACGAGCTGCAGCGGGCGCTCAGCGACCCGCGCGCGGACGTGGAGTCGAAGACGCAGCTCACCCGCCGGCTCAGCCCGGGCGCCTCCGAGGAGGCGCTGCTGCTCCTGGAGCAGGCCGTGCTCTCGCCGCGCGGCGCCCTGGTGGGCCGTCTCGTCGAGCGCTTCGCGGAAGAGGTCGCGGCGCGCCGCCAGCGCTGGATCGCCCACGTGAGCGCCTCCCGCCCGCTGACCGACGAGCAGCGGGCCCGCCTGCAGCACCAGCTCAACACGCTGTACGGCAAGGACCTCAAGCTCACGGTCGACGTCGATCCGGCGCTGATCGGCGGGCTCAAGGTGCAGGTGGGCGAGGAGGTCATCGACGGTTCCGTCGCGGCCCGCCTCGACGCGCTGCGCCAGCGGATCGGCGCCTGAGCCGAGGCTCGCGCGCCGCCGTGGCGGGGGCACCGCCCCGCCGGCCGGACGGCACCGGCCGGTGGACCGGCGCAGCCTTCCGCCACGACAATGGACTCACGGTCACCGCCGACGCAGTGATCACGAACTAGGAGAGCAGGGACAGGACATGTCCGAAGTCACCATCAATGCCGACGACGTCCGTAGCGCGCTGAGCGAATTCGCCGCGTCCTACGAGCCCGGCACCGCAGAACGAACCGAGGTCGGCCGCGTCAGCAGCGCCTCCGACGGCATCGCCCGCGTCGAGGGCCTGCCCTCGGTCATGGCCAACGAGCTGCTGCGCTTCGAGAACGGCGTGCTCGGCCTCGCGCAGAACCTCGACACCCGCGACATCGGCGTCGTGATCCTCGGCGACTTCCGCGGCATCGAGGAGGGCCAGGAGGTGCAGCGCACCGGCGAGGTCCTCTCCGTGCCCGTGGGCGACGCCTACCTCGGCCGCGTGGTCGACCCGCTGGGCATGCCCATCGACGACCTCGGCCCCATCGAGGCCGAGGGCCGCCGCGCCCTGGAGCTGCAGGCCCCCGGCGTGACCATGCGCAAGTCGGTGCACGAGCCGCTGCAGACCGGCATCAAGGCCATCGACGCCATGATCCCGATCGGGCGCGGCCAGCGCCAGCTGCTCATCGGCGACCGCCAGACCGGCAAGACGGCGATCGCCGTCGACGCCATCCTCAACCAGCGCGCCAACTGGGAGTCCGGGGACGTCAACAAGCAGGTGCGCTGCATCTACGTGGCCGTCGGCCAGAAGGCCTCGACCATCGCCGGCGTGCGCCAGACCCTGGAGGACAACGGGGCGCTGGAGTACACCACGATCGTCGCCGCCCCGGCCTCCGAGGCCGCCGGCATCAAGTACCTCGCCCCCTACGCCGGCTCGGCCATCGGCCAGCACTGGATGTACGGCGGCAAGCACGTGCTCATCGTCTTCGACGACCTGTCCAAGCAGGCCGAGGCCTACCGCGCCGTCTCGCTGCTGCTGCGCCGCCCGCCGGGACGCGAGGCGTACCCCGGCGACGTCTTCTACCTGCACTCCCGCCTGCTCGAGCGCTGCGCCAAGCTCTCGGACGAGCTGGGCGCCGGGTCGATGACCGGTCTGCCGATGATCGAGACGAAGGCGAACGACGTCTCGGCCTTCATCCCGACCAACGTCATCTCCATCACCGACGGCCAGATCTTCCTGCAGTCGGACCTGTTCAACGCCAACCAGCGCCCGGCCGTGGACGTGGGCATCTCGGTGTCCCGCGTCGGCGGCGCCGCGCAGGTCAAGGCGATGAAGAAGGTCTCCGGCACGCTGAAGCTGGAGCTGGCCTCCTACCGGTCGATGCAGGCCTTCGCGATGTTCGCCTCGGACCTCGACCCGGCCTCCCGCCAGCAGCTGACCCGCGGCGCGCGCCTGATGGAGCTGCTGAAGCAGAAGCAGTACACCCCGTACCCGGTCGAGGACCAGGTCGTGTCGATCTGGGCCGGCACCAACGGCCACCTCGACGAGGTCGAGGTCGCCGACGTGCTGGACTTCGAGCAGGCGCTGCTGGACCACGTCCGCCGCACCACCAACGTCATGGACTCCATCGTGGGGACCGGCAAGCTCGAGGACGACGCGGTCGCCGCCCTCGAGACCGCCGTGGCCGAGGTCAAGCGGGACTTCCGGGGCACCAAGCACGGCATCGAGCCGGGGCACGAGGAGCACGAAGCCATCGACGCCTCGAAGGTCGACCAGGAACGGATCGTCAGGAAGTAACCGGTCGGTCCGGTGCGCCGCCGCGGCGGCGCACCGGACACGGTGACGAAAGGAAGTCACATGGGAGCGCAGATTCGGGTCTACCGGAACAAGATCGCGTCGACCAAGTCCATGAAGAAGATCTTCAAGGCCATGGAGATGATCGCGACCTCGCGCATCAACAAGTCCCGACAGGGTCTGCTCGCGGCGCGTCCGTACGCGAACGCGCTGACCCGGGCGGTCTCACAGGTCGCCACCCAGCACAACGTCTCCCATGTCCTCACCACGCGGCCCGACGAGGTGCGCCGGGCCGCCGTGGTGATCATGACCTCGGACCGCGGTCTGGCCGGATCCTACTCGTCCAACGTGCTCAAGGAGGCCGAGGGCCTGCTGGAGCTGCTGCACGGGCAGGGCAAGGAGACCAAGGTCTACCTGATCGGCCGCAAGGCCCAGGCCTACTTCGACTTCCGCAGCCGCCCGTACGAGCGCAACTGGACGGGCGACACCGACAACGCCCGCCCGGAGCGGGCGCGGGAGCTGCGCGAGGTGCTGATCGAGGACCTGGAGACCGCGTACGAGGACGGCGGGGTGGACGAGATCCACCTGGTCTACACGTCCTTCCAGTCGATGGTCACCCAGGAGCCCCGGGTGCTGCGCCTGCTGCCGCTGGAGGTCGTGGACGCCAACGCCCTGACCGACGAGGTCGCCCGCGAGTTCGACGAGCTGGAGGAGCCGGACAGCACCTTCGAGTTCGAGCCGAACCCCGAGGAGTTCCTCGACGCGGTGCTGCCGCGCTACATCGACGCCCGCCTGTACGCGAGCCTCTCGCACGCGGCCACGAGCGAGCTCGCGGCCCGGCAGAAGGCGATGAAGGCCGCCGGCGACAACGCCGACGAGCTGATCAAGAAGTACACGCGCCTGATGAACAACGCCCGCCAGGCCGAGATCACCACCGAGCTCACCGAGATCGTGAGCGGCGCCGAAGCCCTGTGACGGGCCGCCCGGCGATCCAGCAACTGACCACCACGAACAAGTGAAGTGAGAGAAATGACTGCCACCATCAGCGAACAGGCCGGGCAGCCGGTCTCGGGCGGCGCCACGGGCCGCATCGCCCGGGTCATCGGGCCGGTCGTCGACGTCGAGTTCCCGGAGCACGCCGTTCCGGAGATCTACAACGCGCTGACCGCCCAGTACGAGCTCAACGGCGAGACGCGCACGATCACGTTCGAGACGGCCCAGCACCTGGGCGAGAACATGGTCCGGGCGATCTCCCTGCAGCAGACCGACGGCCTGGTGCGCGGCACCGAGGTCAAGGACTCCGGCGGGCCGATCTCCGTGCCCGTGGGCGACGTGGTCAAGGGCCACATCTTCAACGTGCTGGGCGACGCCCTCGACGTCGAGACCTCCTCCCTGGAGATCACCGAGCGCTGGCCGATCCACCGCAAGGCCCCGTCCTTCGCGGAGCTCGAGGGCTCCACGGAGATGATGGAGACCGGCATCAAGTCGATCGACCTCCTCACCCCCTACATCAAGGGCGGGAAGATCGGCCTGTTCGGCGGCGCCGGCGTGGGCAAGACCGTGCTCATCCAGGAGATGATCACCCGTGTGGCCCGCAACTTCGGGG
Organism: Kocuria sediminis; assembly: GCF_009735315.1. Taxonomy (NCBI): domain Bacteria; kingdom Bacillati; phylum Actinomycetota; class Actinomycetes; order Micrococcales; family Micrococcaceae; genus Kocuria; species Kocuria sediminis. The sequence goes on from NZ_WOGU01000001.1 coordinate 243,755, forward strand.
GCACCTCGGTGTTCGCCGGCGTGGGCGAGCGCACCCGTGAGGGCAACGACCTCTGGGTCGAGATGGAGGAGGCGGGCGTCCTCAAGGACACCGCCCTCGTGTTCGGGCAGATGGACGAGCCGCCGGGAACGCGCCTGCGCGTGGCCCTGACCGGCCTGACCATGGCGGAGTACTTCCGCGACGTGCAGAACCAGGACGTGCTGCTGTTCGTGGACAACATCTTCCGCTTCACCCAGGCGGGCTCCGAGGTGTCCACCCTGCTGGGCCGCATCCCCTCCGCCGTGGGCTACCAGCCCACGCTGGCGGACGAGATGGGTGTGCTGCAGGAGCGCATCACCTCCACCCGCGGCCACTCGATCACCTCGATGCAGGCGATCTACGTGCCCGCCGACGACTACACCGACCCGGCCCCGGCCACGACGTTCGCCCACCTGGACGCGACCACGGAGCTCTCCCGCGACATCGCCTCCCGCGGCCTGTACCCGGCGATCGACCCGCTGGCGTCGACCTCGCGCATCCTCGACCCGCAGATCGTGGGCCAGGAGCACTACGACGTCGCGATCCGCGTCCGGGCGATCCTGCAGGAGAACAAGGAGCTGCAGGACATCATCGCGATCCTCGGCGTGGAGGAGCTCTCGGAGGAGCAGAAGGTCGTCGTCGCCCGCGCCCGCCGGATCGAGCAGTTCCTCTCCCAGAACACCTACACCGCCAAGCAGTTCACCGGCGTGGAGGGCTCCACGGTCCCGCTCGCCGAGACCATCGAGGCGTTCGGGAAGATCACCGAGGGCGAGTTCGACCACGTCCCGGAGCAGGCGTTCTACAACGTCGGCGGCCTGGACGACGTCATGCAGAAGTGGGACGAGATCAAGACCCGGACCGGCGGCAAGTAGTCATGGCCGAGATGATCGTCGAAATCGTCTCCCTCGAGCGCTCGGAGTGGACCGGCACGGCCCGGATGGTGCGCGTGCGCACCTCCGAGGGCGACATCGGGATCCTGCCCGGGCACGAGGCCGTGGCCGGCCTGCTCCGGCCCGGTGACTTCGCGCTCGACCCGGTGGACGGCGCGCGCGTCGAGGGCACCATCGACTCCGGGTTCGTGTTCGTCGACAACGACCGGGTCACCATCGTGGCGGACAACGTGGAGCTCACCAGCGCCGCCGCCTGATCCGCCCGGCCGCGGGGCCGTCGCCCCGCTCAGCACGCACAGTCGCGGCCTCCGCACCACCGGTGCGGAGGCCGCGGCCGTACCCGGGACCCGGTGGGCACCCGGCCGAGACCGCCCAGGAGAGTGGATGGAAGAGAAGATCGTCGTGCACGGACCGACCGCGGTCGGGGGCACGCTGCACGTCTCCGGGGCGAAGAACAGCGTCCTGAAGCTGATGGCCGCGGCGCTGCTGGCCGAGGGCGAGTCCACGATCACCAACGTGCCGGAGATCCACGACGTGACCATCATGGCGGAGCTGCTGCGCCGCCTGGGCTGCGCGGTGACCTACGACCGGGTCGCGAAGACGGTGCGGATCGACGTCCCGGCCGTGCTGCACCACCAGGCGGACTACGACCTGGTCCGGGCCATGCGCGCGTCGATCTCCGTGCTGGGCCCGCTGGTCGCCCGCTGCCGGGTCGCCGAGGTCGCCCTGCCCGGCGGCGACGCGATCGGCGCCCGCGGCCTGGACATGCACCGGGCGGGGCTCGAGGCGATGGGGGCGGTGCTGCAGATCGAGCGCGGCTACCTGGTGGCCTCCGTCCCGCAGGCCCTGCGCGGGACGCCCTTCCGGCTGGACTACCCCTCGGTGGGGGCCACCGAGAACCTCATGATGGCCGCGACGCTGGCCGAGGGCACCACCGTGATCGACAACGCCGCGCGGGAGCCGGAGATCGTCGACATCGGGCGGATGCTGCAGGGCATGGGCGCCCGGATCGACGGCCTGGGCACGAGCACCGTGACGGTGACCGGGGTCGCCTCCCTGGACCCGGTGGAGCACCGGACGGTGCCGGACCGGATCGTCGCCGGCACGTGGGCCTTCGCCGCGGCCGTGACCGGGGGGACCGTGCGGATCGAGGGCGCGGAACCGGCCCACCTGACCGTGGTGCTCGACAAGCTGCGCGCGGCCGGGTGCCGCGTGGACGCGCACGACGGCGCCCTGGTGGTGGCCGGTCCGCAGCGGCCCCGGGCGATCAACGTCTCCACCCTGCCGTACCCGGGGTTCCCCACCGACCTGCAGCCGTTCGTGGTCGCGCTCAACGCGGTCGCCGAGGGCTCGGGCATGGTCACCGAGAACGTCTTCGAGGCCCGCTGGGGCTTCACCGCGGAGTTGGAGCGGCTGGGGGCCAGCGTGCGGCTCGACGGCCACCACGCCCTCGTCGCCGGGATGCCCGTGCTCTCCGGGGCGCCCGTGGAGGCGAAGGACATCCGGGCGGGCGCGGCCCTGGTGATCGCCGGCATGGCCGCGGTGGGCACCACCGACGTGCACGGCGTGGAGCACGTCGACCGCGGCTACGAGCACTTCGTGGAGCAGCTGGCGGCGGCCGGGGCCGCGGTGGAGCGGCACCTGGCCGGCGCCGCGTCCTGAGCCTCCGGCCGGGAACGGAGGAGCCCCGCACCCGGGAGGGGTGCGGGGCTCCTGCTCAGCCGGTGCGCGGGAAGCGGATCAGATGAGCGTGACGCCGGTCGCCTGCGGGCCCTTCTGGCCCTGGCCGATCTCGAACTCGACGCGCTGGTTCTCCTCGAGGGTGCGGAAGCCGCCCGACTGGATCTCGGAGTAGTGGACGAAGACGTCCGAGTCGGAGTCGTCGGGGGTGATGAAGCCGAAGCCCTTCTCGGCGTTGAACCACTTGACGGTGCCCTGGGCCATGAAATCTCTCCTTGCGAGATGGTGCGAAACGTGTGCACAGGTCGTGCACGGGAGGGCGGTAGGACGAGATGAGCCGAGGACCGTCGTGCCGGCCCCGCGGGGCCGGAGTCGGGATCCGGGTCGAACGTCACGCTCGCTTACCCGTTCTGCGAGCATGCAAAACATGGAACGAAGAACATGTTCAGCTTCACACATCCCCCGGGGGTGGTCAACGTTGTTCGCCTGCTGATCATCCGCGCCGCGGCGGTGTTCGCTGACCGCGTGACGGGACGCCGGGCTCAGAACAGCCGCGCGTCGCTGTCGTCCACCCCGCGCATGCCGTCGTAGTCGAGGGTGAGGCAGGCGATGCCGCGGTCCTCGGCCAGCACCCGGGCCTGGGGCCTGATCAGCTGCGCGGCGTACACCCCGCGCACGGGCGCCAGCAGGGGGTCGCGGTTGAGCAGCTCCAGGTAGCGGGTGAGCTGCTCCACGCCGTCGATGTCCCCGCGGCGCTTGAGCTCCACCGCCACGGTCGCCCCCGCCGCGTCGCGGGCGAGGATGTCCACCGGCCCGATCGCGGTCGGGTACTCCCGCCGCACGAGCGTGTGCCCGGCCCCCAGCAGGTGGATCTGCTCGGCGAGCAGGCGCTGCAGGTCGGCCTCGACCCCGTCCTTCACCAGACCGGGGTCCACGCCCAGCTCGTGCGAGACGTCCTCGTGGATCTCGAAGAGCTGGATGACCAGGCGGTCGTCGCTCTTGGCCGCCTGCACCGTCCACGTCTGCACGACGCCCTCGGCGGCGAGCTCGGCCTCGGGCTCGGCCACGTGCAGCCGGGCCGGCGGGCTCATCCAGTTCAGGGGCTTGTAGCTGCCCCCGTCCGAGTGCACGAGCACGGAGCCGTCGGCCTTCACGAGGAGCAGACGGCGGGCGGCGGGCAGGTGGGCGCGCAGACGCCCTTCGTAGTCGACGGAGCAATCGGCAATGACGAGACGCACGGGCACCAGCCTAACCAACCCCGGGGCCGCCCCGCGCCGGGGGCCGTGTGAGAGGATGACGCCGTGCCCCGCTCCAACCACTCCTCGCGAGGCCGCCGGGCCGGCGGCCCGGCCGCCGGCGCCCGCGCCAGCAAGTGGCAGCGCGCCGCGGCGCGGGAGCCCTGGTCGGTGGAGCGGGTCCTGGAGCCGGCGCCCACGGTGGAGCGCGCCCCGGACGGCGACTGGATGGTCCGCCACGTCCGTCCGGCCAACGCCGTGAAGACCTACGTCTGCCCCGGGTGCGGCCGGTCCATCCCCCCGGGGGTCGCCCACCTCGTCGTCTGGCAGCAGGACTCCCTCCTGGGGGCACGGAGCGCCTTCGAGGACCGGCGGCACTGGCACGAGCGCTGCTGGCGGACCCGCCGCTGAGCACCGCCCAGCCCAGCACCGCCCAGCCGAGCGCTGCCCACGGGCCTCAGCGGTCGTCCTGGCGCGGGACGAACACCTCCCGCACGAGGATGAGGCCCGCCGCGGCCGTGGGGATGGCGATGAGCGCGCCGAGCACGCCCCACAACGCCCCGCCGGCGGCCACGGCGATGACCGCGATGGCCCCCGGCACGGCCACGGCCCGGCGCATGATCCGCGGCGAGACGAAGTAGGCCTCCACCTGCAGGTAGGCGAAGTAGCCGATCGCGTAGGGCACGGCCGTCCCCCAGCCCGCGGTCACCGCCACGAGCGAGACGAGGATCCCGGCCAGCACCCCGCCCACCAGGGGGACGAAGGCGAGCAGCGCCACGACCAGGGACAGCAGCGCCGCGAACGGCACCCCGGTGAGCAGCATCAGGCCCAGCGCCACCGCGGCGTTGAGCAGGGCCACGCACGTCTGGCCCACCACGTAGTTGCCGACCCCGCGCAGCATCCGGTCGCCGAGCTCCTGGACCCGGGCGCGGCGGGAGGCCGGGGCGAGCCGGTAGGCCCACTGCGTCATCAGCGGCAGGGAGGCCAGGAAGTAGAGGGTCAGGGCGAGCACGATCAGGGTCCCCGCCACGGCGTTGAGCACCACCGAGCCCAGACCCACGACCCCGCCGAAGAGCCCGCCCAGCAGCTCGCTGTCCGCCCCGATCCGCCCGCCCAGGCCCTGCAGCCACTGCTCGGTGGAGTCGCGGATCCGGAACCGGGCGTCCAGCTCCGCGAAGCTGCGCGAGGCGAGGAGCCCGTCGACGAGCCGGGGCGCCCGCTCGGCCAGCTGGGCGGCCTCGGCCACGATCCGGGGGACCACGAGGGCGATCAGTGCGGCCAGCGCCCCGGCCAGGCCCAGCACCACGAGGGCCACCGCCCCCGGCCGCGGCACCGACCGCGCCTCGAGCCACCGCACGAGGGGCTCGAGTCCGAGGGCGAGGAACGTGGCCGTGACGACCCAGCCGACCAGCGGCCCGACGTTCGCCAGCACCCACCAGCCGAGCAGCGCCAGGCCCACCCCGACCGTCAGCAGGAACCCGGTCTGCACGGGGCGCAGCAGCCCCGGCGGCTGCGGCGGCCGCGCCGGGCGCTCGCCGCGCTCGGGCGGCACCTCGAAGCGGCGGCGCGGCCGCGCCCCGGGCAGGGGGCGCAGGAAGCGGTCCACGGCCCCGGCGCGGCGCGCGCGGGCCGGCTCCGGGCGGGGCTGCCCGGCCTCCTGCGCGGGCCCGGGCTCGGGTGGCGTCATGGCTGCTCCAGTGCGGTCGGGGGCGCCGTGGGCCCGTTCGCGCCGTCGTCCGGCCGGGCCCCGGTCACGCCGGAAGCGTACACCGGCCCGCGCCGGTGGCCGAGCCGCGGTCGGCCGTCGATAATCGACGGTAGACCCGCGGCGCCCGCCGCGCCGCCGCCCCGGACCCGCCCGGCCCCCACCGGACCGGCCGGTTCCACCGCCGAGTTCCCCAGGAGACGCTTGTGAACGAGTTCCCGCACCAGCAGCCGCGCAGCGTCGCGGAGTCCGCCCCGCAGCCCGAGCCCGCCCTGCCGGCCTCCGTGCGGGGGGCCGTGGACCTGGGGGCCGCGCCCGCACCGGCCGCCGCGCCCGCGGGGCAGACCGGGGAGGCCGCCGCCGGGGGCTACCGCCGCGAGGTGAGCACGGCAGATTTCCAGGAGGTCGCCCAGCTGTCCACGCAGGTCCCGGTCGTCTTCGTCCTGTGGGCGCGCTTCAGCCAGCAGTCGGTGGCCTTCGCCGACACCCTCGAGCAGGTCGTCGACCGCTACCGCGGCCGGATGCTGCTGGCCTCCGTGGACGCCGAGGCGTCCCCGGAGATCGCGCAGATGTTCCAGGCGCAGTCCGTGCCGACCGTCGTGGCCCTGCTGGGCGGGCGCCCCGTCCCGCTGTTCAACTCCACCGTCCCGGCCGAGCAGGCGGGCCAGCTCCTGGACGAGCTGCTGGGCCTGGCCGAGCAGAACGGGATCTCCGGCACCGTGGAGCCCGTGCGCGCCAACGAGCCCGAGCCCCTGCCCCCGCTGCACCAGGAGGCGGCGGACGCCCTCGAGGCGGGGGACCTCGACGCCGCCGAGGCCGCGTATCGCAGGGCCATCGCCGAGAACCCGGGGGACCGGGACGCCAAGCTCGCCCTCGCCCAGGTCCACCTGCTCCAGCGGGTGCTGCCGCTGGACGCCGCCACGGTGCGCGCCGAGGCCGCCGCCGCCCCGGACGACGTCGCGGCGCAGCTGGCGGTCGCCGACCTCGACGTCTCGGGCGGGCACGTCGAGGACGCCTTCCGGCGGCTGCTGGAGCTCGTGCGCCGCACCGCGGGGGAGGACCGCGACACCGTCCGCCGGCGCCTGCTGGAGCTCTTCGACGTGGTGGGCGCCGAGGACCCCCGGGTGGTCACCGCCCGTGGCGCCCTGATGCGCGCCCTCTTCTGAGGCCGGACTCCGCCGCCCGGTGCTGAGGCCCGGCCCCGCCGCCGGACGGCGGGGCCGGGCCGCACGGCCGGATCGTGGGGCCGGGCTCCGCTGCCCGGTTCCGGGGCCGGACCCCGGGCCAGCTCCGGGGCCGGGCTCCGCCGCCCGGGGGAGCCCGCGGCCCCGGAGCGGGCCGGCGGGATCCGTCGTGCGCCGGAGGCGGCCCGGACCCCGCCTGCCTAGGCTGGTGGCATGAGCCACCAGCCGCCCCTGCCCCCCGCCCCGGTCCCGTCCGCGGCACCGGACCGATCCACCCCGGCGCCCGGCGGGCAGCCCGCGCTGAGCGTGCGCGGCCTGGTCCGGGTCTTCGGCCGGCCGGGCACTCCGGACGCCAAGGTCGCCGTGGACCGGGTCGACCTCGACGTGCCGCGGGGGTCCTTCTTCGGCCTCGTCGGCCGCAACGGCGCCGGCAAGACCACCATGCTGTCCATGGCCACCGGTCTGCTGCGCCCCACGGCGGGGGCGGTCCGGGTCGCCGGGGTGGACGTGTGGGCCGAGCCCCGGCGGGCGAAGCAGCTGATGGGCGTGCTGCCCGACGGCGTGCACCTGTTCGACCGGCTCACGGGCCGGCAGCTGGTGACCTACTCGGGCCTGCTGCGCGGGATGGACCGCGAGGTCGTGGCCGAGCGCGCCGAGGACCTCCTGCGGGCCATGGACCTGCTCGGCGACGCCGGCACGCAGGTGCAGGACTACTCCGCGGGCATGACCAAGAAGATCGCCCTGGCGGGCGCCCTCATCCACGCCCCGAGCCTGCTCGTGCTCGACGAGCCGTTCGAGTCGGTGGACCCCGTCTCGGCGGCCAACATCCGCCGGATCCTGCACGGCTTCGTGGCCGCGGGCGGCACCGTGGTGGTCTCCAGCCACGTCATGGACCTGGTGCAGCGGATGTGCGACCACGTGGCGGTCATGGACCGCGGCCGGGTGCTCGCCGCCGGCACGGTCGACGAGGTGCGGGCGGGGGCATCCCTGGAGGACCGGTTCGTGGAGCTCGTCGGCGGCCGCCGCGAGACGGGGGAGGAGCTCTCGTGGCTGCGCCCGGAGTGAGCCCCGGCCTCGCGCCCGCCCCTCACGGGCCCGTGCCCGGCCGCGCCGGTGCGGTGCCGGCGGTCCGCCACCTCGTGGCCCTCAAGGCGCGGATCCTGCTCAACACCCTCACCCGCAGCACCTGGGTGCTCGTGGGCACCGTCGTGGGCGCGGCCTACTTCCTGTTCCTGCTGGTCACCTCGCTCGTGGGGCTGTACCTGCTCGGCCGTGAGGAGCTCTCCCTCGTGCGCACCGTGCTGGTCCTGGCCGGGTCCGCGGCGACCCTGGCCTGGTGGCTGGTGCCCGTCCTCGCCTCCCGCGCCGACGCGACCCTCGACCCGGCCCGGCTGGCCCTGTACCCGCTGACGGTCGGCCAGGTCCAGTGGGGGCAGGCCCTCGGCGCGCTCGTCGGGGTCCCCGGCGCGCTGACGGGGCTCGCGCTGGCCGGGTCGGTGCTCGCCTGGCGGTCCTCGGCGGCGGCCGTGCTCACCGCGATCGTCTGTCTGCCCCTGGCCCTCGCGCTGCTGTTCACCGGCTCCCGCTGCGTCACGGCGCTCGCGATCGGGCTGAGCCGCCGGCGCCGGCTCACCGAGCTGCTGTCGGTGGTCGCGCTCGTGGGCCTGGTCTTCCTCGGCCCCCTGTTCGCCGGGGTGGTCAGCGGGCTGGAGCTCGTGTGGGAGCGGCTCCCGGAGTACACCGGGGCCCTGGCCTGGACACCGCTGGGCGCCGTCTGGGCCCTGCCCGCCGACGTCGCCGGGGGCCGCTGGGCCGCGGCCGCCGCGCGGCTGGCCGTGGCCGTGCTGACCGTGCTCGCCCTCGTGCTGGTCTGGCGGGTCGCCCAGCAGCGGGCCCTCACCAGCACCGCCGGGGAACGGACCGCGGCGGCCGGCGGGAGCGAGGGCGCCGGGCTCCTCGACCGGCTGCCGCCCCGCCCCTGGGCCGCCGTCGCGGCCCGCTGCCTGATCTACTGGGTCCGGGACCCGCGCTACTCGGCGGGCCTGCTCGTCGTCCCCGCGATCGCCGTGCTGCTGTGGCTGGTCCGCGACCCCGGCGGGCCCAACGTCCTGTTCCACGCCCTGGGCCCCATGGTGGCCGTGCTGATGGCCTACACGATCTCCGCCGACGTCTCCTCGGACAACACCGCCGTCCACCTGCACCTGCTTACGGGGCTGCGGGGCGTGCACGACCGCGCGGGGCGGGTGCTCGCGCTGCTGGTGGTCGCGGCGCCGCTCGCGGCCCTCGGCGTGCTGCTGCCCCTGGCGGTGGAGGGCCGCTGGCACCTGCTGCCGGGGCTGCTGGGCGCCACGGTGCTGGCGCTGCTCGGCGGGTGCGGCCTGGCCTCGGTGATGTCGGCCCGCTACACCTACCCGGTGGCCCCACCGGGCTCCTCCCCGCTGAAGACGCCGGAGGGGTTCACGGTGCTCAACGTGCTCGTGCAGTTCGTGGCCCTGGCCCTCATGCTCGTCCTCACGCTGCCCGCGGCCGTGCCCCTGCTCGTGCACGCGGCCGGCGGGAGCGCCGGGTGGGGCTGGGCGGCGCTGGCCGTCGGGCTGGTACTGGGCCCGCTGCTGTGCGGGCTCGGCGTGGTCGTGGGCGGGCGCTGGTACGACCGGCGGGCCCCGGAGCTGCTCCAGGAGGTCTCCCGGTTCCGCTGAGCCGTCGCCGGGGCGCACGCCCGGCGACGGCGACGGGGTAAACTGGCGCCCATGCACTCCTTCCCAGCCTCCACTCCCGGCACCCCGACCAGCGGGCTGGACGACAGCCCCTACGGCACCGATCCGGCGCAGCCGGCGGGCGGCACCACGACCATCGAGCGCGAGGAGACCCGGGAGCTCCAGGAGCCCGGTGACCACGAGCGCTTCGCGCACTACGTGCGCAAGGAGAAGATCATGGAATCCGCCCTCTCCGGCGAGCCCGTGATCGCGCTGTGCGGCAAGGTCTGGGTGCCGGGGCGGGACCCGCAACGGTTCCCCGTGTGCCCCACCTGCAAGGAGATCTACGAGGGCCTGCGCCCGAGCAACGACAGCGGCGACGACCAGGGCTGAGCACGGCCCTGCCGACGAAGCGCCCGCCGCCGGCGGGCGCTTTTGCGTGGCCCGCCGCCGCGCCCCTCCCACCCGCCGCGCCCGTGCTGGGCCGCGGCACCACGAGCGAAAGGACGTCGCCCCCGTGTCCCAGGACGACCAGCTGTCCTTGTTCGGCGCCGCTGCCGCCGATCTCCCCCCGGCCTATCCGGACCGCGCCGCGTGGGGGACGGCCCCCAAGCTGCGCGCCTGGCAGGCGGAGGCGCTGCAGCGCTACTTCGAGGCCCAGCCCCAGGACTTCATGGCCGTGGCGACCCCCGGGGCCGGCAAGACGACCTTCGCGCTGCGGGTGGCCAAGGAGCTCTTCGACCGGGGCGCGGTCAACCGCATCACGGTGGTGACCCCCACCGACCACCTCAAGCGGCAGTGGGCGGACGCCGCCGCCCGCGTGGGGCTGGCGATCGACCCGAACTTCAAGAACTCGGACGGCTCCCACGGCCGGGACTACCTGGGCGCCGCGGTGACGTACTCGCAGGTGGCCATGAAGCCGCTGCTCCACCGCGCGCGCACCGAGGCCGGCCGCACCCTGGTGATCATGGACGAGATCCACCACGCCGGGGACTCGCTGACCTGGGGCGACGGACTGCAGGAGGCCTTCGACCCGGCCGTGCGCCGGCTCGCGCTGACCGGCACCCCGTTCCGCTCGGACACCGCCCCGATCCCCTTCGTGCGCTACGTGGAGGACGGGGACGGCATCCGCCGCTCCAGCGCCGACTACACCTACGGCTACGGGGACGCCCTGAAGGACCACGTGGTGCGCCCGGTGATCTTCCTCGCCTACTCGGGGCAGATGCGCTGGCGCACGAGCGCGGGCGAGGAGATGGCCGCGGAGCTCGGCGAGGGCTTCACCAAGGACATCACCTCGCAGGCCTGGCGCACCGCGCTGGACCCCCAGGGGCAGTGGATCCCCTCGGTGCTGCAGGCCGCCGACCAGCGGCTCACCGAGGTGCGGCGCACCGTGCCCGACGCCGGGGCGCTGGTCATCGCGACCGACCACCAGGACGCCAAGGCCTACGCCGCGCAGCTGCGCCGGATCACCGGGGAGAACCCCACCGTGGTGCTCTCCGACGACAAGGGCGCCTCGGACCGGATCGACGAGTTCTCCGCCGGGGACAGCCGCTGGATGGTCGCGGTGCGCATGGTCTCGGAGGGCGTGGACGTCCCGCGCCTGGCCGTGGGCGTCTACGCGACGTCCACCTCCACCCCGCTGTTCTTCGCCCAGGCCGTCGGCCGCTTCGTGCGCGCCCGCAAGCGCGGGGAGACCGCGTCCGTGTTCCTGCCGTCCGTGCCCGCGCTGATGCAGCTGGCCAACGAGATGGAGGCCGAGCGGGACCACGCCCTCGACAAGCCGGCGGCCGCGGAGACCGGCCTGCCCGCCGACCCGATGGAGGAGGGCTGGGACGACGACCTGCTCGAGGAGGCCAACCGCGAGGAGAAGGCGTCCTCGACCCTCGCGCAGGGCCGCTTCGAGGCCATCGGCTCCGACGCGTCCTTCCACGGCGTGCTCTTCGACGGCGGCGCGTTCGGCGGCGGCGTGGCCGTGGGCTCCGAGGAGGAGGCCGACTTCCTGGGCATTCCCGGGCTGCTCGAGGCGGACCAGGTCTCGGCGCTGCTGCGGGAGCGGCAGTCCCAGCACGCCCGCCGGCGCTCGGGCACGGCCCGGGCCCCGGAGCCGCCGGCGGTGCCCGACCACCGGCGGCTCAAGGAGCTGCGCTCGACCCTGTCCAAGAACGTCTCGGCCTGGGCCTCGCGCACGGGCACCCCGCACGGGATGGTGCACAACGAGCTGCGCCGCGTCTGCGGCGGCCCGCCGGTGGCGCAGGCCAACGAGGAGCAGCTGCAGGCCCGCGTGAAGAAGCTCCAGGACTGGTTCATCGGCCGCAAGTGACCCACCCCATCCCCGCGAGGCTGCGGCTGCCGGCCGCCGGGGCGGCCCGGGCCGCCGGCAGCCGCAACCTCGCGGAGAAGATCAGGGGCGGATGAGCTCGACGCCCGCGTCGGCCATCTCCTGCAGGGCGCGGGCGGTGGACTCCTCGGCGACGCCGGCGGTGAGCCCGACCAGCACCCGGGTGTCGTAGCCGGCCTCGACGGCGTCCAGGGCGGTGGCCCGCACGCAGTGGTCGGTGGCCAGGCCGACGATGTCCACGGCCTCGATCTCGTGCTCGCGCAGCCAGTCGTCCAGGCTGACGTCGGGCTCGTCGTCCACGTCCTCGTCGTCGCCCATCGGCACGTCCGCGTCCGGGGCGAGCAGGCCCTCGAAGCCGGAGTAGGCGGCGTCGTGCTCGCCCTTGCGGAACCACGCCTGGATCCAGTCGGTGTCCAGGTCCGGGTGCGAGTGCGCGCCGGCCGAGTCGGCCACGCAGTGCACGGGCCAGGAGTGCACGTAGTCGGGCTCGTCGGAGAAGTGCGCCCCGGGGTCGATGTGCCAGTCCTGGGTCGCGGCCACGGCGGCGTACTCCCCGTGGTGGTCCTCGAGGTGCTCCGACACGGCGGCGGCCACCTCGGCGCCGCCGGTCACGGGGAGCGCCCCGCCCTCGCAGAAGTCGTTCTGGACGTCGACGACGATCAGTGCGGTCCTCATGGTGCTCCTCCTCTGGTCGGCCGGCTCGGGGGGATGGGCCCGGGCCGGGTCGGTGCGGATCGGTGGGGACGGGGGCTCAGGCGGTGGCCCCCGGCTCGACGACGGTGGGGATCACGGGGTCGCCCTCGCTCAGCCGCCGGGCGGATCGGGGGAGCTCGGCCATCGAGGCGGTGTGCCGGGCCCGCGCCCGCTCCACGCCGGCCGGCCCGGTCCAGCCGTCGAGCAGCTGCCCGTCGCGGACGAAGTCCTCGAGCAGGGACCGGTCGTCGCCGTCGTCGAGCGGGGACCGGCCGATCCCGACCACCTCGTGGGTGGCGGTGCCCCGCTCGTCGCGGCGGCGCAGCGCGTACTTGCGCCCGCCGAGGGAGGCCTTGCCCACGGCGGCCTTGGCCACGGGCTGCAGCGTCCCGGAGGAGTCCTCCCGGGCCACGAGCTTGTAGACCATCGAGGAGGTCGGGGCGCCGGAGCCGGTGACCACGCGGGTGCCCACGCCGAACGCGTCGACCGGGGCGGCGTTGAGGGCGGCGATCGCGTACTCGTCGAGGTCGGAGGTGACGGTGATCCGGGTGTCCGGGTTGCCGAGCTCGTCGAGCAGGCCGCGGACCCACGAGGCCTGGGTGACGAGGTCCCCGGAGTCCAGGCGCACCCCGCCCAGCTCGGGCCCGGCGAGCTGCACGGCCTTGCGCACGGCCGCCTCCACGTCGTAGGTGTCCACCAGCAGCGTGGTGCCGCGGCCCATCGACTCCAGCTGGGCGCGGAAGGCGTCCTCCTCGCTGTCGTGCAGGAGGGTGAAGGAGTGCGCGGCCGTGCCCACGGTCCGGAGCCCGTAGCGGTGGCCGGCCTCGAGGTTGGACGTCGAGTCGAAGCCGCCGATCACCGCGGCGCGCGCCGCCGCCACGGCGGCCTCCTCGTGGGCCCGGCGCGAGCCCATCTCGATGCACGGGCGCCCCGCCGCCGCGCCCACCATGCGGGAGGCGGCCGAGGCCACGGCGCTGTCGTAGTTGAGCACGGACAGGAAGTACGTCTCCAGGACGCATGCCTCCGCGAACGTCGCCTCCACCACGAGCAGCGGCGAGGAGGGGAAGTAGGCCTCGCCCTCGGCGTAGCCGGAGATGGAGCCCGTGAACCGGAAGCCGGCCAGGTAGTCCAGGGTGGAGCGGTTCACCACGCCGGTGCCGGCGAGGAAGCTCAGCTGCTCGTCGTCGAAGCAGAAGCTCTCGAGGCCCTCCAGCAGCCGGCCGGTGCCGGCCACCACGCCGTAGCGGCGCCCGGCCGGCAGGCGCCGGGCGAACACCTCGAACACGCTGCGCCGGTGCGCGGTGCCCGCGTGCAGGGCCGCCTGCAGCATGGTCAGCTCGTAGTGGTCGGTCATCAGGGACGTGGGCGGCGGGGTCCACGGGTGGCTGCGCTGGTTCACGGGCACCACTCTAGCGAGGCCGCCGGTGCACCCGGCCTCCGGGACTCGCTACGATGGACGGACCATGCACTGCACCCTCCCCGCCGCCGTCCGCGCCGCGGCCACCGTTTCCCCGGAGACCGGCACCCGGACCACCGGGGAGACGTCGGTGTCCCCGGCGACCGAGCGCCCCTGGAACGTGGTCGTCTGGGACGACCCGGTCAACCTCATGAGCTACGTGACGTACGTGTTCCGCTCCTACTTCGGCTACCCGGAGGACAAGGCGCGGGCCCTGATGCTGGAGGTCCACCACCACGGGCGCTCCGTGGTGGCCAGCGGCTCCCTGGAGGAGGCCGAGACCCACACGGCGGCCATGCACGGCTTCGGGCTGTGGGCCACCTTCGAGCAGGCGGGGGAGCGCTGAGTGGCACAGGGATTCCGGTCGACCCGCAAGGGCATCACCGCGCGGTTCGAGGACGCGGAGAAGGAGCTGCTGCAAAAGCTCTTCGCGGACGTGGCGCAGACCCTGGCCCCGGAGCAGCCGGCCGCGCAGGACCCGCTGGAGCGGATGCTCGGGGTGTCCGCGGACGCCTCCGCCCCGGAGGACTCCGCGCTGCGGCGGCTGCTGCCCGACGCCAGCCCCGACCCGGAGCGGGCCGCGGAGTTCCGCCGGTACACGGAGCGGGGGCTGCGCGAGACCAAGATGGGCGCGCTCAAGCAGGCCGCCCTGGCCCTGGAGGCCCAGCCCGTGCGCCTGGACCCCGAGCAGGCCCAGGCCTTCGGGCAGGCGCTCAACGACGTCCGGCTGGTGCTGGCCGACCGGCTGGGAATCCGCAGCCAGGAGGACGCCGAGCGGGTCGGCCGCTACGACGACTGGTCCACGATCGAGGACGTCGAGGCGTACATGTCGCTGCTGTACAACTTCGTCTCGTGGCTGCAGGAGACCCTCATGGAGGCGCTGCTGCACGAGCTGCCGCGTCACTGACCCGGGGCTGACCGGCGGCTGACCGGGGACGGGGCATGCGGCAGCCCCCGGGGAGGGGTGGCGGGTGACCGTGATCACACGGCCGCCGCCGCCGTGGGGTTTGGGGCGGCGGCACGCCCGGGACTACGCTCTTGACGATATGCAGGATGACGACGTCTTCGGGTCCGGCGGCCGGGCCGCGCGCGGCCCCAATCCCGGTTCACCCATCGGCGTGTTCGACTCCGGGGTGGGCGGGCTCACCGTGGCCCGCGCCATCATCGACCAGCTGCCGCACGAGGAAATCGTCTACGTGGGCGACACCGCGCACGGGCCCTACGGGCCCCTGCCGATCGCCGAGGTGCGGGCGCACGCCCTGCGGATCATGGACGAGCTCGTCGACTCCGGGGTGAAGCTGCTGGTGATCGCCTGCAACACGGCCTCGGCCGCGGTGCTGCGCGACGCCCGCGAGCGCTACACCCGGGTCTACGGCATCCCGGTGGTCGAGGTGATCCAGCCGGCGGTGCGCCGCGCGGTGGCCTCGACGCGCAACGGCCGGATCGGCGTGATCGGCACCGAGGCCACGGTGGGCTCGCGCGCCTACGACGACACCTTCGCCGCCGCCCCGCACCTGCGGATCGACTCGGTGGCCTGCCCGGCGTTCGTCGACTACGTGGAGGCCGGGGTCACCACCGGCCCCGGGCTGCTCGCGACGGCGCAGGGCTATCTCGGCCCGCTCAAGGACGCGGGCGTGGACACCCTGGTCCTGGGCTGCACCCACTACCCGCTGCTCACCGGCGTGATCTCCTACGTCATGGGCGACACCGTGACCCTGGTCTCCAGCGCGGAGGAGACCGCCCAGGACGTCTACCGGGCGCTCGTCAGCCACGGGCTCGAGCGCGAGCCGGGGGCGCCGGGCGGGTCGGCCCGGCACGAGTTCCTCGCCACCGGGGACGCGGCGTCCTTCGAGGTCCTCGCCCGGCGCTTCCTGGGCCCGGAGGTGGCGCGCGTGCGGCACACCAGCTCCGTGGCGGAGCAGTTCCCCACGGGCTCGCTCGCCCGGATCACCCCGGAGATGATCGGGGGCGCCGGCTCGTCCGCTCCCTGAGCAGCCCCGCGGCCGGTGCGGCCGCCGTCCCACCGGTTCCCCTGGAAGGCCCTCGCCCATGAAACTCACCATCATCGGATGCACCGGATCCTTCGCGGGTCCGGACTCCCCGGCCTCCTGCTACCTGGTCAGCGGCGAGGACGCCGCCGGCCGGGTCTGGCGGATCCTGCTGGACATGGGCAACGGCGCCCTGGGCGTGCTCCAGCGGCACCTGGACCTGCACGACATCGACGCCGTGCTGGTCAGCCACCTGCACCCGGACCACTGCATCGACCTCGCCGGGCTGCACGTGGCCGTCAAGTGGGACCCGCGGGGCTGGGGCGGGGCCCGGATCCCGCTGTGGGGGCCCACCGGGATCCACGACTACCTCAGCGGCACCCACGGCCTGCCGCTCGACCCGGGCATGCACGGGGAGTTCGAGTTCCACTCCTGGGTGCCCGAGCAGCCCGTGCGGATCGGGCCGTTCACGGTCACGCCCTACCTGGTGGAGCACCCCATCCCCGAGCCCTACGCCCTGCGCCTGGACTACGACGGGGTGATGGGGCCCAGCACGCTGACCTACTCCGGGGACACCGACGCCTGCGCAGGCCTCGTGCGCGCCGCCCACGACGCCGACGTGTTCCTGTGCGAGGCCGCCTACCACGAGGGCCGCGACGACGCCCTGCGCGGCATCCACCTCACCGGCCGGCGCGCCGGCGAGGCGGCCCGGGACGCCGGCGCGCGCAAGCTGCTGCTGACCCACCTGCCCGTCTGGAACTCGCCGACGCGGGCCGTCGAGGAGGCCGAGGAGGTCTTCGACGGGCCCATCGGCCTGGCCGAGCCGGCCTACACCTACCGCATCGTCCGGCACAGCAGCGGCCGCCCCGCCGCCGCCGTCGGCCCGTGACCCCCGGCGCCCCGGACGGGACCTCCCGGCCCGGACCGAGGAGTAAGGTGGGGCCCATGGAAACCCCCGTCGACACGACCGCGCAGGCCTCCTCGACCCCGGGGGCGACCCGGGCGGACGGCCGCTCGCCCGACGAGCTGCGGCCCATCACCATCACCCGCGGCTGGTCCCAGCAGGCGGAGGGCTCCGCGCTCATCGAGTTCGGCAGCACCCGGGTGCTGTGCACCGCCTCCGTCACGGAGGGCGTCCCGCGCTGGCTGAAGGGGGAGGGGCGCGGCTGGGTGACCGCCGAGTACGCCATGCTCCCGCGCGCCACCTCCACCCGCTCCGCCCGGGAGTCCGTCAAGGGCAAGATCGGCGGGCGCACCCACGAGATCTCCCGGCTCATCGGCCGGTCCCTGCGCTCGGTGATCGACCTCTCCGCCCTGGGGGAGAACACCGTGGTCCTCGACTGCGACGTCCTCCAGGCCGACGGCGGCACCCGCACGGCCGCGATCACCGGCGCCTACGTGGCACTGGCCGAGGCGGTGAACTGGGCCCGCGCCGAGGGGCTGATCGCCCGGCGCGCCCAGCCGCTGACCGACACCGTCGCCGCCGTGTCCGTCGGGATCATCGACGGGGTGCCGATGCTGGACCTCCCCTACGTGGAGGACGTGCGCGCCGAGACCGACATGAACGTGGTCGTCACCGGCTCCGGCGACTTCGTGGAGGTGCAGGGCACCGCCGAGGGCGCACCGTTCGACCGCGCCGAGCTCGACGCCCTGCTGGACCTCGCGCTCGCCGGCTGCGCCCAGCTGACCCAGATCCAGGTGGAGACGCTGCGGGAGGGCGACGGTGCCTGAGCACGACGGCGCCCGCGTGGTGCTGGCCACCCACAACGCCGGCAAGCTGACCGAGCTGCGGGAGATGATCGCGGCCGCGCTGCCCGGGGCGGACGTGCAGCGGCTCGTGGTGGACGCCGCCGCCGCGGGCGCCCCCGACGTCGTCGAGGACGGCACCACCTTCGCGGCCAACGCCCTGCTCAAGGCCCGCTCCGCGGCCGCCGCCACGGGACTGATCGCCGTGGCCGACGACTCCGGGCTGGCCGTGGACGTCCTCCACGGCGCCCCCGGGATCTTCTCGGCGCGGTGGTCCGGCCGGCACGGCGACGACGCCGCGAACCTGCGGCTGCTGCTCGACCAGCTCGCCGACATCCCCGACGCCCACCGCGGCGCCGAGTTCGTGTGCGCCGCGGCCCTCGCGACCCCCGACGGGCGGGAGCACGTGGAGACCGGGACGCTGCGCGGCACGCTGCTGCGGGAGCCCGTGGGGGAGGGCGGCTTCGGCTACGACCCCGTCCTGCTGCCCGAGGGCTCCGACCGCTCCGTGGCCCAGCTCACCCGCGCGGAGAAGAACGCCGTCAGCCACCGGGGCCGGGCCATGACCGCCCTGCTCCCGCACCTCCTGGCCGCGCTCGGCGCGGACTCCGGCACCGTCCCCGGCTGAGCCCGCCCGGACCGAGAAGACAGCCCATGCCCTGGTCGTCGCTCCAGCACCTTCCCTTCGCCGGCGCCGTCGAGGCCGTCCTGGCCGAGGCGGGCATGCGCGTGGCGCGCAGCGAGTGGGAGGTCCACGCCGGCGGCTCCGCGCACGTGGTGGTGAACGTGGGCCACGTCATCTCGGTGCGGATCGCCAAGAACCCCACCGTCTGCGAGCAGGTGGAGCGGCGCACGGAGGTCCTGCGCCGGCTGCCCCGCTTCTCCTTCGCGATCCCGCGGCCGCTGACGGGCGTGGTGGTCGCGAACGGCTACACCGGGGTGGGGCTGACCTGGCTCCCCGGGCTGCCGCACCCGCCCGGGCACGGTGACCCGGCCGTGCTGCACCGGGTGCTGACCGAGCTCGCGGAGGTCGACGCCTCCGGCTTCGCCCCGTACCTGGACCGGCCCGGCCAGCACTGGGGCGGGCACCGCCGCCGGCACGTGCTCCTCGACGAGGTCATCCCGCGGCTGCTGCCCCGCAACCAGGAGGCGGCCCTGCAGGCCGTGGCCGAGCTCGCGGCGCTGCCCACCGTGACCCCCTCCCTGGTGCACGGGGACCTGATGGGGCACAACATGCTCTGGGACGGGGAGGAGCTCACCGGCATCATCGACTGGGACCACGCCTGTCTCTACGACCCCGCGCACGACGCCGCGTCCCTCGGGCTGTGGTACGGCTGGGACGTGCTGCGGGCCGCCGTGTCCGAGCCGGTCTACGAGCGGGCCCGGCTGCACGCCCGCACCTTCCCGCTGCAGGCGGTCGCGTACGCCATGCACCACGAGCTCGACACCGCCCAGGTCAACCAGGCCATCGCCCGGGCGGACGAGTGGATCGAGACCCACCTGCGCGGCGTCCACGCCTGAGCCGGGGCAGTAGGCTGTTCCGGTGCCGTTCCCCGCTTCCCCCGACACCGACATCGTCACCCCCGCACCGTCCCCCGCCGCGGCTCTCCGGCCGACGCGCGGGACGACCAGCGCCGGGCCCTCGGCGGCCCCGTCCTCCCTCGACTTCACCGCGATCGACTTCGAGACCGCCAACCGCTTCATCGGCTCGCCGTGCGCGGTGGGGCTGGTCCGGGTCCGCGGCGGGGTGGTGGTGGAGGAGCGCTCCGCGTACATGCGGCCCCCGCGCACGCGGGCGGCCTTCGACCCCGGCAACGTCCGCATCCACGGGATCACCGAGCGCACCGTCGCCGACCACCCGGTCTTCGACGAGCTGTGGCCCCGGATCGAGGACTGGATCCTCGCCGACGACGCCGACGAGCTGGTCGTGGCGCACAACGCGGCCTTCGACATGGGCGTGATCCGGGCGGCCTGCGCGGAGACGGGCACCCGGCACGCCCCGCTGGCGTACGCGTGCAGCCTGGCGCTGGCCCGGCGCGGCTACGACCTGCCGTCCTACGCGCTGCCGCGGGCCGCAGAGGCGGCCGGCGTCCCCCTGGAGCGCCACCACGACGCCCTCGAGGACGCCCGGGCCTGCGCCGGGATCGTGGTGGACCTCGTCCGGCGCTCCGGGGCGGGCACGGTCGGGGCGCTGCTCGCCGGCTGCGGCCTGAGCGTCAGGCGCCTGGCGCCCCGACTTCCCTGAGCCAGCGCTCGGCCGCATCGGCCACCGCGTCCCGGGCGTCCAGCAGGGCCAGCCACTCGGGGGGCAGGGCGGCCGTGCCGAGCGCAGCGGCCGTGACGGCGCCGGCGATCGACCCGGTGCCCTCCGGGGCGGCGCCGGAGGCCGTGCCCAGCCCCACCGCGCGGCGGAACACCGACCGCGGCTCCGCGGCTGCCGGGTCCTCGGCCTCGGCGCGGAGGGCCGCCCAGAGCCCCGCCGCCAGGACCACGGGCGCCGTCGATGCCGTGCCGGGGACCCCGGGGCGCCCGTCGGTCAGCGCCCCGGGGTCCTCGGCGCCGGCGGCGCGCACGGCGTCGTCGAGCCGGGCGAGGGTCTCGGCGACCGGGCGGGTGAGGTGCGCGGCGGTCTCGCGGGCGGCCGCGACGGCGGCGGCGACCGGCCGTGCCGTCCCCTCCCGGCGGGCCCGGACGGCGGCGTGGACGGTGAAGCCGTAGACCGCCGCGGCGGTCTGCGCCTCGGGGTGCCCGTGCGTGAGGGCCGCGCCGTTGATCGCCAGCGGCGCGAGCGTGCGCCACCCCACGTGGGGCAGCAGGCCGAAGGGGGCGGAGCGCAGCACGGCCGCGGCGTCCTCGGCCTCCGGCAGCAGCGGGCGCTCCACCTCGCCCATCCGCCCGCTCCGCAGGGCCTCCAGCACCGTGCGGGCCGGGTTCCGGACGGCGTGCAGGACCTCGTGCTCGTCGAGCCGGCGCGGCAGGGGACGCGGCGCCTCCGCCGGGTGGGGCACCCCCTGGGTGCGCAGCCAGCGCAGGTAGGCCAGCCACAGGCAGGCGGTCTCGTCGGCGGGCTGACCGTCGTTGGCCCACTCCACGACCTCCAGGAGGGCGTCCAGCGTGTAGAGGGTCAGCTGCGTGTCGTCGGAGATCAGCAGCTGCTCGGCGCCGCCGTCAGCACCGGTCTGCTCGGCGTCCGCACCGGCCCGGTAGCCGATCGCGTCCCCCAGGGCCCCGCCCAGCAGGGCGGCGCGCACGGAGTCGGCGTACTCGGGGCGGGCGGGATCGTGGCCGGCGTCGGGGCGGAGGAGGGGTCCAGGCATGCGGTCAGTGTAGTCGGGCCGTGCCGCCGGGCCGTGCCGTCCCGCAGTGCGGTCCGGGGCCGCGCGGCGGTGTCTCACCGCTCTTTCAGGTGGCCTGTGGTTCCATGGCACGGGCGTCCGCCGCCCCGACCGCCACGGCGCCCCGTCCGTGTCGACCCGACCCCCCAGGAGAACCCGATGACCGAGAACGTCCGCACGAGCGCCGTGCGCCCCGGCGCCGAGGAACCCGCCCACGGCAGCACAGGCGCTTCCACAGGCACCCTCCCCGGCTCCCGCCCGGGAGCCGGTCCCGAGGACCGCGCCGACGCCGCCGTCCTCGCCGGCCGGCGCGACTCCGAGCCCACCGGCCTCGCGGCCCCGGTGCCCGCGGCCGCGCGCAAGGACCCGGCACCGGCCACCGGGCAGGACGACCCCTCCGCCCCGGCGCGTTGGGCCGCGGAGTTCGCGGGCACGGCGCTGCTCGTCTTCGCCGGGCTGGGCACCGGCATGTTCGCCACCGAGGTCATCGACTCCGCGCTGGGCTTCGGCCTCGGCCTGCTCGCCGCGGTCGTGGCCTTCGGGCACGTCTCCGGCGGCCACTTCAACCCGGCTGTGACGCTGGCCGCCGTGGTCGCGGGCCGGACCGCTCCGGGCTCCGCGATCGGCTACGTGGTGGCCCAGGTGCTGGGCGCCCTGACCGCCGCCGGCGTGCTGTGGGCGGTGCTGATGACCCTGCTGGACTCCGCCACCACCGCCCAGGTGATCGGGGGGATCTCCAACGGCTTCGGGGCGAACTCCGCCTCGCAGGCGGGATGGACCACGGTCCTGCTGGTCGAGTTCGTCGCCACCGCCCTGCTCGCCCTCGTGGTGCTCGGCTCCACCGCGCCCCGGGCCAACGCCGTGCTGGCCCCGGTCGCGATGGCCGCGGCGCTGGCCTTCCTGCTGACGGTCACCGCCCCGTTCGACGGCGGCTCGCTGAACCCCGCCCGCTCCACCGGCGCCGCCGTGGTCGCGGGCTCGTCCCACCTCGGGCAGCTGTGGCTCTTCTGGGTGGCGCCCCTGCTCGGCGGCCTCGTGGCCGGGCTCGCCCACCGCGCGGCCGGCCTCCGGCGCCCGCGGGCCGGCACGGCGGCGGACACCGCCGCCCACGCCGGCACCGTTCACGCCGGCACCGTGCATGACGACACCGTGCAGGACGGCACCGTGCAGGACCCCTCCGCGGATCCCGCCCGCCGGGGAGCTCACCGGGACCCCTCGGCCTGAGCCGCGGACGCGGCCGGCCGCCCCGGCGCGGGCCGCTCCCGGCGTCCCCCGGCCCGCGCCGGGGGACGCCGGGAGCGGCCCGCGGGGCCGACGCTTTCCGTCATCGACCGGGGCCGTGGCTAGGCTGGTGCGTGCCCCGGCCCCCACCGGAAGGAACGGGACCACCCTCGTGAGCAGCACGCGCGCCCCCGAACCGCTCGGCGGGATCAGCATGGCCAGCCGTTCGCCGCTGGCCGACTCCCGCGAGCTCGCCGCCGTCAGCGGCGCGCTCTACCCGGTGCTGACCCTGCTGGTGCGCCTGCCCCAGACCATGGTGCCGCTGGGCGTGCTCACCACGGTGGCCCTGATCTCCGGGTCGCCGGCCCTCGGCACGCTGTGCGCCGGGGCCGTGACCCTCGGCTCGGCCGTGTGCGGGCTGGCCATGGGGGCGGCCGCCTCCTGGCGGGGGCGCCAGCTCGGCCTCGTCCTGCTCACGCTGGCGAACCCGGTGGCGGTCTGGTGGCTGGTCCGGCTGCTGCCGGGGGCCTCCGCCGCCCCCGATCCCAACCCCGTCCGGCTGGTCCTGCCGTGCCTGCTCGCCGGGCTGGTCCTGCCGCAGATGGGTGTGGTCTGCCGGCTGCGCTGGTGGTCGCTGCTCGGCCGGGACGACCGGCAGGACCTCTTCGACACGGCGCTGCGCCACGAGAGCGTGATGGACTCCCTGGCGACCGTCCTGGCCGCCGTGGTCACCGGGCTCGTGGCCGTGACGCTCGGGCCGGCCGCCGTGCTGGCGCTCTCGGCGGCCCTCACCCTGGCCGGCACCACCGTGTTCCTCCTGCACTGCTCGGCGCGGCTGCCGCGTCGGCTCATCCGCTTCCGCGCCCCGGCCGCCGCCGGGCTCACCCGGGCGGCCCGGCTCCGGCGCCGCCGGACCGCGCAGCTGCGCCTGCTCCCGGTGGCGGGCATGGGGGCGCTGGGCGCCCTGCTGGGATCGATCCTGGGCTCCGTCGTCGTCTTCGCGATCTCCGTGGACGCGGTGATCTCGGTGGCCTGGCTGTACGCGGTCACGGGGCTGACCTCGGCCGTCGCGGCGGTGTTCGCCTCCGCCCGCACGGAGGAGCTGCGGCTGTGGAACCGCTGGGTGGGGGCGGCGTCGGGAGCGGTTTTGGCCTCGATGCTGCTGACGGTCCCGGACGACTCCGTGGGCATGGTGCTCGCCCTGGCGCTGGCCGGACTGACCACCGGTCCGTGCCTGGTGGCCGTCTACGAGCTCGCCCGGCTCGTGGCGCCGAGCTCGCGGGTCACGGCCCTCACCACGGTGATGACCGCGGCGATGAGCGTGGGGCTGACCGTGGGACTCGTGCTCTCCGGGTGGCTCGGGGAGACCTGGGGCTACCGCACCGCGGCCCTGGTGCCCGTCGGCTCCGCGGCCCTGTTGCTCGCCGGGGCCCTGGGCTTCGTCCACCGGTGGCGGCGCACCCTCCTCGACGACGCGTGAGTCCCGCCGGGCCCGGCCACCGGGCCCGGCGGAACGGGCGGCTCAGTGGCCGCGGTCGATCCACTCCTGCAGGTGCGGGGCCTCGGCCCCGATCGTGGTGGGATCCCCGTGCCCGGTCAGCACCTGGGTCTCCGGCGGGAGGGTGAGCAGCCGCTCGCGGATCGAGCCGATGATCGTGTCGAAGTCGCTGTAGGAGCGCCCGGTGGCCCCGGGCCCGCCCTGGAACAGGGTGTCCCCGGAGAAGAGGACACCGGACCCGTCCAGCGCCGGGGCGGAGAAGCACACCGAGCCGGGGGAGTGCCCGGGGGTGTGCAGCACCGTCAGGGTCACGCCGCCGACGGCGAACTCCTGTCCGTCGGCGAGCTCGGCGTCGAAGGCGGTGTGCGGGTAGACCTGCTCCCACAGCACGGTGTCGTCCGGGTGCAGGTGGATGTCCGCCCCCACCTGTCCGGCGACCTCCTTCACGGCCCGGATGTGGTCGTCGTGGGCGTGCGTGAGCAGGATGGCGACGACCCGTCGCCCGGCCACGGCCTCCACGACCTTCTGCGGGTCGTGGGCGGGGTCGATCACCACGCACGCGTCGTCGTCGCCGACGATCCACACGTTGTTCTCCACCTCCCAGGTGCCGCCGTCCAGGGAGAACGTGCCGGCGGTGACCAGCCGCTCCACCCGCGCCTGCCCGGCGGCGGGGCGTGCGGGCACCGCACCGGAGTCGTCGGGGTGCGCGCGCCCGGTGTCGGGCAGGGCGTCGCCGTCGACGGCCGGGGCGGCCGGATCGGGCGCGGACGCTCCGGACGCGGAGCCGGGAGTGGGGCCGGGGGCGCTCATCGGGTGGCCTCCGTGCCCGGGGCCGGGGCGATCTCGACGACGGAGCGCAGGACCTTGCCGGCGGTCATCTTCTCGAAGGCCGGCTCCACCTGGTCGATGCCGATCCGCTCGGTGACGAACCCGTCCAGGTCCAGCCGGCCGGCCCGGTACTGGTCCACCAGCATCGGGAAGTCCCGGGAGGGGAGGGTGTCCCCGTACCAGGCGGACTTGATGGACCCGCCGCGCCCGAACACCTGGTCCAACGGGATCTCCCAGGTCGTCCCGGGATCGGGGACCCCGACCAGCACCATGCGGCCGGCCAGGTCGCGGGCCTCGAACGCCTGCTTGAAGGTCGGGGCGATGCCCACCGCGTCGATCACCACGTCGGCGCCGAACCCGCCCGTGAGCGCCTTGACGGCCTCCACCGGGTCCTGGGTGCGGGAGTTGACGGTGTGGGTGGCCCCGAAGGACCGGGCCTGGGCGAGCTTCTCGTCGTCGAGGTCCACGGCGATGATCGTGGTCGCCCCGGCCAGGGCGGCCCCGGCGACCGCCGCGGTGCCGACCCCGCCGCAGCCGATCACGGCCACGGACTCCCCGCGCTGGACGGCGGCGGTGTTGAGCACCGCGCCGATGCCGGCCATCACCCCGCAGCCGAGCAGGCCGACCGCGGCGTACTGGTGGGGTGCGAGCTCGGCCTCGATCTTGGTGCACTGCCCGGCCGCGACCAGGGTCTTCTCGGCGAACGCGCCGATGCCCAGGGCGGGGGAGAGCTCGGTGCCGTCGGCCAGGGTCATCTTCTGGACGGCGTTGTGGGTGTTGAAGCAGTACCAGGGCTGGCCCTTCTTGCAGGCGCGGCACTGTCCGCACACCGCCCGCCAGTTCAGGATCACGGCATCGCCCACGGCGACCTCGGTGACCCCCTCCCCGACCGCGGAGACGATCCCGGAGGCCTCGTGGCCCAGCAGGTAGGGGAAGTCCTCGCCCACCGCGCCGACCTTGTAGTGCAGGTCCGTCTGGCACACCCCGCAGGTGAGCACGTCCACCAGTGCCTCCCCGGGCCCCGGGTCCGGCACCAGGATCGTCTCCAGGGTGGCCGGCTCGTTCTTCGCCTTGACGACGACTCCTCTGACCTCGTGCATGGGGAATGGTCCTTTCTGCGGACGACGTGGCGGTTCCGGTCCGGAACCCTGCTCCCCAGTCTAGGGAAGGACGCCCCGGGCGCACCGGGGCCGCGGTGCGGCCCCGGGAACGCCGCAGCGGCGACCCCGTGGTGTCGAGCCACGGTGCCGCCGCTGCGGAGTCCGCGGAGCCCTAGGAGCTCCGCGGTGCGGTCTGCCGGATCAGGAGGTGGAGCGGTCGGAGGAGTAGTCCAGGTGCTCGTGCTCCAGGCGCAGCTTGCGGCCCTGGTCGACGAGCTTCTCCTCCTTCTTCTCCTTCTTCGCGACCTGGCGGGTGTCTCGGGGCGGGAGCTGGATGGTCTCCTCGGCCTTGATCCCGCCCTGGAGCTGGCGGCCGCGCTCCACCTCGGCGTCGATCTCCGCGCCCAGCAGCAGCACGTTGTTGACGATCCACAGCCCGAGCAGCAGGGCGATGACCGAGCCGATGATGCCGTAGGTCGCGTTGTAGGAGGAGAAGTTGCTGACGTAGAAGGAGAACGCGGCCACGGCGACGGCGGCGATGACCAGCGCCACCAGCGAGCCGAGGCTGATCCAGCGGAACTTCGGCTGCTCCACGTTCGGCGTGAAGTAGTAGAGCACGGCCAGCAGCAGGACCGCCAGGGCGACGACGGCCGGCCACTTGGCGATGTTCCACACCGTCACGGCGGTCTCGCCGAGCCCGACCAGGTCGCCCACGGCCCGGGCGATGTCGCCGGAGATGACCAGCGCCACGAGGATGACGGCCACGATGATCACCAGGGTCAGGGTGACGACGATGTTCATGGGCCGCAGCTTCCAGACGGGGCGGCCCTCCTCCACCTCGTAGATCCGGTTCAGCGCCCGGCCGAAGGCCCCGGTGTAGCCGGAGGCGGTCCACAGGGCGCCGAGGATACCGGTGATCAGGGCGAGCCCGGCGCCGGTCTGCGTGGTCAGGTTGTTGATCGGCCCGGCGAGCAGATCGGTCACCTCCGCCGGGGCGTACTGGCCGAGCCAGGTGGTGATGGCGTTCGTGGTCGCCTCGCCCTGGCCGAACACCCCGAGCAGGGAGACGAGTGCGAGCAGGGCGGGGAAGAGGGAGAGCACCGCGAAGTACGTCAGCGACGCGGCGAGGTCGGTGCAGTCGTCCTTGGAGAACTCCGAGAGGGCGCGCTTGAAGACGTAGCCCCATGCGGGCTTGGTGATCTCGGTCGGGCTGTCCGGCTTGCGCGGGTCCTCGGGGTCGGGCGCCGTCTGCTCCTTGGACCGGCTGTCCTGGGTCGTGTCCTGTGCCATCGTGCACGTCCTTCGGTCGTGGCCCCCGGGCGCGGTGCCTGGGCTCCGTCCGGCGGCGGGGGCGTGTGGGGGAGGTCTCGTGCATCAGTGTACTGATGATCGGTGTCGTGGGCGACAATGGTCCGGGCGGGCCGCGGGTCCGGCCGACATCCCACCTGATCAGGAGGCCCATCGTGCCCACCACCCGGCGCACCGTCTCCGCGGAGGTCGACTTCGCGGCCGAGACCGATCACCTGGCGGTGTTCTCGCTCGCCGCCGCCCGCCTGGGCGGCGGCCCGCACCCCGGGGAGCGCCTGCGGCTGCGCGTGGACGGCGAGCCCCTGCCCCTGGAGCCGGCCGAGGACCTGCACGGCACCCGGCTGCACCTGGCCCGCGTGCCGGGCGGGACGCAGTGCACCGTCTCCTACGAGCTGGTCCTGGACGGCGCCGGCGGCCCGCCGCCGGCCGCGGAGTCCGTGGACGTGGTCCGCTACACCCGCCCGAGCCGCTTCTGCCCGTCCGACGAGATGACCGGCACCGCCGACGCCCTGTTCCCGGGGGCCCGCGGCGGTGGCTACGCGACGCTGCAGCGGGTGCGGGACTGGGTGCACGAGAACCTGGAGTACGTGGCGGGCTCCTCGACGGCCACGGACACCGCCGTGCACACGTACCTGACCCGCCAGGGCGTCTGCCGCGACTACGCCCACCTGCTCATCACCCTGCTGCGGTCCCTCGGGGTGCCGGCGCGGCTGGTGTCCGTCTACGCTCCCGGGCTGTCCCCCATGGACTTCCACGCCGTGGTCGAGGCGTGGCACGACGGCGCATGGTACACCCTGGACGCCACCGGACTGGCTCCCCGGTCGCAGTTCGTGCGGATCGCCACCGGCGCCGACGCCTCGGAGACCGCGTTCCTGACCACCCTGCAGGGGCGGATCGCGCTGGGGGAGATGCGGATCGCGGCGGAGTCCACCGCCGGCGCGCCCGAGGACCCCGGGGCCCGGGTCGTCCTCCCGCTGCCCGCCTGAGCGGGCCGGCCCGCTCAGAGGGAGTTGACGGCCTCCCGCAGGCGGTCGGCCAGCCGGGTGAGGATGCGCAGCTCCTCCGGGTCGAGCCCGGCGGACATCAGCTCGTGCACGTGCACCCGGAACTGCTCGGCGATCTGCGCCTGCATGGCCCGGCCCGTGTCCGTCAGCCGGATCCGCAGGCCCCGCAGGTCCTGGGGGTCCTGCCACCGGTGCACCAGCCCCTTGAGCTCCAGGCGTTCGAGCATCCGGCTGAGGCTGGACTGGGTGAGCAGCACGTACTCGTTGAGCTCGTTGAGCCGCATCCCCGACTCGTCGGAGCGCGACAGGTTGAACAGGACGTCGTACTCGCGGGCCGAGAGCTCCGCGAACTCGGGTTGGCGCTGGAGGCGCCGCATGACCGTCACCTGGGCCCTGAAGAGGGCCTCCCAGGCGTCGGCGCTGTTCTGCACACGGTCTGTTTCTCTGCGGGGCACACGTTAATGCTACGACCGGGTTACATGGCCGGACCGGGCGGGAGTGTCCCCCTTTCGGGGGTCCCCCTGCCGGGGCCGGGCGGAGCCCACCCGGGGACCGCCCGCCTCGTCCGCCGTGACCAGGGACGATGGCGTGGCGGCCTCCGCGGGCGGCCGTGCTGGCTGTGTGCGGACACCGGTATTCCCAAACGCAAATGTCCACGAAAGAGCGCAGGTGTCATGCGCCGGTCAGCGCCGCGATCCGCTCCTCCCGGCGCCGGTGGCGCTCCTCCTTGCGGGCCTCCACGAGCCGGTAGAGCACCGGGACGAGCACCAGGGTCAGCAGGGTCGAGGAGATGAGCCCGCCGATGACCACCACGGCCAGGGGCTGGGAGATGAAGCTTCCCCGACCCGTGACCCCGAGCGCCATGGGCGTCATCGCCAGGATGGTGGCCAGCGCGGTCATCACGATGGGGCGCAGGCGGCGGGTCGCGCCCCGCTCGATGGCGTCCTCCAGCGCCATGCCGTGCTCCCGCCCCCGGTACTGGTTGATGAGGTCGATCAGCACGACCGCGTTGGTCACCACGATCCCCACCAGCATGAGCACGCCCACCAGCGAGGCCAGGCCCAGGGGCACCGCGGAGGCGAGCAGCGCGAGCACCGCGCCCGTGGCCGCGAAGGGGATCGAGACCAGCAGGATCAGGGGCTGGACCAGGGACTTGAACGTCGCCACGAGGATCACGTAGACGATGGCGATGGCCGCGAGCACCGCGAGGCCCAGCTGGCGGAAGGTCGTCTGCTGCTCGGTGGCGGCCCCGCCGAGCTCGGCCGCCGCGCCCTGCGGGAGGTCGAGCCCGGCGAGGGCCTCCTGGACCGCGGCGCTCGTGGCGCCGAGGTCGGCACCCGCCGGGGTGACGGCCACGGTCGCGGTGCGCTGGTCACGGCTCGAGGTGATGGTCTCGACGGTGAGGGTCTCCTCGACCTCGGCCAGGTCGTCGAGGCGAGCCACCCCGCCGGCCGTGGGCACCGGCAGGGCGCGCAGGGCCTCGACGTCCTCCACGGCGCGGCCCTCGCCGATGGTCACGGCCACGGAGTCGGCGTCCAGGTCGATGGACCCGGCCGGGACGGGGTTGACCGTTCCGGCCAGCGCCCCGGTGACCTGCTCCTCGGTCAGCCCGCGCTCGGCGGCGGCGGCCCGGTCGACCGTCACGACCACGGTGGGCTGGGTCGCGGCCAGGTTGCTCGTCACCTGCCCGGCGGAGTCGATGCCGCGCATGGCCTCCACGACGGCGTCGTCGGCCGCGGCCAGCGTGTCCTGGTCCGGGGCGCTGACGGTGATCTCCACGTCGCTGCTGGTGAACCCCTGGGCGCCCTGCACGGAGAAGTCGCCGGCGCCGTCCAGGGCGTCGAGCTCCTCGCCCACGGTGCGGCGCAGCTGCTGCTGGTCGACCTCGGCGTCCGTCGTGACGGAGAAGGTGGCGCTGTTGCTGCCGCTGCCGGGCATGAACGCGGAGAAGCCGCCGCCGGTGCCCATGGTGACCTGGACGTCCTCGATGCCCTCGGTCGAGGAGAGCACCTCCTCGGCGCGGGACGCCTGCTCGGAGGTCACGGCCAGGGCGGTCCCGGCCGGGAGGTCCTGCTCGACCGTCATCGTGTTCTGTCCCGTGTCCCCGAGCAGGTTCGTGGGCAGCACGGGCAGCAGGGCGGCCGTGCCGGCGAGGACCAGCACACTGACCCCGAGCGTCGCCCACGGGTGCCGCTGGGTGCCGCGCAGCACCGGGAGGTAGCCGCGGGCGAGACGGGTCGGCGCCTCGGCGCCGGCGGAGGACCAGGGGGCCGTCCGGGCAGGGGCCGTGCGGGAGCGGCGCCGGGCCAGGCGCGGATCGCGCAGGAACCAGTACGCCAGGACCGGCACGATCGTCAGGGACACCACCAGGGAGGACAGCAGGGCGATGGTCGTGGTGAGCGCGAACGGCCGGAACAGCTCGCCGGTCACGTCGCCCACGAAGGCGATCGGCACGAACACCGCCACGGTGATCAGCGTCGAGGCGGTGATCGCCCCGGCGACCTCGCGCACGGCGGTGAGGATGGCCCGGCGCTTCGCGTTGGCGGGGTCGGTGCGCAGGTCCACCGTCCCGTAGTGGCGCTTGATGTTCTCGATCACCACGATGGAGTCGTCCACCACGCGTCCCACGGACAGCGTGATCGCGGCGAGCGTCAGGAGGTTGAGCGAGTAGCCCAGGGCGCTGATGCCGATGAACGTGGCCAGCAGGGACAGCGGGATGGAGATCGCCGTGACCAGGGTCGAGCGCAGGGAGGCCAGGAACACGAGGATGACGAGGACGGCGAAGGCCAGGCCCAGCAGGCCCTCCACGGTGAGGTCCTCGATGGACTGCTCGATGTAGGGCGCCTGGTCGAAGACGGTGGTGATCCGCGCGCCGTTGCCCAGGTCCTCCTCGAGCTCGGGGACCATCTCCTCCACGGCCCGCGAGATCCCCACGGTGTCCCCGTCCGGGGTCTTCGTGACGGACACGGCGAGGGTCGGCTCACCGTTGGTGCGGGTGATCGAGGTCTGCTCCTGGTCGGCGAGCTGCACGGTGGCCACCTCGCCGATGGTGGTCGTCCCGGCGGCCGCGGGCGCGTCCTCGGAGCGGGGCAGGGGGACGTTGCGCACGGCTTCGAGGGAGTCCAGCGGGGAGCCGGCCTGGACGGGGACGCTCGTGGCGCCGTCCTCGACCGTGCCCACCGGCACGAGCCCGCCGCTCTCCTCCAGCGCGGTGCGGAGGTCGGCGGGGGTGGCCCCGGCGCGGACGAGCTCCGCCTGGTCCGGCAGGACGGACACGACCTGCTCCGGGGCGCCGCTGACCTCGGCCGAGCGCACGCCCTCGATCTTCTGGATGTCCGGGACCGTGAGCCGCTCCAGGTCCGCGGCCAGGGAGCTGAGCTCCTCGTCGGAGGACACGGCGAGGAAGACGATGGGGAAGTCCGCGACGGACCCGGCGAAGGCCGTGGGCTCGACGTCCTCCGGCAGCTGCGCCTCGACGTTGGACACCGCCCGCTCCACCTGGTTGCGGGCGCGGTCCAGGTCGGTGCCGTACTCGAAGCCGAGCTGGATCTCGGACAGCCCGCCGCGCGAGGTGGACGTGGAGCTCTCCAGGCCCTCCACGATGTTCAGGGCCCGCTCCAGCGGCCGGCCCACCTGCTCGTCGACCACCTCTGCGGAGGATCCCGGCATCACCGAGACCACGCTGATCACGGGGATCTCCAGGGAGGGGATGAGCTCCTGCTTCATGGAGCGCATGCTGAGCACGCCGAAGACGGCCACGAAGACCGTGATGAGCACGATCAGGGCGCGGTTGGCCATTGAGGCGCGGGCGAGCAGAAACACGCGTGCTCCTAGGGGAGGGACGGTCGACGGCGCTCCGGGGTGGCCGGGAGCGGGCGCTCCTCAGCGTACCGCCGGAATCCGACAGGTCGCCGGGACCGCCCGTGCCGGGCACCCGACGGTCCCGGGCACCGGACGGTCCCGGGCACGCCACGGGCCCCGGACCGACGGTCCGGGGCCCGTGGCGTGCGTGCCGCGCGGGCGCGGGTCAGTTGATGCCGAGCACCTGGGCGGTGCGGCCCATGACCTCGTCCGCGAGCTGCGGGTGGTCGTTGAGGGTGACGCCGTAGGAGGGGATGAGCTCCTTCAGGCGGCCCTCCCACCCGGAGATCCGCCCCGGGAAGGACTTGGCCAGCAGGTTGAGCATGATGGGCACGGCCGTGGAGGCCCCCGGGGACGCCCCGAGCAGACCGGCGATGGAGCCGTCGGCGGAGGCGATGAGCTCGGTGCCGAACTGCAGCACGCCGCCCTTCTCCTTGTCCCGCTTCATCACCTGCACGCGCTGGCCGGCCTCGACGAGCTCCCACTGGGAGCCGTCGGCGGTCGGGTAGAACTGCTGCAGGGCCTCGACCCGCTGCCCCTTGGTCTTGGCCAGCTCGCTCAGCAGGTACTTCACGAGGTCCAGGTTCGCCAGGCCGGCGCGGGTCATGGGGTAGAGGTTGTGCGGGCGCACGGACAGCGGCAGGTCGAGGAACGAGCCCTGCTTGAGGAAGTTCGGCTTGAAGCCGCCGTAGGGGCCGAAGAGCAGGGCGCGCCGGCCGTGCTCGTACCGGGTGTCCAGGTGCGGCACGGACATGGGCGGCGCCCCCACGGAGGCCTGGCCGTAGACCTTGGCATTGTGCTGGGAGGCCACGTTCTCGTCGGTGTTGCGCAGCCACAGGCCGGAGACCGGGAACCCGCCGTAGCCCTTGGCCTCGCGGATGCCGGACTTCTGGAGCAGGGGCAGGGCGCCGCCGCCGGCGCCCACGAAGACGAACTTGGCCCGGATGAGGCGGTGGCCCTCGGCGTTGAGCCGGTTCTTCACCTCGGCCACCCACGTGCCGTCGCTCTGCCGGTCGAGGTCCACGACCTGCTGGCCGTAGCGGACCTCGCCGCCCCGGGACTGCAGGTGCGCGACCTGCTGCCGGGTCAGCTCGCCGAAGTCGACGTCGGTGCCCTCCGGGGACCAGGAGGCGGCCACCCGTCCGGCACCCCGGCCGTGCATGGTCAGGGGCGCCCACCCGGCGATCCTGTCGCGGTCCTCGGTGTGCTCCATGCGCTCGAAGAGCTTGTTCGGCTTCAGGGCCTCGTAGCGGCGCCGCAGGTAGTCGCTGTGCGCGTCGCCGAAGACCAGGGACATGTGCGGCACGGGGTTGATGAAGGTGCGGGGGTCCTGCAGCTTGCCCTCGGACACGAGGGAGGCCCAGAACTGGCGGGAGAGCTGGAACTGCTCGTTGATGCTCAGGGACTTGGCCGGGTTCACCGAGCCGTCGGCGGCCTGCGGGGCGTAGTTGAGCTCGCACAGGGCGGAGTGGCCCGTGCCGGCGTTGTTCCAGACGTTGGAGCTCTCCGCGCCCACCTGGTCCAGGCGCTCGAGCAGCGTGATGTCCCACTGCGGCTCGAGCTCCTTGAGGAACACGCCGAGGGTGGCACTCATGATGCCGCCCCCGATCAGGAGGACGTCGGTCGATTCCGTTGCCTGAGGTGATGTCACAGTCGATGCTCCCGTAGAACGCCCGGCGCTGACGCTGCGCCGGTGAGTGGTCGGGACTCAGACTAACGCCACGCCCGGACGATTCCCGAATGACACCGGGCGTGCTCGGCGGCCGGGCTCAGCGCGCGGGGTCGAGGCGGACCCGGTTGAACTCCTCGTAGCCGGTGGAGGTCAGCGGGAAGGACGTGACGGAGTCGTCGACGGCCACGGCGGAGATCGGGTGGGCCAGCGGGACGGCCGGCAGCAGCCGGGAGAGGCGGTCGTTGATCGACGCGTAGGCGCGGGTGCGCTCCTCGCCGTCGGGCAGGGCCGCCGCCCGGTCGACCGCCCGGAACAGCGAGGCGTTGTCGATCCCGAACTCGCCGCTGGGGCCGCCGAAGAGCGCCCCCATGAAGTAGTCGGGATCCCGGTAGCCGCCGTTCCAGCCCAGCAGGTGCAGGGCGTGGTCGCCCTCCGGGTCCTGGACCTGCTGCGCGTACCCGTCCGTCCAGTCCACCGGCACGGGCTCGATCACGAACCCCGCCCGGACCAGCTGCGCCGCGATGTCGGCGTAGACCTTCTCGGGCTCCTGCATGTACGTGCGGGAGGTGTGGCGCGGGTAGTAGAAGCGCAGCGGCTCCCCGTCGTAGGAGGACTCCGCGAGCAGCTCCCGCGCCCGCTGCGGGTTGTAGGACGGCACCCGCAGGTCCGTCCCGTCCATCGCGAAGCGGGCCGGGAGGAACTGGTCGGCGACCCGGGTGCCGTCGGGATAGTGCTCGCGCACGATCGCGCCCCGGTCCACCGCGGAGGCGATCGCCTCCCGCACGTCCGGGTCGTCGAGCGGGGGCACGTTCTGGTTGATGCCCAGGTAGGAGACCGAGTACGGGTCCCGCTGGAAGACCTGGACGCCCTCCCGGGCCAGCGGGGCGAAGGAGTCCAGGCCCACCTGGTCGTAGCCGTCCACCTGGCCCAGGCGCAGCGCCACGTAGCGCAGCTCCGGCTCGGCGACGGTGCGGAACTCGAGGGTGCCGATGTCCCCGAGCTCCCCCCAGTAGTCGGGATCGGCGCGGAGCACCACGCCGCTGCCGTCCCCGGACTCGTAGCGGAACGGGCCGGTCCCCACGGGGTGGGTCTCCTGGGTGCCGGCCGCCAGCGCCTCCGGGGAGGCGATGCCGAAGGCCGGCTGCGTCAGCGCCCGCAGCACGGACGTGCGCGCGGCGGTCAGGGACAGCACCAGGGAGGAGGGCGACTCCACGGTGCAGCCCGCGTACAGGGACCCGCCGCCGGCGGCGCGGAAGACCGTGGCGAAGGAGGTCCGCTGCCCGGCGGCGGCCAGGGACTCCCAGCGCTCGAAGTTCGCGCAGACCGCGTCCGCGTCCAGCGCGGTGCCGTCGTGGAAGCGCACCCCGTCGCGCAGCTCGAAGGTGTAGGACCGCCCGTCCGCCGAGCGCTCCCAGGAGGTGGCCAGCGCCGGCACGGGCTCGCCCGTCGACGGGTCGGCCCGCACCAGGCCCTCCAGCATCTGGGCGGCGATCCGCGAGGTCTCCACGGTGCTGGCCGCCGCCGGGTCCAGGGTGGGCGCCGGGGCCGCGTTGGCGAAGACGAACGTGGCCTGCGGCACCGACCGGGAGGCCGTGGGGGCGGGCGATCCGTCCCCGGGCGCGCAGGCGCTCACGGCGAGCAGCCCCGCGCAGAGCGCGAGGGCGGCCGCGGTGCGGGGGACTCGCCTGGGCGCCATGGGTCCTTCGGGGCCGGCCGGTCCGGCCGGCGGGGTGGTCGTGGTCGTGGAGGCCGCCGTGCTGGTCGACGTCGGCCGGGTCGTGCTCGGGCCCCGGGCGGGGCCGTGGGGTGCGCGAGGCGGGACTCGAACCCGCACGCCGGTCAGGGCACAGGAACCTAAATCCTGCGTGTCTGCCAGTTCCACCACTCGCGCCGAGGGGCCCGTCCGGGCCCCCGCCCATCCTAGCCTCAGGCGTCGAGTCCGAGGTCGCGGCGCAGCTTCGCCACGTGTCCCGTCGCCCGGACGTTGTACTGCGCGAGCTCCACGTCCCCCTCGGGGCCGACCACCACGGTCGAGCGCACGAGGCCCTCGTAGGTCTTGCCGTAGTTCTTCTTCTCGCCCCAGGCCCCGTAGGCCTCGGCGACCCGGTGGTCGGCGTCGGAGAGCAGGGGGAACGTCAGGGACTCGGCGTCGGCGAACCGGGCCAGCGCCTCCGGGCCGTCGGGGGAGATGCCGACGACGGCGAAGCCGTCCGCGGCGAAGCGCTCCAGGCTGTCGCGGAAGTCGCACGCCTGCGTGGTGCAGCCGGGGGTGGAGGCCTTCGGGTAGAAGTAGACGACCACACGGCGCCCGCGGTGGTCGGCGAGCGAGACGGGCCGGCCCTGCGCGTCGGGCAGGGTGAAGTCGGGGGCCTTCCGGCCGGGTTCGAGACGTGCCGCCATGAACGGTTCCTCCATCATGCTGTGCTGTGCTGTGCTGTGCTGTGCTGTCGGCGGAGGCGGTGCCCGGACCACGAAGACTACCGGCGTCGGCCGAGGACCCGCCGGCGAGCTCTCCGGGGCACTCCGGCGTCCTGGTGTTCACGCGCCGTGAAATGCTCATAAGTTTGCTTAGCATGATGCTGTAATCCGGGTTCCGGGTCGGTAGACTGCTTTTCATGCCTTTCACCACTCAATGGCCCACCAACAGACTGCTCTCCACGGCGGCACGTCTCGTGGAGCATGCCTGGAACGAGCGCCTGGCCACGCTCGGCGTCACCCATGCGGGCGTCATGGCCCTCGACGTGCTGCAGACCGCGGGGAGCATGACGCAGGCCCAGCTGGCGCACCGCGTCCGGGTGCAGGCGCAGACCATGGGCAAGACGCTGCACCGGCTCGAGCTGCACGGGCACGTCACCCGCTCCAAGAACGTGCGGGACCGCCGCAGCCACCTCGTGTCGATCACTCCGGAGGGGCAGCGCATCCTGGAGGCCGCCACGCAGCTCGAGGACGACCTGGTCGGGGACGGCCTGCTCACCGACGAGAGCCTGCGCCGCACCCTGGCCGACATCATCACCACCCTCGGCGGCGCCCGCTGGAAGCTGCGGGTGGAGCCCGACGGGACCGTCACCGACGCCGGTGCCGCCGGCGCGCCCCCGGCCGCCGCGGAGATCGAGGTGGGGGACGCGGAGGAGCGCGAGACCGTGGTCCAGGGCGACACCGCGCCCTGAGCCGGTCGCTGCCGCCCGCGGTCACCCGCCGGGGAGCGGCGCGACGCGGACGCCGCAGCCTCCGCACTGGCGCGCGCGGGCGGGGCCACGAGGGCGTGGTCCGGCCGAGGACACCCGGGGCACAGCCGTTGCCCCGGGTGCTGTCGTGTCCGGGCCGCCCCGCCCCTGACCGGGTCCGGGGGTGGCGGGAGCCGCCCCGGGCCGGGACGGTGGGCGGCGTCCGGTCCGAGGGCGGTGCGCGGTCCCGGGAACGACGAGAGGCCCTGCCGCGTGCTGACGCGGCAGGGCCTCTGCTGTGGTGCGCCCCCTCGGACTCGAACCGAGAACCCATTGATTAAGAGTCAATTGCTCTGCCAATTGAGCTAGGGGCGCGGGTGCTGCGGCAGAAACAGTAGCACGACCCGGCCCGTGGGCCGAATCGGACCGCCCGGCTTACGCCGTGCTCCGCCTCGCAACGAGAAAGTACTCTACCACTTCACCGCGGCTTGTCCATTTCGCCCGGTGCGCACTGGGGCGCACCAGGCCGCACCGGGTCCGTCGGCCGGCCTGTCCGGCAGTCCCGGTCCGATCGCGTGCCGGTCGAGGACCTGGCCCGGCTCGCCGCGGGCGGCGGCCGCTCCTCAGGCAGCAGGCCGTCGGGCAGGGCCCGCCCCGGACGGGCGGCGAGGACCGTGGCGTGCGCTGTCTCACATCGTGGGACGCGCCGTCCGAAGATTGACACGCCCCGGCGGGCGGCAGAGCATGGAGCCATGCAACTCAGCCACGGTGTCGTCAAGCTCACGGTACGCGTCCTCGTCGGACGCGGGGCCTGAGCCGACGACCGGTCGAGCGCACGGGCCCTGTCGCACCACCCGGTGCAGCGAGGGCCCTTTTTCTTGCCCGGCGCCCTCGGGGACGCGACCGCAGGGATCGGAACAGAACCACCGACACCAGAAGGACAGTGACATGAGCAAGGGACAGCCGATCAGCCCGGCGCTGATGGCCACCAAGCGGGTGGACACCGCCGCCGACCACCGGCCTCCGGGAGCCCGCGAGCACGTCGTCCCGGCAGCTCCGGCCGTCCACGGGCCCGGCAACACCGTGCCGCCCATGCGGATGACCGGCTCCCAGGCCGTCATCCGGTCCTTGGAGGAGCTCGGGGTGACCGACGTGTTCGGCCTGCCCGGCGGCGCCATCCTGCCGACCTACGACCCGCTGATGGACACCGACAAGATCAACCACATCCTGGTCCGGCACGAGCAGGGCGCCGGCCACGCCGCGGAGGGCTACGCCCTGGCCTCCGGCCGGGTGGGCGTGTGCATCGCGACCTCCGGCCCCGGGGCGACGAACCTCGTCACGGCGATCGCGGACGCGCACATGGACTCCATCCCCATGGTCGCCATCACCGGGCAGGTGTCGTCGAAGGTCATCGGCTCCGACGCCTTCCAGGAGGCCGACATCGTGGGGATGACGATGCCGATCACCAAGCACTCCTACCTGGTGACGCAGGCCGAGGACATCCCGCGCGTGCTCGCCGAGGCGTTCCACCTCGCGTCGACCGGCCGGCCCGGTCCGGTGCTCGTGGACATCGCCAAGGACGCCCAGCAGGACACCATGACGTTCTCCTGGCCGCCGCGGATGGACCTTCCCGGCTACCGGCCCGTGACCCGCGGGCACGCCAAGCAGGTGCGGGAGGCCGCCAAGCTCGTCGCGGCCGCCCAGCGCCCCGTGCTCTACGTGGGCGGCGGCACGATGCGCGCCGGCGCGGCGGCCGAGCTCGCCGAGCTGGCGGAGCTGACCGGGGCGCCGGTGGTGACCACGCTGACCGCGCGCGGGGTGTTCCCCGACTCCCACGAGCAGAACCTCGGGATGCCCGGGATGCACGGCACCGTCCCGGCCGTCTACGCCATGCAGCAGGCCGACCTGCTGGTGACGCTGGGGGCGCGCTTCGACGACCGGGTCACCGGCCACCTGGAGACCTTCGCGCCCACGGCCCGGATCATCCACGCCGACATCGACCCCGCCGAGATCTCCAAGAACCGCACCGCCGATGTCCCGATCGTGGGCGACGTGAAGGAGATCATCCCGGACCTGGTCGCCGCCGTGCGCCAGGAGTTCGAGCGCAGCGGCGCGCCGGACCTCTCCGCGTGGTGGACCACGCTGAGCGGCCTGCAGGCCACCTATCCGCTCGGCTACCCGAAGCCCGCCGACGGGCTGGGCTCCCCGCAGCACGTCATCGAGCGGATCTCCGCCCTGACCGGCCCCGAGGCCGTCTACGCGTCGGGCGTGGGCCAGCACCAGATGTGGAGCTCGCACTTCGTGCGCTACGAGCGACCCCGCCAGTGGCTGAACTCGGCCGGTCTGGGCACCATGGGCTTCGCCGTGCCCGCCGCGATGGGCGCGAAGGTCTCCCAGCCGGACCGCGTGGTGTGGGCGATCGACGGCGACGGCTGCTTCCAGATGACCAACCAGGAGCTCGCCACCTGCACGATCAACAACATCCCGATCAAGGTGGCCGTGATCAACAACTCCTCCCTGGGCATGGTGCGCCAGTGGCAGACCCTGTTCTACGACGGCCGGTACTCCAACACCGACCTGAACACCGGCCACGACAGCATCATGGTGCCCGACTTCGTGAAGCTCGCCGAGGCCTACGGGTGCGCCGCCCTGCGCTGCACCCGGGACGAGGACGTGGACGACGTCATCCGCCAGGCCCTCGAGATCAACGACCGCCCCGTGGTGATCGACTTCGTGGTCTCCGCGGACGCGATGGTGTGGCCGATGGTGCCCGCCGGCGTGTCCAACGACCAGATCCAGATCGCCCGCAACATGACCCCCGACTGGGATGAGGAGGACTGACCATGAGCCGACACACCCTCTCCGTGCTGGTCGAGGACAAGCCCGGCGTGCTCACCCGCGTCGCCGGGCTGTTCGCCCGCCGCGCCTTCAACATCGACTCGCTCGCCGTGGGACCCACGGAGCTCGACGGCGTCTCCCGCATCACCGTGGTGGTGGACGCCGAGGGCGAGCTGCTCGAGCAGGTGACGAAGCAGCTGAACAAGCTGATCAACGTCATCAAGATCGTCGAGCTCACCACCGACTCGTCGGTGCAGCGTGACCACATCATGGTCAAGGTGCGCGCCGACGCCGCGACCCGTCTGCAGGTCACCCAAGCCGCAGACCTGTTCCGGGCCACCGTTGTCGACGTCTCCACCGAGTCGCTCGTCATCGAGGCCACCGGCGCCCCGGACAAGCTCCGGGCGCTGCTCGACATCCTGGAGCCGTTCGGCGTCCGGGAGATCGTCCGGGCCGGTACGCTGGCCCTCGGACGTGGTCCCAAGTCGATGAGCGACCGCGCCCTGCGCCACTGACGCCCCCGGGCGGCGGTGCCCCGGGCGCCGGCCCACAGACACCCCAACCACCTCGCGGCGGGCTCCGCCGCGCCCATCCATGCTTCAAGGAGACACCCCCATGGCAGAGATCTTCTACGACGACGACGCCGACCTGTCGATCATCCAGGACCGCTCCGTCGCCGTCATCGGCTACGGCTCCCAGGGCCACGCCCACGCGCTGAACCTGCGCGATTCCGGCGTGGACGTCCGGATCGGCCTCGCCGAGGGCTCGAAGTCCCGCGCGAAGGCCGAGGCCGAGGGGCTGCGCGTCCTCACCGTCGCGGACGCCGTCGAGGAAGCCGACGTCATCATGATCCTCACCCCGGACCAGGTCCAGCGCCACGTCTACGCCGAGTCGATCGCCCCGAACCTGAAGGACGGCGACGCCCTGTTCTTCGCCCACGGCTTCAACATCCGCTACGGCTACATCGAGGCCCCCGAGGGCGTCGACGTCGTGATGGTCGCCCCCAAGGGCCCCGGCCACACCGTGCGCCGCGAGTTCGAGGCCGGCCGCGCCGTCCCCGCCCTCGTGGCCGTCGAGAAGGACGCCTCCGGCACGGCCCTCGAGCTGGGCCTGTCCTACGCCAAGGCCATCGGCGGCACCCGCGCCGGCGTCATCAAGACCACCTTCACCGAGGAGACCGAGTCCGACCTCTTCGGCGAGCAGGCCGTGCTGTGCGGCGGCATGTCCCACCTCGTCCAGTACGGGTTCGAGACCCTCACCGAGGCCGGCTACCAGCCGGAGATCGCCTACTTCGAGGTCCTCCACGAGCTCAAGCTCATCGTGGACCTCATGGTGGAGGGCGGCATCGCCAAGCAGCGCTGGTCGATCTCCGACACCGCCGAGTACGGCGACTACGTCTCCGGCCCCCGCGTGATCAACCCCGCGGTCAAGGAGAACATGAAGGCCGTGCTCGCCGACATCCAGGACGGGACCTTCGCCAAGCGCTTCATCGAGGACCAGGACCAGGGCGGCCCCGAGTTCAAGAAGCTGCGCGAGAAGGAGGAGTCCCACCCGATCGAGGTCACCGGCCGCGAGCTGCGCAAGCTCTTCGCCTGGACCTCCCCGGACGCCGACTACGTGGAGGGCACCGCGGCCCGCTGATCCGCGCCAGCCCGTGAGGGGCCGCGGCCGTCCGGAGCGCTCGACGCATTCCGGGCGGACGCGGCCCCTCCCGTCTGCCCGGCGCCCGGGGCGGCTAGCCTGGACGCACTGGCGGGGCCTGTCGATCCCGGGGGTGGTGCGCATGGCGGTGGCCGGCGGGCACGCACCTGCGCCCCGCGGCGGGACGCGCGCCTGGACGGCCCGCCACCCGCTGCTCGCCTTCTTCCTCCTGGCCTACGCCTGGTCCTGGGCCTGCTGGGCGCCGCTGCTGGCCGGCGCCGGCGGCACGCTCGTGCTCGGCGGCTTCGGCCCGTTCCTGGCGGCGGCGGCGGTCACCTGGCTGGCGGGGGAGCCGCTGCGGCCCTGGGCCCGGGCGATCGTGCGGTGGCGGGTCCCCGCCCGCTGGTGGGCCTGGGCGCTGGGGCTGCCCGCGCTGCTGTACGCCGTCGTCAACCTGGTGCTCGGGGCGCTGGGCCGGGAGATCGACTGGTCCCTGGCCCTCGGCCGGGCGCCCGCCTACCTGGCGACCTTCGCCTTCGTGGCGGTGCTCGGGGGCGGCCTCGAGGAGCCGGGCTGGCGCGGGTTCGCGCTGCCTCGCCTGCAGCAGCGGCTGGGACC
This sequence comes from Kocuria sediminis, assembly GCF_009735315.1. Taxonomy (NCBI): domain Bacteria; kingdom Bacillati; phylum Actinomycetota; class Actinomycetes; order Micrococcales; family Micrococcaceae; genus Kocuria; species Kocuria sediminis. Next base: position 285,472 of record NZ_WOGU01000001.1, read on the forward strand.
GCTGCGCGCCACGGCGCTGCTGGGCCTGCTGTGGGGAGTCTGGCACGTGCCGCTCTACGGCCCCCTGGGCTTCGTGGTGCCCCTCGTCCTGGCCGTCTTCTACACGCCGCTGCGCAACCGCACCGGCAGCGTCCTGCTGTGCGTGCTGCTGCACGCGAGCTTCACCCCCGCCCAGGACCACCTCGTCCTGCTGGCCGCGGAGCCGGTGCACACCGGGCTGCTGGACGTGGTGGACCTCGTGGTGCTCGGCACCTACGCGGGGGCCGCGCTGCTGGTCGTCGTCCTCACCCGGGGGCGCCTGGGCGCTCCGCGCCCCCGGTGACGGCCGCTCGGCCCTGCCGCTCAGCCCTGCCGCACCGGCGGGACGCCCTCCGAGGGCTGGACGATGACGAAGCCGGGGCCGGAGAAGGCCAGCTGGAAGGACTCGCCGGAGCCGCCGCGCAGCAGGGAGCCCATGGACAGGTCGTTCTGGATCCCCGGGACCAGGCCGGCGGACCAGGCCACGGCCGCCTGCGGGTCCACGTAGGTGGGCTGGCTCGCGCAGTCCAGGATCATGGGCGCCCCGTCGGAGCACAGGGCGAGCACCCCGTGGCCGGAGAGCTCCAGGTTGAACAGCCCGCCCGCCATCAGCCCGGCCCCGCCCACGCGCCGGATGTCCCAGGAGAGGGTGTCGTCGAAGGCCAGCAGCGAGGAGCTGCTGACGGTCATGCCCTCGCCCTCCAGCAGCACGGTGAACACGTTGCGCGCCTGCCGGGCGAAGAACACCTCGCCCTCGCCCGAGACGCGCATCATGGGCGCGTCCTCGCTGGTCAGCACCTTCTTCATGAGCTTGCCGAACGAGCCGGAGCCCTCGTGCCGGAAGCCCATCCGCCCCTGGTAGGCGATCATGGCCCCCTTCGTGGCGACGACGTCCGGGCCCAGGCCCACCCGCAGCATCCGCGGGGACTGCAGGGTCCAGCGCTCCTGGCTCTGGCGTTCGAAGTGGTCCTGGGCGAAGAGCTCGCTGCGCACGGTGGCCTCCTGTGGGATCGGTGCTCGCTGTCCCGCCCATCGTGGCACCCGCGGGCGGGCGCCGCAGCCTCCGCGCGGTCGGTAGAGTGGAAACCGTGACTTCCTCCGACCGCACCCCGTACTACATCACCACGGCCATCGCGTACCCCAACGGCACCCCGCACATCGGACACGCCTACGAGGTGATCGCGACCGACGTCATGGCCCGGTTCAAGCGGCTGGACGGCTTCGACGTCCGCTTCCTGACCGGCACCGACGAGCACGGGCAGAAGATGCAGCAGACCGCGGAGAAGGAGGGGCTGACGGCCCGGGAGCTCGCGGACCGCAACGCGGCCCGCTTCCGGGAGATGGACGACGCGCTGAACATCTCCTACGACCGCTTCATCCGCACCACGGACCCCGACCACTACGCGGCCTCCGCGGCCATCTGGCGGCGCATGGAGGAGGCCGGGGACATCTACCTCGGCAAGTACGCCGGCTGGTACTCGGTGCGCGACGAGGCGTTCTACGCCGAGGACGAGACCGAGCTGCGCGAGGACGGGCTGCGCTACTCGCTCGGCACCGGCACGGAGGTCACCTGGACCGAGGAGGAGTCCTACTTCTTCCGGCTCTCCGCCTACCAGGACCGGCTCCTGGCCCTCTACGAGCAGCAGGGCTTCGTGTTCCCCGAGACCCGCCGCAACGAGGTCGCCTCCTTCGTGCGCTCGGGCCTGGAGGACCTCTCGATCTCCCGCACCACCTTCGACTGGGGCGTGCCCGTGCCCGGCGACCCGGACCACGTGATGTACGTGTGGGTGGACGCGCTGACCAACTACCTCACCGGGGTCGGCTTCCCGGACACCGACTCGGAGCTGTTCCGGCGCTACTGGCCGGCCGACGCGCACGTGATCGGCAAGGACATCGCCCGCTTCCACGCGGTCTACTGGCCGGCGTTCCTCATGTCCGCCGGGCTGCCCCTGCCCGGCCGGGTCTTCGCCCACGGGTTCCTGTTCAACCAGGGCGAGAAGATGTCCAAGTCCGTGGGCAACGTCATCGACCCGCACGCCCTGGTCGCCGAGTACGGGCTGGACCAGCTGCGCTTCTTCCTGCTGCGCGAGGTGCCCTTCGGCCAGGACGGCAGCTACTCGCACGACGCGATCCGCAACCGCATCAACTCCGACCTCGCCAACGACCTCGGCAACCTCGCCCAGCGCTCGCTGTCGATGGTCGCGAAGAACTGCGAGGGCCGGGTCCCGGTCCCGGGGGAGCTCACCGCCGAGGACCGGGCGATGCTCGACGCCGCGGCCGGGCTCTACGATCCGGTGCGCGCGGAGTTCGACGAGCAGCAGTTCCACCGGGCCCTGGAGCTCGTCTGGCGGGTGGTCGCCGAGACCAACCGCTACTTCACGGCGCAGGAGCCGTGGAAGCTGCGCAAGACCGATCCCGAGCGGATGGCCACGGTGCTGTGGGTGACCCTCGAGGTCGTGCGGACGGTGGGGCTGCTCGTGCAGCCGGTGATGCCGGAGGCGGCCGGCCGGCTGCTCGACGTGCTCGGCCAGGCCGAGGGCGACGCCCGGCTCTTCACCGCCCTGGGGACGCCGCTGGTCCCCGGCACCCCGCTGCCCGCCCCGGCGCCGGTGTTCCCCCGCTACGAGGAGCCCGCGGCCCTGCAGGCCTGACCCGGCGGACCGTCCGGAATGTGAGACGTCCGTCCGGGACGTGGATGCCCGCGCCCCGGCGCTCCTATGGTGAGGGCATGAGCGAGCCGACTCCCGCAGCAGCCCCCGCCCACCTGAAGATCGCCGTCGTGCCCGGCGACGGCATCGGCCCGGAGGTGGTGGCCGAGGCGGAGCGGGTCCTCGACGCCGTGACCGCCGCCGCCGGCGTGCGCGTGGAGAAGCGGCGGTTCGGCCTCGGCGCCCAGCACTGGCTGGCGACGGGGGAGACCCTCACCGATCAGACGCTGGAGGAGCTGCGCGCCCACGACGCCATCCTCTTCGGCGCGGTGGGCGCCGCCCCGGGCGACCGCCGGGTGCCCTCCGGGACCCTCGAGCGGGACGTGCTGCTGCGGATGCGCTTCGCCCTGGACCACTACGTGAACCTGCGCCCCTCCCGGCTCTACCCGGGCACCACCAGTCCGCTCGCCCGGCCCGGGGACATCGACTTCGTGGTGGTGCGCGAGGGCACCGAGGGCCCCTACACCGGCAACGGCGGGGTGCTGCGCCCCGGCACGGACGCCGAGATCGCCACGGAGGTCTCGCTCAACACCGCCCACGGCGTGCGCCGGCTGGTGCGCTACGCCTTCGAGCTGGCCGCCCGGCGCGAGCGCCGGAAGCTCACCCTGGTGCACAAGCACAACGTCCTGGTCCATGCGGGGCGGCTCTACTCCCGGCTGGTCGAGGAGATCGGCGCCGAGTTCCCGGAGGTCGCGGTCGACTACCTGCACGTGGACGCCGCGACCATCTTCCTCACCACCGACCCGGCGCGCTTCGACGTGATCGTCACCGACAACCTCTTCGGCGACATCCTCACCGACCTCGCGGGCGCGGTCACCGGTGGCATCGGCCTCGCCCCGGCGGGCAACATCAACGCGGACCGCACCGCGCCGTCGATGTTCGAGCCCGTGCACGGCTCCGCGCCGGACATCGCCGGCCGGCAGCTGGCGAACCCGGTCGCGGCGATCCTGGCGACCGCCATGATGCTCGAGCACCTCGGCCTCCCGGAGCAGGCCGCCCGGATCGAGGCCGCCGTGCAGCAGGACCTCGCCGAGCACGGCACCGAGGCCCGCAGCACCGCCCAGGTGGGCGACGGCGTGCTCGCCGCGCTGGCCTGAGCCGCTCCCGCCCGCGTGCTCCGGGGATAGGCTGGGGGCACGAACCATTCGCCCGCCCCGCGTGCCGGTCGCCACGGGGTCGACCCCGCAGGGAGACGCAGTGACCACTCAGCCCACCACCTTCGCCCACCACCTGACCCAGGACCCGGTCCCGGAGGAGGTGCGCACGGCCATCCTCGCCGACCCGGGCTTCGGCACGAACTTCTCGGACCACATGGTGAAGATCGACTGGTTCGGCGACGTCGTCGCGGGCACGGGGCGCTGGAGCGACCCGCGGATCGAGCCGTACGGGCCGCTGGTGCTCGACCCCGCCGCCGCGGTGCTCCACTACGGCCAGGAGATCTTCGAGGGGCTGAAGGCCTACCGGCACGCGGACGGCTCCGTGTGGACGTTCCGGCCCGAGGCCAACGCGGCCCGGCTCAACCGCTCGGCCCGCCGGCTCGCGCTGCCGGAGCTGCCCGAGGAGATGTTCCTGGACTCCCTGCGGGAGCTCGTCTCCGTGGACGAGCAGTGGGTGCCGGACGGGGAGGGCGAGTCCCTGTACCTGCGCCCGTTCATGATCGCCACCGAGGCGTTCCTGGGCGTGCGCCCGTCCCGGCAGGTGCTGTACTCGGTGATCGCCTCCCCGGCCGGCAACTACTTCGGCGGACCCGTGAAGCCGGTGGACATCTGGCTCTCCCGCGACTACGCCCGCGCCGGGCGCGGCGGCACCGGGGCGGCCAAGTGCGGCGGCAACTACGCGGCCTCGCTGGTCGCCCAGATCGAGGGCGAGGCCCACGGCTGCCAGCAGGTGATGTTCCTGGACCGCGACCGCGGGGACGCCGTCGAGGAGCTGGGCGGGATGAACGTGTTCTTCGTCCTCGGGGAGGACACCCTGGTCACCCCCGAGCTCACCGGCACGATCCTGGAGGGCGTGACCCGCACGTCGATCATCCAGCTCGCGCGCGACCGCGGGATGACCGTCGAGGAGCGCCCCTTCACCCTCGAGGAGTGGCGCGAGGGCTGGCGGTCGGGCACGGTCACCGAGGCCTTCGCCTGCGGGACCGCGGCCGTGATCACGCCGATCGGCCGGCTCCTCTCCGCGGAGGGGGCCATCGGCGACGAGGGTGCCCGCCCCGGGGCCGTCACCATGGACATCCGCAAACAGCTGCTGGACATCCAGACCGGCCGGGCGGAGGATCCCCACGGCTGGCTCACCCGCCTGGTCTGAGACCCGCCGCGGCCCCCTCGGCGACCGGCCGAGGGGGCCGCGCGCTGCCCTGCGGGCCGTGGGATAGCCTGGGGCCATGCGAATTGCCAGGTTCACCGTCGACAACGAGATCCACTTCGGCGCGGTGCAGGGCGCGCCCGGCGCGGAGACGGTCACCGTCCTCGCGGGGGACCCGTTCTACACCGGGATCCACCCCACGGAGCAGCGCCACCAGCTCGCCGACGTCCGCCTCCTGGCCCCGGTGATCCCGCGCTCCAAGATCGTGTGCGTCGGGCGCAACTACGCCGACCACGCCGCGGAGCTGGGCAACGAGCTGCCCACCTCGCCGATGCTGTTCTTCAAGCCCAACACCTCCGTGGCCGGCCCCGGCGACCCGGTGACCCTGCCCCCGTGGACCGAGGAGGTCTCCTACGAGGCGGAGCTCGCCGTGGTGATCGGGCGGATGTGCAAGGACGTGCCCGTGGAGCGCGTGCCCGAGGTGGTCTTCGGCTACACCGCCGCCAACGACCTCACCGGCCGCGACGTGCAGCGCACGGACAACCAGTGGGCCCGCGCCAAGGGCTTCGACGGCGCCTGCCCGCTGGGACCCTGGATCGAGACCGACCTCGACACCTCCGCGCTGGCCGTGCGCAGCCGCGTCAACGGGCAGACCAAGCAGGACGGCAGCACTCGGGACATGGTCTTCGACGTCCCGTTCCTCGTCTCCTACGTCTCCCAGGCGTTCACCCTCCTGCCCGGCGACGTGATCCTCACGGGCACGCCCGCCGGCGTCGGCATCGTCGACGAGGGCGACCGCATCGAGGTCGACGTCGAGGGCATCGGGGTCCTGCCCACCGTCCTGCGCCGCTGACGCCCGCGGCCGCACACCCCACGCACCCACCCACGCACCGACCCGCCCACGCACCCACCGACGTCCCGAAAGAGCCATGACCGAAAAGCCCGCCGCCCCGGCCACCGCCTCCGCCTCCTCGCCCGTACGGGTGCGCTTCTGCCCGTCCCCGACCGGCACCCCGCACGTGGGGCTGATCCGCACCGCGCTGTTCAACTGGGCCCACGCCCGCCACACCGGCGGGACGATGGTGTTCCGCGTCGAGGACACCGACACCCAGCGGGACTCCGAGGAGAGCTACCAGCAGCTGCTCGAGGCCCTGGCCTGGCTCGGCATCGACTGGGACGAGGGCGTGGAGACCGGTGGCCCGCACGCCCCCTACCGGCAGTCCCAGCGCCTGGACATCTACCGTGACGTCGCCGCGAAGCTGCTGGCGCACGGGGCCGTCTACGAGGCCTACTCGACCCCGGAGGAGGTCGAGGCCCGCCACCGCGCCGCCGGCCGCGACCCCAAGCTCGGCTACGACAACTACGACCGCGACCTCACCGAGGAGCAGGTCGCGGCCTACCGGGCCGAGGGCCGCGAACCGGTGCTGCGGCTGCGGATGCCGGACGAGGACATCGTGGTCCACGACATGATCCGCGGCGAGATCGTGTTCCGGGCCGGGTCCATCCCGGACTACGTGGTGGTGCGCGCCAACGGGCAGCCGCTGTACACCCTCACCAACCCCGTGGACGACGCCCTGATGCAGATCACCCACGTGCTGCGCGGGGAGGACCTGCTCTCCTCGACGCCGCGCCAGATCGCCCTGTTCCGCGTGCTCGTGGAGATCGGTGTCGCCCCGTACGTGCCCGAGTACGGCCACCTGCCCTACGTCATGGGGGAGGGCAACAAGAAGCTCTCCAAGCGTGACCCCGAGTCCAGCCTGTTCCACCTCAGGGACAGCGGCTTCGTCCCCGAGGGCCTGCTCAACTACCTGGCCCTGCTCGGCTGGTCCCTGTCCGCGGACGAGGACGTGTTCACCGTGGAGCAGCTGGTGGCCCACTTCGACGTCCACGACGTCCTGGCGAACCCGGCCCGCTTCGACCTCAAGAAGGCCACCGCCATCAACGGCACGCACGTGCGCCTGCTCGAGCCCGCCGACTTCCGCGACCGTCTCGTCCCCTACCTGCAGGCCGCGGGCGTGCTGGGGGAGACCCTCACCGAGCGCGAGGCCGCCGTCCTCGACCAGGCCGCCCCGCTGGTGCAGGAGCGGATGAACCTGCTCGGGGAGGCCCCCGAGCTGCTGTCCTTCCTGTTCGCCGCCGACGACGAGATCGAGCTCGCCGACGACGCCCGCAAGCAGCTCAAGGACTCCGCCGGCGACGTCCTGCGGGCCGCCCTCGAGGCGCTGGAGCCCCTCGGGGACTGGCGCGCCCCGGCCCTGGAGACCGCCCTGCGCGAGGCGATCGTCGACGGGCTGGGCATCAAGCCCCGCCTCGCGTTCGGCCCCGTCCGCACCGCCGTGTCCGGGCGGCGGATCTCCCCGCCGCTGTTCGAGTCCCTGGAGATCCTCGGCAGGGACTCCTCCCTCGCCCGGATCCGCGCGCTCGCCGAGCAGCTGGGCTGAGCCCCGGACCACGACGACGCCGGCCCGGCCCACCGCACGCGGTGGGCCGGGCCGGCGTCGTCGTCCAGGCCGGGCCGCGCGCGGAAGGGCCCGGCGGCGTAGCCTGGACCCAGGGGGCGATGGCCATGGACCGGACCGACGAAGAGATCACCCGGATGCGCACGGGCCGTCCGCAGCACCGCAACCCGGTGCAGCGGGACACCGTCACCTGGTTGCGCACCGGTGCCGAGACGGGCGGCGAGCACGCCCTGCTCCACGTCGAGGTGGAGCCCGGCGGTGAGGTGCTCGCCCACTACCACCGCCGGATCGGGATGCGCCTGCGGGTCCTCGAGGGGACCCTGCGGGTCCAGGTGGGGCACGTGGTGCGGGACCTCGGGCCCGGCCGCGAGGTCGAGGTCCCGGAGGAGCACCTGTTCCGGTGGAAGAACCCGGCCTCCGCGCCCGCCCGGTTCGTCGTCGAGCTGCGCCCGGCCCCGGCCTGCTTCGAGAAGGGCCTGGTCGCCCTGTACGGGCTCGCCCGTGACGGGCGCACCCGCCGCGACGGCAGACCGAGGAGCCTGCTCCGCACGGCGCTGCTGATGCAGTGGACCGACATCAGCCTGCCGGGGGTCTACCGGTGGCTGGGGCCCGTGCTGCGGGGGCTCGCCGCGGTGGCCTGCCGGCGGGGGATCGACCGGGAGCTCGAGGAGCGCTACTGCCGGTGACCCGGATTTGCCGCCCCGGCCGAAGGCCGGTATAGTTCTTTTGCGTTGCGCCGGTCGGTGCGGGAAACCGCAGGGACCGGGGACGACAGTGGGATATGGTGTAATTGGCAACACTACGGTTTCTGGTACCGTCATTCTAGGTTCGAGTCCTGGTATCCCAGCGCTGATCGCTCGATCAGTAGGGCCCCATCGTATAGCGGCCTAGTACGCCGCCCTCTCACGGCGGTAACGCGGGTTCGAATCCCGCTGGGGTCACATCGAGAAGAACCCCCGGACTGCACGGTCCGGGGGTTCTTCCGTGTCCGGACCCGGACAGGGCGGCGCCGCGCGGTTCCGCGCCGACGTGTCCGGAGACCTCCCCGGAACCTGGTACAGTGTACGAGTCCGGCAGCGGGAATCCGCCGACCGGATGGCCGCGGCCCCATCGTATAGCGGCCTAGTACGCCGCCCTCTCACGGCGGTAACGCGGGTTCGAATCCCGCTGGGGTCACCAGCAGAAGCCCCCCGGACCGGACGGTCCGGGGGGCTTCTCCGTCTCCGGGGGACGTGCCCGGCCGGCCGTCCGGCACTTCGACCACTAAGCACGCTGACAGTCCGGGCTCCGACTGCTACCGTGGCAGGACATCGCAGGACCGGCGCCGGCTCTCCGGCGCCCACCGCCGAAGGAGCAGACGTGAACGACATCCCTCAGCACGACGACCTCCCGCTGCCCGACTACGACCACCTGCCCGTGGGGGTGCTCGGGTCGAAGATCACGGGTCTCGACGAGTCCGGCCTGCAGCAGCTGCTCGCCTACGAGCGCGCGCACGGGGACCGGCTGCCCGTCGTCCAGGTCCTCGAGCGCCGGCTCGAGGCGCTGCGCCAGGGCGCCGAGCCCAGCGGACCGGTGCCCACCGAGGCCCCCGAGGTCTCCTCGTCCAGCCAGGGGTCCCCGGTCTCGCCGGAGACCTCCGGCCCGCCGATCAACCCGCCGTCCCAGGGCACGCCGTTCAACCCCGCCCAGCCGCGCTGACCGTTCCCCCGCCGCACCGGTCGCGGGCCCGAGCCACGCCTGTCGTGGCCACGGACGTGCGCGGTGACGCCGCGGGTCCGCGCGCCCGGGCCCGTCGGTCCGTGCCGTCCGCGCTGATCCTCGGCACGAGGGCCCCGGCCGGGCTCTCGTGCGCCACCGGGGGGCGAGGACCCGCCGGGCCGGTGGCGGCCCGGCGGGTCCTCACGCTCAGGCCAGGGAGGCGTCCAGGGTGATGTCCACGGACAGGGCCTGGGAGACGGGGCAGTTGGCCTTGGCCTCGTCGGCCAGGCGCGCGAAGTCCTCGGCCGAGAGGTTCTCGACCTCCGCCCGCACGGTGAGCACGATGCCCGTGATGCCCTCACCCGCGACGAAGGTGACCTCCGCGCCGGTGTCCAGACGGGTGGGCGGGGTGTCGTTCTGCGCCAGTCCGTTGGACAGGGCCATGGCGAAGCAGGTGGCGTGGGCGGAGGCGATGAGCTCCTCGGGGCTCGTCCGCGGCCCCGCGCCCTCCTCCGCGCGGGCCTTCCAGTCCACGTCGAACGGGCCCAGGCCCGAGCCGGACAGGCGGGTGCTCCCCGAGCCGCTGAAGAGATCGCCGTTCCAGACGGTGCTGGCCTTGCTGACGACGGGTTTCGGCATGGTTCCTCCTGAGGTCCACGGCACGCGGGCGATCCGCCTGCCGGCGCCGGACGGCGCTGCTGTCACGGTAACGGATGGGGCGGGCGTGTGACCGCCCGGTGACACCGGTTCCGCGCCCGGCGTGACGCCCGGCGGCGCGCGGACCGGTGGCGGGAGCGTCCGCCGCTAGCCGAGAGGCGTGCGCGGCGGCCCGGGGTCGCGGGGCTTCGCCCGGTCCGCGACGGCGCGGGCGGTGGCGTGCGCGGCGCCGGCCACGACCCGTTCCAGGGGACCCCGGCCGAGGGCGTGCCGCCAGGCCAGGGCCACGAGGGCGGAGACCACGAGGCAGGCGAGGAACCACAGCAGGGGGCTGCTGTAGTGGACCTCGGTGGAGAGCAGGACCAGCTGCGCGGCGTACAGGGTGAGGGCCATGGCGCCCATGGCGGTCAGCGGCAGCAGCCACGTGGCGAACTGCCGCTCCAGGAGCAGGAAGGCGGCGAGCACCGCCAGGCTCACCCCCAGGCTCCACGCGACGGAGAGCGGCGTGTTGACGTGCGGGGCGGCGATCACCTGCCACCACAGGGTGTTCGTGGGCAGTTCGCCCTCGGCCCCGAAGACGATGATGTGCTCGAGGTCCTCCCGGGTCAGGGACTCGATGCTGTACAGGAGCACGTTGTAGCCGTCCGCGGCGTAGAGGAGCAGCCAGGAGAGCAGCTTCGAGAGCGCCGCGAGGCCGAGCCCGGCCGCCAAGAGCCGGAGCTGGACGTGCAGGTTCTTGAGGTTGAGCCGGCCGACGCCCAGACCCGCCAGCAGATAGGCCAGGTAGGTCACCGCCGGGTACGCGCCCGTGACGAGCAGCTGCCAGAAGACCGCCACGGGCTCCGTGAACAGGCTCGCGAACGTCGGGTTCGCGTCCGTGTGCTCCGGCACCCGGTCCACGAGCCAGTGGATGAGCAACGGCCCCAGCACCAGGAACGCGCCCGAGCACGCCAGCAACGTCCGTGTCCGCAGGCCCAGGAACGGCAGGGCGAGCAGGAAGAAGGCGCCGTAGTACACGAGGATGCCGACGGCCGGAGGGTCCGGGGGCATCAGGTACCCGATCGTCAGGCCGACCAGCATGATGAGCAGGGCCCGCACGGCCGTCCCGGCCCGCACGGCCGTGAGGTCCCTGCCCCGGCGAGGGCGGCGGCCGCCGGAGGCGAAGGCGAGTCCCACGCCCGCGAGCAGGGCGAACAACGCGGCGGAGTCCCCGGCGAAGAGCAGCCACGACAGCGTCGGCCTGTCGTTGTCCGGATAGGCGTCCGGCAGGAAGTGGACAGCGGTCATCCCCACGAGCGCCAGGCCGCGGGCCGCGTCGACGGCGGCCACCCGTCCGGCCGAACGGCGGGGGTCGAGCCCGCCGGTGGTCTCCGTGGCCCGGTCCCGCGTGGAGTGGTCGTTCATGCGTCCCGCCGTTCTGTCTCTCGTCCCCCGGTGCGGCAGCGCTCAGGATCGTGCGTGCACTGCCGCCAATCTTTGCACCCCCCGGTCGTGGACGCGGCAACGTTGCGCTCGGCGACCCGGCGCCGGTCCGGCTCCGGTGGCCGGGTCCGTCAGGAGGCCGCGCTCAGCGCGGGCCCGGGCAGCGGCACGGAGAGCTCGCCAGCGCGGCGCTGCAGGATCCCGTGCCGGAGCCGGCGGCGCGCGGCCAGGGCGGTGGCCGCGGCGCCGGAGGGCATCTGCTCCGGGGCGAGGATCTCCACGGCGTCGCCGAGGCCCGGATCCTGCTCCACCGCCTCGCGGAGCAGGTCCAGGGCGTGCGGCTCGAGATCGCGCACGCAGCTGAGGTCCAGGCGCACGGTCGCCGTGGGGAGCATCGTGCGGGCCCGCCGCAGCACGGGGTGCAGTCCCTGCTGGTTGACCGCGGTCACGGCTCCGGTCACGTCGACGCGGACGTGCCGGCCGTCGAGGTCCACCTCGACGAGGACGGAGATCTTGCGCTGCACGGGGTTCACTCCTTCACGGGACGACCGGGCGTGCACCCCGGGCAACTGGTCAGCCTGCTGTCCATCAGGGCGCCCCCGAATGCTAAGTCGACTGTCGGTCGCGGTGCAAGCCCGGACGCCTCCGGGGACCGGTCGCGGCGCCGCGGCAATGCTGAAGAAATGACGAAGATCCCCGCGGACGGGCCCGCTCCGGAGGCGCCGGCGACCCGCCCGGGAGGACACTGGTGGCATGGGAACTGCTGTCGAGGACGCCGCCCGCCCGGCCGGACGGGTGCTGGTGGTGGACGACGAGAAGGCGCTCGCGGGCATGGTCGCGTCCTACCTGGTCCGGGCCGGCTACGACGTCACCCAGGCGCACAGCGGTCCGGCCGCTCTGGAGGCGGCGAGCGCCGGCGCGCCCGACGTCGTGGTCCTGGACCTGGGGCTGCCCGGGCTGGACGGGGTCGAGGTGTGCCGGCGGATCCGCGCCTCCTCGGAGTGCTACGTGCTGATGCTGACCGCCCGCGGGAGCGAGGAGGACCGGCTCGCCGGCCTCGCCACGGGCGCCGACGACTACATCACCAAGCCGTTCAGCGTCCGGGAGCTCGTCGCCCGGGTGCAGGCGGTCATGCGGCGTCCGCGCACCGTCGCCCCGCCGGCCGGCGCCGTCGGGCCGCGCGTGTTCGGGGACCTGGAGGTCGACGTCCCGGGCCGGCAGGTGCGGGTGGCCGGGGAGCGGGTGTCCCTGACGCGCACCGAGTTCGACCTGCTGGCGGCCCTCGCCCAGCGGCCCCGGGAGGCGATGTCCCGCCGCCGGCTCATCGACGTGGTGTGGGACCCGGCCTGGGTGGGGGACGAGCACCTCGTGGACGTGCACATCGGCCACCTGCGGCGCAAGATCGGGGACGACCCGGCCGCGCCCCGCTACGTGGAGACCGTCCGCGGGATCGGCTACCGGATGGTGGCACGGTGACGGCCCGGCGGGAGCGGGGGCTGGCGGCGCGCTTCCTGCTCGCCCAGCTGCTGGTGGTGGCGGCGAGCGTGCTCGCCGCGGCGGTCGTGGCCTCCCTCGCGGGGCCGCCCCTGTTCCACGAGCACCTGGTGCGCGCCGGGGCCGACCCGGACCCGGTCCAGCTGATGCACGTCGAGCGCGCCTACCGGGACGCCGGCCTGTGGACGCTCGGCGTGGCCCTGGTCACGGCGCCGGCCTGTGCGCTGGCCGTGAGCGCCTCCCTGGCCCGCCGGCTGCGCGCCCCGCTCGCCGCCCTCACCCGGGCCGCGCAGGACCTGGCCCGGGGCCGCTGGGGCGCCCGGGTCCCGGCCATGGGCGCCGGCAGCGAGGTCGACGCCCTGGCGGCCGCCTTCAACGCGATGGCCGCCGAGCTGGAGGCCACCGAGGGCGTCCGGCGGCGGATGCTCTCCGACCTCGCGCACGAGATGCGCACCCCCCTGTCCGTGCTCGGCGTCTACCTCGAGGGGCTCGAGGACGGCGTCACCGAGTTCGACGCGAGCACCGGCGCCGTCCTGGCCGAGCAGCTCTCCCGGCTCACGCGGCTGGTGGAGGACATCGACGTCGTCTCCCGCGCCGAGGAGGGTCGCATGGTCCTGGCGCGCTCGCCGGTGGCCGTGGCGCAGCTGCTGGGCGCGGCCGCCGACGCGGCCCGGGAGGCCTTCGCCGCCAAGGGGGTGGCGCTGCGGGTCGAGGACGGCGCGGCCGGTGCGGTCCTGCCCGTGGATCCGCAGCGGATGGGGCAGGTGCTGGGCAACCTGCTCTCCAACGCCCTGCGCCACACCCCGCCCGGCGGGGAGGTGGTCCTGGGGGCGGCCCGGGTCGGCGGCACGGCCGTGGTGCTGCGGGTCGCCGACACGGGGGAGGGCATCGCGGCGGAGCATCTGCCGCACGTCTTCGAGCGCTTCTACCGCGGGGACACCGCCCGGGACCGGGAGCACGGCGGGTCCGGCATCGGGCTCACCATCTCCAGGGCCCTCGTGGAGGCCCACGGCGGTGCGCTGGACGCGGCCTCGGCCGGCCCCGGGCGGGGTGCGGAGTTCCGGGTGGTGCTGCCCGTCCGGTGCCCGGCGCCCTCCCGGCACCCGCTGCCGGCGGACGGGCCCGACCCCTTGCATCATACCCCTGGGGGGTATAATCTCGGGGGCACGGACGGACTCCGGCCGGCACGCACGGCAGTCGCACCGGAGCCGCCGCCCACGTCCCGCAGCCGCGGAAGGAGCTCATCATGAACGCCCCCGACCCCCACCCGGACCCGCACCCGGGCGGCCGCGGACACCACCCCGGCGGCACCGCCACGCACGGGCAGGCCATGCCGCACGGTCCCGCCCACTCGGCCGTGGACGAGGAGCACACGGTCCACACCCACGGGCAGCACGCAGGGCACTCCACGGCGATGTTCAAGAACAGGTTCTGGGTGTCGCTGGTGCTGGCGATCCCGGTGGTGGTCTTCGCCCCGATGTTCGCCCACCTGCTGGGCTACCACCTTCCCGAGTTCCCCGGCTCGGCCTGGATTCCCCCGGTACTGGGCACCGTCGTCTACCTCTGGGGCGGGGCGCCGTTCCTGCGCGGCGGACTCACCGAGCTGCGCTCGAGGCAGCCGGGGATGATGCTGCTGATCGCCATGGCCATCTCGGTCGCGTTCGTCGCCTCGTGGGTCACCACGCTGGGCATCGGCGGATTCGAGCTGGACTTCTGGTGGGAGCTGGTCCTGCTGGTGGTGATCATGCTGCTGGGCCACTGGATGGAGATGCGCGCCCTGGGCGCGGCCTCCTCCGCGCTGGACGCCCTGGCGGCGCTGCTGCCCGACGAGGCCGAGAAGGTCCTCGACGGGGACACCGTCACCGTGGCCGTGGCGGAGCTGACCGTGGGTGACGTCGTGCTGGTCCGCCCCGGGGCCCGGGTGCCGGCCGACGGGGTGGTCACCGCCGGCACGGCGGAGTTCGACGAGTCGATGATCACCGGGGAGTCCAAGGCCGTCTCCCGGGGCGTGGGCGAGACGGTGGTGGCCGGGACCGTGGCCACCGACAACACCGTGCGGGTGCAGGTGGAGGCCGTCGGGGCCGACACCGCCCTGGCCGGGATCCAGCGGATGGTCGCCGCCGCCCAGGAGTCCTCCTCCCGCGCCCAGGCCCTGGCCGACCGGGCGGCCGCGCTGCTGTTCTGGTTCGCCCTGGTCGCCGGCATCATCACCGCGATCGTCTGGACGTTCCTGGGATCCCCCGACGACGCGGTGATCCGCACCGTCACCGTGCTGGTCATCGCCTGCCCCCACGCCCTGGGCCTGGCGATCCCGCTGGTCATCGCCATCTCCACGGAGCGTGCGGCGAAGGCCGGGGTGCTGATCAAGGACCGGATGGCCCTGGAGCGGATGCGCACCATCGACGTGGTGCTGTTCGACAAGACCGGCACCCTCACCGAGGGCGCCCACGCCGTCACCGGTGCCGCCCCCGCCCCCGGCACCTCCGAGGGCGAGCTCCTGGCCCTGGCCGCCGCGGCCGAGGCCGACAGTGAGCACCCGGTGGGCCGGGCCATCGTCACCGCCGCCGCGCAGGACGCCGAGGCACGGCGGCTCGGCCTGCGCGGCACCGAGTTCCGGGCGGCCACCGGCCGCGGGGTGAGCGCCACCGTCGAGGGCTCCGAGGTCATGGTGGGCGGGCCCAACCTGCTGCGCGAGCTCCGCCTCGAGACCCCCGCCGCCCTGGGGCCGGCCGTCCGCGAGTGGACCTCCCGCGGGGCCGGGGTGCTCCACGTCCTGCGCGACGGGCAGGTCATCGGCGCCCTGGCCCTGGAGGACCGGATCCGCCCCGAGTCCCGCGCGGCGGTGGCCGCCCTGCAGGACCGCGGGGTGAAGGTCGCCATGATCACCGGCGACGCCCGCCAGGTCGCCGACGCCGTGGGCGCCGACCTGGGCATCGACGAGGTCTTCGCCGAGGTCCTCCCGCAGGACAAGGACAGCAAGGTCGTCGAGCTGCAGGAGCGCGGCATGACCGTGGCGATGGTCGGCGACGGCGTCAACGACGCCCCGGCCCTGGCCCGCGCCGAGGTCGGCATCGCCATCGGGGCCGGCACCGACGTGGCCATGGAGTCCGCCGGGGTGGTCCTGGCCGGCAACGACCCCCGCTCGGTGCTGTCCATGATCGACCTCTCCCGCGCCAGCTACACCAAGATGATCCAGAACCTGGTGTGGGCGGCCGGCTACAACGTCGTCGCCGTTCCCCTGGCCGCCGGCGTGCTCGCCCCCGTCGGGATCGTGCTGTCCCCGGCCGTCGGCGCCGTGCTGATGTCGGTGTCCACCATCGTCGTGGCCCTCAACGCGCAGCTGCTGCGCCGGCTCGACCTGTCCCCGCAGCACCTGGCCGCCACCGGCGCCGAGGCCGGCCGCGCCGACGCGCGGACCCTCGCCGTCCCCACCCGCTGACCGACCACCCCACCGACACCGAACGAAGGACAGACACCATGACCCGCACCCCCATCCTTTCCGCCCTCGCGCTCGCCGCCGTGCTCGCGCTCGCCGGCTGCGGGAACGGCCAGGAGACGGAGGCGCCGGCCACCGGCGGCGCGAGTCCCGCCGCGGACGCCACGCCGACCGGGACCACCTCCACCGGGACCACCCCGCCCGGGAGCACGTCGACAGGGACCGCGCCGGCCTCCGGCGCCGCCGCGGAGATCACGGGCGAGCACAACGACGCGGACGTCATGTTCGCGCAGATGATGATCCCCCACCACGAGCAGGCGGTGCAGATGAGCGAGATCCTCCTGAGCAAGGACGGTGTCCCGCAGGACGTCCGGGACCTCGCCGAGCGGGTCAGGCAGACGCAGGGGCCCGAGATCGAGCAGATGCAGGCGATGCTGACGGCCTGGGACGCTCCCGCGGCCCCGGACGAGTCGGCCACCGCCCACGGCGGCCACGGCTCCGGCATGGTCGACGAGCAGGGCATGAACCGGCTGCGCGAGGCCGAGGGGCCCGAGGCCGCCGAGCTGTACCTGGAGCAGATGGTCCGGCACCACGAGGGCGCCACCGAGATGGCCCGGGACGAGGTGGAGCAGGGGTCCAATCCGGAGGCCGTCGCGCTCGCCGGGGAGATCGTCGAGGCCCAGGAAGCGGAGATCGAGGAGATGAGGACGATGCAGGAGGAGCTGAGTCAGCCATGATGTGGGGCGACGGCATGGGGTGGGGCATGGGCTGGATGTGGATCTTCTGGCTCCTGCTGATCGTGGGCACGGTGGTCCTGGTGTTCGTGCTCGTGAAGCTGCTGACCGGTGGTGCGGGCGGCGGGACCCGGCAGGACGGTCCCGCCCCGCCGGCCGGCCCGCGGCCACGCCGGTCCCTGGAGATCCTCGAGGAGCGCTACGCGCGCGGGGAGATCAGCACCGAGGAGTACCGCGAACGGCTGCGCGCCCTGGAGGAGGGCGACCGGTGAGCCCGCTGACCCGCCGGCAGCTGCTGGCCCTGGGGGCCGTCGGCGCGGGCGCCGCCGCCGTCGGCGGGGCCGGCCTGTGGTGGAGCGGCGGCGGCGATGTCCTCGGCAGCGGCCGCGGACTGGTCCAGCCCGAGGTGCTGACCGCCGCGGACGGCCTGCTCGAGCTGGACCTCGCCGCCGCCCCGGCCACGGTCCGCGTTGGGGCGCGCACCGCGCACGTCCAGGCCTTCAACGGGTCCCTGCCCGGGCCCACCCTGCGGGTCCGCCCCGGGGACACGATCCGGGTGGCGATGGCCAACCGGCTGGAGGCCCCGACCAACCTGCACGTGCACGGGCTGCACGTCTCCCCGGAGGGCCACGGCGACAACCCCTTCGTGAGCATCGCCCCCGGGGAGTCCTTCGACTACGAGTTCGCCCTGCCCGAGGACCATCCGCCGGGGACCTACTGGTACCACCCGCACCACCACGGCCACGTGGCCGACCAGCTGGCGGCCGGCCTCTACGGGGTGATCGTCGTGGAGGACCCCGACCCCGTCCCGGTGACGCGCGAGCGCGTCCTGGTCGTCTCCGACATCACCCTGGACGCCTCCGGGAACCTCGCCGAGGTCTCCCCGCCGGAGCGGATGATGGGCCGGGAGGGCGAGACCGTCCTCGTCAACGGCCAGGTCCGTCCCGAGGCCGCCGCCGCTCCCGGGGAGCGGGAGCTGTGGCGGGTCGTCAACGCCTGCCCGGCCCGATACCTGCGGCTGCAGCTGGACGGCCAGACCCTGCGGCTGCTCGGCCGCCTGCCCGCACCGCGGGAGGTCACCGAGGTGACGCTGGCCCCGGGCAACCGGGCGGAGCTGCTGGTGGACACCCGCGCAGGCACCTCCCGGCTGCTCGCCGCCCCGGTGGACCGCGGCGGCATGGACGGCATGATGGGCGGGCGGGTGCCCGGGGACGGCCCGGGCAACGACGAGCCGATCGAGCTGCTCACCCTCGAGGTCGCCGGGGACCCGGCCCGGGACCCGGGCCCCGTGCCCGCCGGACCCGTCCCGCGGGACCTGCGCGGGGAGCCCGTGGCGGCCCGGCGGACCCTGGACTTCGCCATGGGCGCGGCCATGGGCATGGGCGGCGGGATGATGGACGAGGGAATGATGGGCGAGGGAATGATGGGCGACGGGGTGACGGGCGGCACGCGCGGGCCCGGCTCGATGATGTCCTTCACGATCAACGGGGAGCGCTTCGACGAGGAGCGCACCGATCAGCGGGTCGCGGCAGGGACCGTGGAGGAGTGGACGCTGACCAACTCCAGCCCCATGGATCACCCGCTGCACCTGCACGTGTGGCCCATGCAGGTCGTGCAGGATCAGGACCGCGACGTCGGCACCCCGCTCTGGCTGGACGTGGTCAACATCCCGGCCTCCGGGGTGGTGGTGGTCCGGGTGGCGTTCGACGACTTCACCGGCCGCACCGTCTACCACTGCCACATCCTCGACCACGAGGACCTCGGCATGATGGGCACCCTCGAGGTCCGCTGAGACCCGTGCGCGTCGCCCCGGCCCGCGTGCCCCGGCGACGCGCACGGACACCGGCCGGCACCGCCCGACGAGGCGGCCGGCGCGGAGCGGGGTGGAACGGTACGCGGCCGGAGGCGGCCGACGGCGCCCGCGCCCGCCGGGACCCGGGTGCTACGCTCCGATGAGCTCGACGACACCCCGCGACGGGCCCCGGCGCACCCGCGCCCGGCCTGCCCACCCGGATGGAGGCGATCACCGTGCTCCCGCACCCCGACACGGCCGGTCCCGGCGACCGGGGCCGCACCTTCGGCGTCGAGGAGGAGCTGCTCCTCGTGGACGCCGAGACCCTCGAGCCCGTGGCGGTGAGCCGCGACGTGGTCCGCGACCACGACCGGCACCCGGCGGTCTCCGGCCACCGGATCACCACGGAGCTGCAGCAGGAGCAGATCGAGGTCGCCGGGCCCCCGGTGCAGGGGCTCGCGGACCAGCTCGCCGCGATCCGGCACGGCCGGGCCCTCGTGGACGCCGCCGCGCGCCGCAGGGGAGCCCGGGCCGTGGCGCTGGCCGCGCCGGTGTTCCCGGCCCGGCCCCACCTCGTGCCCCAGCCCCGCTACGCATGGCTGCACGAGCGCTACGGCATGGTCGTCGAGGAGCAGCTGACCTGCGGGCTGCGCGTCCACGTGGGGACCTCCGGTCCGGACGAGGGCGTCGCCGTGCTGGACCGGATCCGCGGCTGGCTGCCGGTCCTCCTGGCGCTCAGCGCCAACTCGCCCTTCTGGTACGGCCGGGAGACCGGTTTCGGCAGCTTCCGGTACCAGACGTGGACCCGCTGGCCCACCGCCGGCCCCGACGAGCTCCTGGGCACGGCGCAGGAGTACGACCGCCGGTGCGCGGCCCTGCTGCGCTCCGGGGTGGCCCTGGACCGCGGCATGCTGTACTTCGACGCCAGGCTCTCCGCCCGGTACCCCACCGTGGAGATCCGGATCGCGGACGTGTGCCTCGAGGCCGAGCACGCCGCGGTGCTCGCGGCCCTCGCCCGCGCCCTGGTCGAGACGGCGGCCCGGCAGTGGCGGGCCGGCGCCCCGGCGCCGCCGATCGGCGTGGGCCAGCTGCGCGCCTGGTCGTGGCAGGCCAGTGCCGCCGGGGTCGACGGGCACCTGGTCAGCCCGGTCTCCGGCGCGCCCGCACCCGCGGAGGAGGTCGTGGCCCAGCTGCTGGCGCACGTGCGCCCCGCCCTCGAGGCGCAGGGCGAGCAGGAGCCCGTGGCCGGGACGGTGGCGGCCCTCCTGCGGGGCGGCTCCGGGGCGCGGCGCCAGCGCGAGGCCTGGGCCGGGGGGCAGGACCCGCACGACGTGGTCCGCGCGGCCCTCGAGGAGACCCACCGGTGAGCCGGGTCACCGACGGCCGGGAGGAGTCCCTGCGCCCGGGCCCCGGCCGGACCGGGGAGCGGGCGGGGGAGCGGGCCGCGCCGCCGGCGACGAGCACCGGCCGGGTGCGCCGGCATCCGCTGCTCCGGCGGCGCCGCGTCGTCGTCGGGTCCCACGCGGTGGACGTGCGCGGGACCTTCGACCCCGCGCTGCCGCCGGTGGTCCTCGTGCACGGGGTCGGGATGTCGGGGGCGTACTTCCTGCGCCTGGCGGACGAGCTCGCCGCGACCCGCGACGTGTACGCCCTCGACCTGCCGGGCTACGGCACGGCACCGAAGCCGCCGCGGCCCCTCTCCGTGGCCGAGCTGGGGGAGGCCGCCGCGGGGGCGGTCGCGGCGCTGGGACTGTCGGGGCCCGTCCTGGTGGGGCACTCCATGGGCTGCCAGATCGTGGTGGACGCCGTCAGCGACCACCCCGGGCTGTGCTCGGGCTACGTCCTGGTCGGGCCGACGGTGGACCCGGACGCGCCCAGCCGGCCCGGCCAGGCGTGGCGGCTGCTGCGGGACACGCTGCGCGAGCCTCCGCGGACCAACGCCCTCGTCCTGCGGGACTACCTGCGGATGGGCCCGCTCCGCTACCTGCGCACCGCCCGGTCCATGGTCCGGGACCGGATCGAGGAGGACATCCGGGGCTGCACGGTTCCCGGTCTGCTCGTGCGCGGCGGACGGGACCCCATCGCCCCGCGGCACTGGGTGCGGCGACTGGCCCGGGCCGCCCCCGAGGCCCGGGTGGTCGAGATCCCCGGTGCCCCGCACAACGTCCAGCACACCCACCCGAAGGAGCTCGCCGCAGCATGCGCCCCCTTTCTCGACGCCTGCCGACCCGCCCGCCGTCCGGACGCCCCGGCGTGATCCCGCGCCGGCTGACGGAGGCGGGGGCCAACCTCGCGGCCTGGGCGCAGGACTACGCCTACGCCCTGCGGTGGCAGGCCGCCGGCGTCCTCGGCCGGTGGGACCCGGCGCACTACCGGGCGCCGGCGGATCCGGACCGGACGCCGGTCGTGCTCATCCCCGGCATCTACGAGTCCTGGACCTTCCTGCTGCCCGTGGCCGGGCTGCTGCGGGAGCACGGACACGACGTGCACGTGGTCGAGGACCTGAAGTTCAACACCGGCACCATCGAGGAGATGGCCGAGCTCGTGGCCGCGCACCTGCGCACGGCCGGCGTGGAGCGGTGCGTGCTCGTGGCGCACAGCAAGGGCGGGCTGATCGGCAAGCACCTCCTGGCCCACCACAACCGGGACGGCGGGATCCACGGGCTCGTGGCGGTCAACACCCCGTTCTCCGGGTCCGAGCTGGCCCGGCTGCTGCCGCTCTCCACCATCCGGGTGTTCCTGCCGCACTCCCCGGAGCTCACCGCGCTGACCACACAGCAGGCGGTGAACCGGGACATCGTCTCGATCTACGGCCGTTTCGACCCGCACATCCCCGGCGGCAGCCGCCTGGAGGGGGCGCACAACGTCCAGCTCGAGACCCGCGGGCACTTCCTGCCCCTGAACGATCCCCGGGTGCACCGGGCGATCCTCGAGGGGATCCGCACGCTGACCCGCTGACCGGTCCCCCTGGTCCGGCGGCGTCGGGGGCGGCTGGTAGTGTGCGGCCATCGTCCGCCCTCCGGCGGTTCGCGCCGGCGAGTGGGGACGACGTCGGAGGGAACGGTGGGCACCGTGGTCGTGATGGGACTGACGCCCTTCCAGGGCTGGGAAGCCGTGTCCTGGGTGCTCCTGCTCCTCACGGTCGGGTGGGGGCTGATCCGCCTGGTGCGCCGGCTCGTGCTGCGCTACGGGAGCAACACCCGGTGGGGCCGCCGGACCCGCACCCGCCTGGGGCTGCGCCGGGCCCGCGACGACCTGCTGGAGCGCCACGCCCGCGGGGAGATCACCGAGGAGGAGTACCTGGAGCGGCTGCGGATCCTCGAGCAGGAGGGCCGGTCCGGTCCGTGACGCTCCGGCCCGGATCGGCTGCGCGCCGGAGGGGACGAACGGGCCGGTCCGTGACCGCGTCGGGTTCCCGGGGCGACGCGCGGCCGGCGGTCCGGGGCTGAAGAACGACAAGCAGGCTGACAGACTGGGGGTGTTCGTGTTCCGCCGAGCCGGCGGGACAAGACCTCGCGACGACAAGGAGATCCCCATGTCCGACAAGCCCAACCCCATCGAGCTGCAGAAGCACCTCAGCGGCCTGGACTACCCGGTCAGCAAGGACGAGGTCGTGCAGAAGGCGCAGGACTCCGGCGCGGACGACTCGATCCTCGAGGCGCTGCGGAACCTCCCGGAGCAGCAGTACGAGAAGCCCACGCACGTGACCGAGGCCGTCTTCGGGAAGTAGCACCCCGGTCCCGGTTTTCGCAGGCCCCGCGGCGCGCGCCGCGGGGCCTGCCGCACGCCGGCGGGCTTCACCGAATCTTCACGGTCCCGGGGTTCACCGGCCGGAACGAACAGTCTACTGTCGAACGTGCGGGGCGCGGCCGCGCCGGGCCCCGCCCAGCACCGCAGGACGTGCGGCCGGCGCCCGGCCGCCGATCGGACGAAGGAGCGAGACCATGACCCACGTGACATCGATGCTCGAGACCTACCCGAAGGACCTCGGCGGGGTGGACCGGCAGAAGCTGGCGGAGTGCATCGCGGCGTGCTTCGAGTGCGCCCAGACCTGCACCGCCTGTGCCGACGCGTGCCTGTCCGAGGACATGGTCGCCGAGCTGACCAAGTGCATCCGGACCAACCTGGACTGCGCCGACATCTGCGCCACCACCGGCAAGGTGCTCTCCCGGCACACCGGCTACGACGCCAACCTCACCCGCGCGGTGCTCCAGGCCTGCCAGGCGGCCTGCAAGGCCTGCGGGGACGAGTGCGCCCAGCACGCGGACATGCACGAGCACTGCAGGGTCTGCGCGGAGGCCTGCCGCCGCTGCGAGCAGGCCTGCGCCGAGCTGATCGGCTCCCTGGGCTGAGCCCGGCACCGGGAATAGGCCCCCGCGGCCCCCGGTTGCCCCGAGCATGAAGGCATTGACGTACGCCCGCTACGGCGGCCCCGAAGTCCTCGAGCTCACCGACCTCCCGGAGCCCAAGGTGCCCCCGGGCTGGGTGCTCGTGCGGGTGCGCAGCGCCGCGATCAACCCGGTCGACTGGAAGATCATGGCCGGCGGGCTGGACCCCCTCATGGAGGTCCAGTTCCCGGTGGTGCCCGGCTGGGACGTGTCCGGGGTCGTGGAGTCGGTCGGCATCGACGTGCCCGAGTGGGCCCCCGGGGACGAGGTGATCTCCTACGCGCGCACGGACTGGGTGCACGGCGGCACGATGGCCGAGTACGTCGCCCTGCCCTCCCGGCTGCTCGCGCCGAAGCCCGCCTCGGTGGACTGGGACCGGGCGGCGTCGCTGCCGCTGGCCGGGCTCACGGCCTACCAGGTGCTCGGCCGCCTGGAGGTGGCCGCGGACCAGACCGTGCTCGTGCACAACGCCTCCGGCGGCGTGGGCGGCTACGCCGTTCAGCTCGCCGTGGCGCGGGGCGCCCGGGTCATCGGCACCGCCTCGGAGGCCAACCACGACTATCTGCGCGCCCTGGGCGCCGAGCCGGTGGTCTACGGGGAAGGGCTGCCCGAGCGGGTCCGGGAGCTGGCACCGGAGGGCGTGGACGTCGTGGTCGACCTCGTGGGCGGGGTCGTCGAGCAGACCCTCGCGGTCCTGAAGGACGGCGGACGGCACGCCTCCGTGGCCGACGACGCCGTGGAGGCCCACGGCGGGACGTGGATGTGGGTGCGGCCCTCCGCCGAGGACCTCACGGAGCTGGGCCGGCTCGTGGACCGGGGCGCGCTGCGGATCGAGCTCGCCCGCAGCGTGCCGCTCGCCGAGGCCGCCGAGGCCTACCGGCTCAGCCAGGAGGGCCACGTCCGCGGCAAGATCGCCGTGCGCATGGGCTGAGCCGGAGGGGTCCCGTAGGTGCACAGCAGGCTGACTGGCACAATGGGCGGGTGACCGATCAGACAGAGACCCTCAGGGCCCTCGAGGACGCGCGGGACCTGCTCGCGGCGTCGAGCCTGCCGCTGTCCACCACGAACGTGCTGCACGAGCGGGAGGACATCGACCGCGCGGTCGCCCAGCTGGACGACTACGTCCTGCCGCGCGTGCGCTCCCTCGACGCCCCGCTGCTCGCGGTGGTCGGCGGGTCCACGGGCGCGGGGAAGTCCACCCTCGTCAACGCGGTGGTGGGCCACCCCGTCACCCGTTCGGGGGCGATCCGTCCGACCACCCGCCAGCCGATCCTGGTCCACCACCCCCGCGACGCCGAGGCGTTCGCCACCCAGCGGGTCCTCCCGCACCTGAGCCGGATCCACGCCCGGAAGGTCACCCCGCCGGGCACCACCGCCGCGGACACCGCGTCCCCGTCCGCGCTGCCCGGCACCGCGGACGGCCAGGCCCTCGTGCTCCTGGCCGAGCCGCGCATCCCCGAGGGCGTCGCCCTGCTCGACGCCCCCGACGTCGACTCGATCTCCGACGAGAACCGCCGGCTCGCCGGCCAGCTGCTGGCCGCCGCCGACCTCTGGCTGTTCGTCACCACCGCCAACCGCTACGCGGACGCCGTCCCGTGGCGGCTGCTGGTGGAGGCCGCCGGGCGGGACATCACCGTGGCGGTGGTCCTCGACCGCGTCCCGCTCGGGCTCGAGGCCGAGATCGAGGAGGACCTCCGGCGGATGCTCGCCGACCAAGGACTCGGCGACGCCCCGGTGTTCACGGTCCCGGAGTCGCCGCTCAACGAGACCGGCATGCTGCCGCCCCACGTCGTCGCCCCCGTCGTGGACTTCCTCGCCGAGCTCGGCCGGGACGCGGCCTCGCGCTCGGAGATCGCCCGGCGCACCCTCGGCGGCGCGGTGCGCTCCATCGCCGAGCGCACCGACGCCGCCGGGGACGCCGTGCTCTCGCAGCAGCGGGCCGGGGCGCAGCTGCGCCACGACGTGGACCGCGCCTTCGACGAGGCGCTGGCCTCCGTGATCGACTCCACCCGGGACGGCACCCTGCTGCGCGGCGAGGTCCTCGCCCGCTGGCAGGACTTCGTGGGCACCGGGGAGTTCTTCCGCAACCTGGAGGCCGGCATCGGGCGGGTCCGCGACCGGATCACCGCCTTCTTCAGCGGCAAGCCGGCCCCGGAGGTCCAGGTCGAGGAGGCCATCGAGACCGGTCTGCAGACCGTCATCGTCGAGGAGGCCGCGCGCGCCTCCGAGACCGCCGAGCGCCGCTGGCAGGACGAGCCCGCCGGCCGCGTGCTGCTGGGCGGCTCAGACCTGGGCTCCCTGCCCCCCGACTTCCGGGAGCGCACGGCCGAGCAGGTCCGGGCCTGGCAGGGCGACCTCATGGAGCTGATCCAGCGGGAGGGCGCCGACAAGCGCACGAAGGCGCGGGCCATGTCGCTCGGCGTCAACGCGCTGACCGTGATCCTGATGATCGGGGTGTTCTCGATGACGGGCGGGCTGACCGGCCTGGAGGTCGGCATCGCCGGCGGCTCCGGGGTGGTCGGCACCAAGCTGCTCGAGGCCGTGTTCGGCGAGGACGCCGTGCGGCGGATGGCCGAGGACGCCCGCCGGAACCTCGAGACGCGCATCTCCGCGCTGCTGGACGAGCAGGCGTCCGTGTTCCTGCGGCGCCTCGACGTCCTGGACGGACACCCGGAGGCGGACGAGCTGAAGGCCGCCGCCGAGCGCATCCGCGCCGCCGCCCGGACGCTGGGGGAGACCGCGTGAGCCCCGCCCGCCGGCCGGCCCCGACCCTCTCCGAGCGGCTGCCCGCGCTCGCCCGCGCCACGGACCTCGCCGACGGGCGGCTCGACGAGGAGGCCGTCGCGGCGGCGCGCACCGTCCTGGCGCGCGCCGCCGAGCGCCGCTCGCTGTCCGCCGACCACACGGTGGTGGGCTTCTTCGGGGCCACCGGCTCCGGGAAGTCGACCCTCTTCAACGCCGTGGTGGGCCGGGAGATCGCCCGTGCCGCCGCCCGCCGCCCCACCACCTCGGAGCCGCTGGCCGCGGTGTGGGGGGAACCGGGCAGCCAGGCCCTGCTGGACTGGCTGGACGTCTCCCAGCGCCACCACGTGGACACCCCGCTGCCCGCGGGGCAGGAGGACGCCGGGCGGTGGACGCGGGTGAAGGAACGGCTTGCGGGCGGTTCCGCCCCGGAGGGCCCCGGCGGGCTCATCCTGCTGGACCTCCCGGACTTCGACTCGGTGAGCCTGCACCACCGCACGATCGTGCAGCGGCTGGTCGGGATGGTCGACGTGGTGGTGTGGGTCGTGGACCCCCAGAAGTACGCGGACGCGATCATCCACCAGGAGTTCATCGCCCCGCTGGCCCACCACGGGGCCGTGACCATGGTCGTCATGAACCAGGTGGACCGCCTGCCCGCCGCCGAGGTCCCCGCCGTGATGGCCTCCCTCGCGGAGCTCGTGGCCCAGGACGGGCTGCCCACCACCGGGCTCTCGAAGCCCGTGGCCGTCTCCGCGGTGACGGGGGAGGGCGTCGAGGCCCTGCGCTCCCGGATCCGCCAGGTGGCGGACACGAAGGCCGCGGCCGGGGCCCGGCTCGACGCCGACGTCACCGACGCCGCCGAGCGGCTCGCGCAGGCCTCCGGCGAGGGCGAGCCGGCCGGGATCACGCAGGAGTCGGAGGACCGGCTCACCGACGGCCTCGCCCAGGCCGCCAACGTCCCGGGCATCGCGCGGGCGGCCGGGAAGTCCTACGCCCTGCACGCGGCCGGGCACACCGGGTGGATCGCCACCCGGTGGCTGCTGAAGTTCCGCAAGGACCCGATGCGGCGGCTCAACCTGGACCGGGGGGACTCCGTGAACCCGGAGGTCAACCGGACCTCGCTGCCGCCGATGGGCGCCGCCCAGCGGGCGGCCGCCGACTCCGCAGTGCGCGGCTTCGCCCACGACGCCGCGGCCGGGGCCGCCGAGCCGTGGACCCGGTCGGTGCGCCAGGCCGCGCGCACCCACGAGGACCGGCTGCCCGACACCATCGACCAGGCCATCGCCGGCACCGACTTCCGGGCCCGGAAGAACATCTGGTGGTGGCTCCTCTTCGACGTCCTGCAGTGGATCGCGATGCTCGCCGTGGTGGCCGGCCTCGTGTGGCTGCTGGGGCTGTTCCTGCTGGAGTACTTCCAGATCCCCGTGCCCCCGCCCCCCACCGTCGAGGGCTTCCCGCTGCCCGTGCCCACCCTGCTCGTGCTCGCCGGGGTCGTGACCGGGCTGTTCCTGGCGCTGACCGGGCGGATCCTCGCCGGCTTCGGCGCCCGGCTGCGCGAGCGCACGGTCCGGCGGAAGCTGCGGGCCTCGGTGGCCGGGGCGGGCCGGCGCACCGTCGTCGAGCCGGTGCGGGCGGAGCTGGAGGCCCACGCGGCCTTCCGGGAGGCGCTCGCCGCGCTGCGCGCCTGACCCCGGGGGCGCCCCGGACCGCCCGCCCGCAGGCCCCGGGGCGGCTCTCAGCGGCGACGGGTCGCAGGGCTCAGCGCGAGGATCCGTCCGCCGGCGGCGCCGATGGCGAGCAGGACGGTGACGAAGCCGATCGCGGGCGCACCCGCCCACGTCAGGGCGTCGCCGTACCGGAGCAGGGCGATCGCCTGCAGGAGGGCGAAGGCCAGGGCGCCGACCCCGAGGGGGCGGACGGTCAGGGCGTCGCCGCGGCGCAGGGCGTAGGCCGCGGCCCAGCCGAGCCCGACCAGCCACGCCCCGACCGCCCTCGCCGTGAGCGGGGTCAGCGGCCACGGCCACAGCGCCGCCGACGCCGCGGGCAGCACCAGGAGCGCGACGCCGACCCCCAGCAGCGCGGCGGCGATGACCGCCAGGAGCACCCGCAGTCCACGCGGCAGCGGTGCGCCGGCCGCCGCGGGTCGCGCGGCAGACCCGTGGGAGCGGAGCTGGAGCCGGCCGATGACGAGCATGGCCACGGGCACGGCGGCGTAGATCGCCAGCCACGCCCCGGCGGCGAAGCGGGCCAGGGGCGGGTGCTCCGCCGACAGGTGGAAGCGGTCCAGGTGGAGCAGGGTCACACCGAGGGTGAGCGTCGTGAAGACGAACACGGGCCAGACGGCCAGCCTGGCCCGGTCCCAGCCGGCGGAGCGGGCCCCCGCCACCTCGAGGAGCGCGCTGGACCAGTACGCCGCGCCGAGGAACACGGCGGTCATCGGCGGCTCGATCGTCCAGGCGAACCAGTCGGCCGTGCGCAGCGGGAAGACGAACAGCACCAGCCCGGCGAGGAACACGAGGACGGCGGCGACGTAGAGCAACCGCCGCATCGCCGGGATCAGCGGCGCGGCCTCAGTCGCGGAGCGCATCGCCGAGCGGCTTCTCGGGGCCGGCCGTCCGGGCCGCCGGAGGCGCCGGGGCGGCGGGAGAGGCCGGGGGCGGCGCCGGGGCGGCCGGCGGGTGCGCGGCCAGGTAGCCGTGCAGGAGCGAGACCACGGTGGCGCCGTCCCCGACGGCGGTCGCCACGCGCTTGATCGAGCCGGCCCGGACGTCGCCGATCGCGAAGACGCCCGGGAGACTGGTCTCCAGGGGCAGCGGCGACCCGGCCGCGGCGTCGTCCCCCGGAGCGCCGGGAGCTCCCGTGGCGCCCGTGCGCAGGAACCCGGCGCGGTCGCGCTGCACCGAGCCGGGCAGCCACGACGTCCGCGGCACCGAGCCGATGAGCACGAACAGCGCCGACGCCGGGATCTCCTCCACGGCCGCGGCGGGGCTGCCCGTGGCGGTGACCTCGACGGCGGTGAGGCACCCGTCCTGCTCGCGGGCGCCCACCACCGAGGTGCCGTAGCGGAGGGTCACGTTGCGGGTCGCCTCGAGCTGGGTGATGAGGTAGCTGGACATGCTGGCGGCGAGCGAGCCCCCCCGGACCAGCAGCGTGACGTGCTCCGCGTACTTCGCGACGTGCAGGGCGGCCTGTCCCGCCGAGTTGCCGCCCCCCACCACGCAGGCGCGCTGCCCGGCCAGCGACGGCGCCTCGGAGACGGCGGCGCCGTAGAAGACGCCCCGGCCCACCAGGGCCTCGAGCTGCGGTACGCCGAGGCGGCGGTAGTCCACGCCGGTGGCCACCACCACCGTGCGGCCCCGCACCACGCCGCCGTCCGACGTGGTCACCGTGTGCACGGGCCCGTCGGTCCCGAGGCTCTCCACCCGCCGCATGAACAGGAAGTCCGTGCCGAAGACCCAGGCCTGCTGGAAGGAGCGGAAGGCCAGGTGGGCGCCGCTCACCCCGCGGGAGAAGCCCGGGTAGTTGCGGATCAGCGAACTGGTGCCGGCCTGGCCGCCCACGGCCTGCTGCTCCACGACCATGGTGGAGAGGCCCTCGGAGGAGGCGTAGACCGCCGCGGCGAGGCCGGCGGGACCGGCGCCGACGACGACCACGTCGAAGACCTTGTCCGTCGGCGGCGGCCGGTTCAGCCCGAACGCCTCGACGATCTCCGGGTCGCCGGGATTCTCCAGGACCGTCGGCGGCGAGGTGAACTGCAGCACCAGCACCGGCAGCGCCGGGTCGTGCAGGCCCAAGCTCTCCAGCATCCGCTGCGCGGCCGGGGACCCGGCCGGGTGGAAGCCCACCGGGATGTGGTTGCGCACCAGGGTGTCGCGCAGCGAGTGGGCCCGTTCGTCGCGCTGGTCCCCGATCATCCGGACCGCCTCGAACCCGCCGCCCTGGGCGAGGTGCCAGTCGTCGAGGGCGTCGGTGATCGCGCCGTGGAACTCCTCGTCGCGCGGGCGCTCGGGACGCAGCACGAGCAGGTCGGCGTGGCCCTGGGCGATGGCCCGGAACACGGTCGGGCCGCTGGCGAAATCCCCCCAGGTCACCGCGACGGCCCGCTTGGCGGCGGGGTGGTCGGCGTAGGCGCGCCGCAGGAGGTCCAGCCCGTCGCGGTCCGCCGGGCCGTAGCACCCCACGATGAGGGCCACCGCGCGGCCCCAGCGCCGGAGTCCCCCGAGGACCGCCCGGGCATGGGCGTGGTCGGCGCAGACCACCACCTCGTAGTCGGCGCCGTAGCGCCGGCGCAGCTCGTCTCCCAGGATGCCCCGAGAGACCGGGTCGCTGGTCGCGAGCAGCAGGACCGGGACCGGGTCGTCCATGGCCGCCACCTCCTGGTGGGTCCCCTGGCCGGATGGCGCTCAGGCTACTCGCGCGGGGATCCCCGGGCAAGGGATCCCTGGCTTCGCCCCGGGCGGCGGCGGGGCGCTCCGGAGGGCCCCACCGCCGCCCGAGGACGGACGCCGCCGGGCCGCGCCGGAGTCGTTCCCCGCGCGGCCGGGTGCGCCGTTGCCGCCGGGGCCGCTGCGGCGCCCGGCGCGTCTAGTGCGCGGCGGCCCGCACCGCCTCGGTGAGCTGGCGGGCGGCCTGCACCACGACCTCCGCGTGCAGGCGTCCGGGCTGGCGGGTGAGCCGCTCGATCGGCCCGGAGATGGACACCGCCGCGATCACGCGGCCGGAGGGCCCCCGCACGGGCGCGGACACGGAGGCGATGCCCGGCTCGCGCTCGCCCAGCGACTGGGCCCAGCCCCGGCGGCGCACCCCGGCGAGCACCGTGGCGGAGAACCGTGCGTGGCGCAGGCCCTCGAGCAGCCGGTCGTGGTCCTCCCACGCGACCAGCACCTGCGCGGCCGACCCGGCCTTCATCGACAGCTGCGTGCCCACCGGGATCGTGTCCCGCAGCCCTATCGGCCGCTCGGCCGAGGCCACGCACACGCGCCAGTCGCCCTGCCGGCGGAAGATCTGCGCGGACTCCCCGGTCGCGTCCCGCAGGTTGACGAGCACGGGGCCGGCGGCGGCGATCAGCCGGTCCTCGCCGGCGGCGGAGGCCAGTTCCACGAGCCGGGACCCGAGCACGAAGCGGCCCTGGATGTCCCGGCCCACGAACCGGTGGTGGGCCAGGGCCACGGCGAGCCGGTGCACGGTGGGCCGCGCCAGGCCGGTGGCGCTCACCAGCTGGGCCAGGGTCGCCGGCCCGGCCTCGAGGGCGTCGAGGATCATGGACGCCTTGTCCACGACGCCCACCCCGCTGGGGGCGGCGGCCGAGCTCAGCAGCAGGGCCTCGCCCGTGCCCTGACCGCCCAGCGGGCTGCCCAGGGGGGCGCCGGACGGGTCCATGTGTCCAGATGTGTCCATGCTCTGATACTGCCGTCTCATAATGTGAGAAGCAAGCCGGAAAGCTGGCCACTCCGCGAGCCCGCCCGCGACCATGGAGGCACGACTCCGCACAGGCAGCACGGAAGGATCCGCCATGCCGGACTACCAGTCCTCGACCCCCTCTCCGACTCCCGCCCCGGCCTCCGGGCGCGCGGGCGGGCGCACCCTGGCCGAGAAGGTCTGGGCGGACCACCTCGTGCGCCAGGGCGAGGACGGCCGGCCGGACCTGCTCTACATCGACCTGCACCTGCTGCACGAGGTGACCTCCCCGCAGGCCTTCGAGGGGCTGCGCCTGGCCGGCCGGCCGCTGCGCCGCCCGGACCTGACGATCGCCACCGAGGACCACAACACGCCCACGCAGGACATCTTCTCCCGCATCGCCGACGACACCTCCCGCAAGCAGATCGAGACGCTGCGCGCCAACTGCGCGGAGTTCGGCGTGCGCCTGCACCCGCTCGGCGACGCCGAGCAGGGGATCGTGCACGTGGTGGGCCCCCAGCTGGGGCTCACCCAGCCCGGGATGACCGTGGTCTGCGGCGACTCCCACACCTCCACCCACGGCGCGTTCGGCGCGCTGGCCTTCGGCATCGGCACCTCCGAGGTCGAGCACGTCATGGCGACCCAGACCCTGCCGCTGGCGCCGTTCCGGACGATGGCGATCACGGTCGAGGGCACGCTGCGCCCCGGGGTCTCCGCCAAGGACATCATCCTGGCCGTGATCGCCAAGATCGGCACCGGCGGCGGGCAGGGCTACGTGCTGGAGTACCGCGGCTCCGCGATCCGCTCCCTGTCCATGGAGGCGCGGATGACCATCTGCAACATGTCCATCGAGGCCGGGGCCCGCGCCGGGATGATCGCCCCGGACGAGACCACCTTCGACTACGTGAAGGGCCGCCCGCACGCCCCCGCCGGCGCCGACTGGGACGCCGCGGTCGAGTACTGGCGGACCCTGCGCACCGACGAGGACGCCGTCTTCGACGCCGAGGTGTTCCTCGACGCGGACGAGCTCGAGCCCTTCGTCACCTGGGGCACAAACCCGGGCCAGGGCGTCCCGCTCTCCGCGGCCGTGCCCGACCCCGAGGACATCGGGGACGAGAACGACAAGGCCAACGCGCGCCGGGCCCTGGAGTACATGGGCCTGAGCGCCGGCACGCCCATGAAGCAGATCCCGGTGGACACCGTGTTCCTGGGCTCCTGCACCAACTCCCGGATCGAGGACCTGCGGGCCGCCGCGGAGATCGTCAAGGGCCGGACCAAGGCCGGGACCGTGCGGATGATGGTGGTGCCCGGCTCCGCGAAGGTGCGGCTGCAGGCCGAGGCCGAGGGCCTGGACCAGGTGTTCAAGGAGTTCGGGGCGGACTGGCGCTTCGCCGGCTGCTCGATGTGCCTGGGCATGAACCCGGACCAGCTGGCCCCGGGCGAGCGGTGCGCCTCGACGTCGAACCGCAACTTCGAGGGCCGCCAGGGCAAGGGCGGGCGCACCCACCTCGTCTCGCCCGTCGTGGCCGCGGCCACCGCGGTGCGCGGCACCCTGTCC
This sequence comes from Kocuria sediminis, assembly GCF_009735315.1. NCBI lineage: Bacteria > Bacillati > Actinomycetota > Actinomycetes > Micrococcales > Micrococcaceae > Kocuria > Kocuria sediminis. Next base: position 318,279 of record NZ_WOGU01000001.1, read on the forward strand.
TCCCCGTCCGACCTCGAGCCCGCCGCCGCCCCGACCGACCTCGCGTCGGCCGGCGCGTGAGCCCCGACCCGCACCCCAGGAAGGCCTTCCCATGGAGAAGTTCAGCACCCACCGGGGCGTCGGCGTCCCGCTGAAGCAGTCCAACGTGGACACCGACCAGATCATCCCCGCCGTCTACCTCAAGCGAATCACCAAGACCGGCTTCGAGGACGCCCTGTTCGCCGCCTGGCGGAAGAACGAGGACTTCGTGCTCAACCGGGAGCCCTACCGGCACGGCTCCGTGCTGGTGGCCGGCCCGGACTTCGGCACCGGCTCCTCGCGCGAGCACGCCGTGTGGGCGCTGCGCGACTACGGCTTCCGGGTGGTGATCTCCTCGCGCTTCGCCGACATCTTCCGCGGCAACTCCGGCAAGCAGGGACTGCTCGCCGCCCAGGTCGACCAGTCCGACGTCGAGCTGCTGTGGAAGCTGATCGAGGAGCACCCCGGCACCGAGATCGAGGTCGACCTCGAGGCGCGCACCGTGACGTGCGACACCGTGACCGTGCCCTTCGTCATCGACGACTACACCCGCTGGCGGCTCATGGAGGGCCTGGACGACATCGGGCTGACCCTCCAGGACGAGGAGGCGATCACCGCCTACGAGGCCCGCCGGCCCGCGTTCAAGCCCACCACGCTGCCCGCCCGCACCTGAAGCACCGCGCCTTGTTCCCGGCCCGGCGGAGCCCTCCACGGCCCGCCGGGCCGCGCGCTGTCCCGGACACGCACGACCCCCCTGCGCGAGGCGCCTCTCCGGGGAACCTACACTGTACGGGTGCCGCTCCCGCTCGGGGGGTGGCCCGCCAACAGCAGATCGGAAGTTCATGAGCAGCGCACTGCACATCACGGGCGGCGTTCCCCTGTCCGGCCAGGTCACCGTGCGAGGTGCCAAGAATCTCGTCCCCAAGGCCATGGTGGCCGCCCTCCTGGGGTCCACGCCGTCCGTCCTGGCGAACGTTCCGGAGATCAAGGACGTCCAGGTCGTCACCAACCTGCTGTCCCTGCACGGGGTCGAGGTGGGGCGCGAGGACGGCCGGCTCTCCCTGGACCCGTCCAACGTCACCACGGCCCGGCACGCTGACATCGACGCCCACGCGGGGGACTCCCGCATCCCGATCCTGCTGTGCGGACCCCTCCTGCACGCGATCGGCGAGGCGTTCATCCCCGACCTCGGCGGCTGCAAGATCGGCGACCGGCCCATCAACTACCACCTCGACGTGCTGCGCCACTTCGGGGCCCGGGTCGAGAAGCTCGAGTCGGGGATCCGGATGAGCGCTCCCCACGGGCTGCACGGCGCCAAGGTGGAGCTGCCCTACCCCTCGGTCGGCGCCACCGAGCAGGTGCTGCTCACCGCCACCCGCGCCGACGGCCACACCGAGCTGCGCGGCGCGGCGACCGAGCCCGAGATCATGGACCTGATCGCGATCCTGCAGAAGATGGGCGCCATCATCACGGTGCAGACCGACCGGGTGATCCGGATCGAGGGCGTCCCCGAGCTCACCGGCTACCGCCACCGGGCCATGCCCGACCGGATCGAGGCCGCCTCCTGGGGCTCGGCCGCGCTGGCCACCGGCGGCGACATCTTCGTGTCCGGGGCGCGGCAGGCCGACATGATGACCTTCCTCAACACCTTCCGGAAGATCGGCGGCGGCCTCGACATCACCGAGGACGGGATCCGCTTCTACCACCCCGGCGGGGACCTCAACCCGCTCATCGTGGAGACCGACGTCCACCCCGGCTTCATGACCGACTGGCAGCAGCCGCTCGTGGTCGCCCTCACCCAGGCCAAGGGCGTGTCCATCGTCCACGAGACCGTCTACGAGAACCGCTTCGGCTTCACCGGCGCGCTCAACCGGATGGGGGCCACGATCCAGCTGCACCGCGAGTGCCTGGGCTCCGTCCCGTGCCGGTTCGGGCAGCGCAACTTCGTCCACTCGGCCGTGATCTCCGGGCCCACCCCGCTGCGGGCGGCCCAGATCAACATCCCGGACCTGCGCGGGGGCTTCTCCCACCTGATCGCGGCGATGGCCGCCGACGGCGTCTCCCACGTGACGGGCGTCGAGCTCATCAAGCGCGGCTACGAGCACTTCACCGACAAGCTCTCGGGGCTCGGCGCGTCCTTCGAGCTCGACGGCGAGTGAGCCGGGCCCGTCGATGAGCCGCACCTCGAACCGCCGCCTGTTCCGGGTGCTGGCGGGGATCGTCAAGCCGGCCTACGGGCTGGCGGCGCGGCTGCGCTGGACCGGGGCGGAGCACCTGCCCGCCGAGGGCGGGTTCATCGTGGTGCCCAACCACCTCACCGAGCTCGACCCGCTGACGGTGGCGATCACGCTCTACGACAACGGCATCATGCCGCGCTTCCTCGCCAAGGAGTCGTTGTTCCGCGCCCCCGTGGTCGGCCCGGTGCTGCGGGCCACCGGGCAGGTCCCCGTCCTGCGCGGCACCCCCGACGCCGCGGCCGCGCTCACCGCCGCCCGCACGGAGCTGGCCTCCGGCGGGGCGGTCGTGATCTATCCCGAGGGCACCCTGACCCGCGACCCCGACCAGTGGCCGATGACCGGGCACACGGGCGCCGCCCGGCTCGCCCTGGCCACCGGCGTCCCGGTGGTCCCGCTGGCGCACTGGGGTGACCAGGAGGTCCTCGGCCGGGCGCCGTCCACCGGCCGGCCGACCGTCAGCCTGGTCCCGCGCAAGCACGTGCGCGTGCGGATCGGCCCGCCCGTCGACCTCACCCCGTGGCGCGACGACGCCCCGGACCTGACGCACCCCGTGGGGCGCCACGCCGCCCGGCTGGAGGACGCCACCGACGCGATCATGCGGGCCGTGACCCGCGAGCTCGCGGTGCTGCGCGAGGCCGAGGCCCCGCCCGCCCTCTGGGACCGCCGCCGGGGAGGCCGCCTGTGACGCCGTCCACCGGCCCGGCCCGGCCCCTGCCCGGCTCGCCCCTGCCCGTTCCGTCCCCGCCCGTTCCGCCCCCGCCCGGCACCGCCGCCGGAGGCCCCCGGAAGATCGCCGTGCTCGGCGCCGGGTCCTGGGGCACCACCTTCGCCAAGGTCCTGGCCGACAGCGCCCGGGCCGCCGCGCACGCCCGGCACGAGCCCCCGGCCCGCACCGTCGTGCTCTGGGGGCGCGACGCGGACGCCATGGGCCACGTGGCGCGCACCCACGTGAACGACCGCTACGTGCCCGGCATCCGGCTGCCCGGGCTCCTGCAGGCCACCGGCGACCTCGCCGCTGCCGTGCACGGTGCCGACCTGGTGGTCCTCGCGGTGCCCGCCCAGGCGCTGCGCGCGCAGCTGGCCGCCGCGGCCCCGCACCTGGACCCGGAGGCGGTGCTGCTCTCCCTGGCCAAGGGGCTCGAGCGGGACACCGGGCTGCGGATGAGCGAGGTGGTCGCCGAGGAGCTCGGCCGGGCCACGGACCGGGACGCCGAGCACTGGCGGGGGCGGACCTGCGTGCTCTCCGGGCCGAACCTGGCCATGGAGATCGCCGAGGAGCAGCCCACCGCCTCCGTCGTCGCGGCCCCCACCACGGAGCTCGCCACCTGGGTGGCGCACGCCTGCCGGACCCGCTACTTCCGCCCGTACACCAACACCGACGTGGTGGGCACCGAGATCGGCGGGGTGGTCAAGAACGTCATCGCCCTGTCCGTGGGCATCGCCGACGGGAGGCACTTCGGGGAGAACTCGAAGGCCTCCATCATCACCCGCGGACTGGCCGAGACCACCCGTCTCGCCCTCGCCCTCGGCGGCCGGCTCGAGACGCTCTCGGGACTGGCCGGGATGGGCGACCTCGTGGCGACCTGCTCGTCGCCCCTGTCCCGCAACCGCACGGCGGGCCGGCTCCTGGGGCTCGGCGCGACCCTCGCCGAGGTGCAGGAGGAGATGACCCAGACGGCCGAGGGGATCAAGTCCGCCCCGGCCGTGCTGGCCCTGGCCCGCCGGCACGGCGTCGACATGCCCATCACCGAGGCCGTCGTGGCCATCCTGCGCGAGGACATCACCGTCGACGACCTGGCCCCGCTGCTGCTGGGCCGCGAGATCAAATCCGAAGGGACCACCCCATGACCCCCCGCCCCTGTGTCGCCGTGCTCTTCGGCGGACGCTCCAGCGAGCACGCCATCTCCCTCATCACGGCCCGCGGCGTGCTGCGCGCCATCGACCGGGAGAAGTGGGACGTGGTGACGGTCGGGATCGCCACCTCCGGCGAGTGGTTCCTCTGCCCGCAGGAGGAGCTGGAGCGGCTGCTGGACGAGAACCCCATCGCCGAGCTCCCGGTGGGGGAGGACCTCGTGAGCCTGCCGCTGAAGGTCGGGGAGAACGAGCTGATCGTCCGGCAGGCCGGGTCCTGCGGCGAGACCGTGACCCGCGACCGCCACATCGACGTGGTCCTGCCGCTGCTGCACGGACCCTTCGGCGAGGACGGCACCCTCCAGGGACTCCTCGAGCTCGCGGACCTGCGCTACGTCGGCTGCGGGGTGACCGCCTCCGCGGTGGGCATGGACAAGCACTTCATGAAGCTGGCCTTCGAGGCGGCGGGCATGGAGGTGGGCCCCTACACCGTGGTCACCGACCGCCAGTGGGCCCTCGACCCGGTCGGCGTGCGCGAGCGGATCGCCGCGCTGGGCTTCCCGGTGTTCGTGAAGCCGGCCCGGGCGGGCTCCTCCTTCGGGATCACCAAGGTGGACCGGCCCGAGGAGCTGGACGCGGCGATCGAGACCGCCCGCGAGCACGACCGCAAGCTCGTGGTCGAGGCCGGCATCGTGGGCCGCGAGATCGAGTGCGCCGTGCTCCAGGGCCGGGGCACGGACCCGGCTCGCACCTCGATGCCCGGGGAGATCGAGATCGTCGACGAGCACGCCTTCTACGACTTCGAGGCCAAGTACGTCTCCCAGGCGTCCGCGCGGCTCAGCTGCCCCGCGGACCTGCCGCAGGAGGCGACCGACGCCATCCGCGCCGGAGCCGTCACCGCCTTCGAGGCGCTCGACGGCGAGGGCCTGTGCCGCGCCGACTTCTTCTACACCCCGGACGGCCGGGTCGTCATCAACGAGGTCAACACCATGCCCGGCTTCACCCCGATCTCCATGTACCCGCGGATGTGGGCGGCGTCCGGGCTCGACTACGCCCGGCTGATCGACGAGCTGCTCGGCCTGGCCATGGAGCGCCCGGTCGGCCTGCGCTGACCTCCCCGGGCCCGCCCGTCTCCCCGGGAGGCGGGCCCGGTCCTCCGGGAGCGGGCCTAGTCCTCGGGGGCCGGGGAAGCGGTGACCACGACGTTCTTGCCGACCGCGTCGCGCGTGTAGCAGCTGATCAGCACGATGCGGTGGGGCACGACCCGCCAGATGTCGCTGTCCTTGAGCGTGTCCTTCTCGTAGGTCGTGACGGAGTCCACCACGTAGTCGAGCCTCCCGTCGACCGTCTCCACCTCGAGCCGTTCCCCGACCAGGGCCGGGTCGCTGAGCTTGTTGAACGGCAGCGCGATCCTGTCGTAGCTGTGCCCGGCGATGTAGGTGGTGTTCCCCGAACCCGCACCGGGCATCCCGTAGGGGGTGAGCCAGTAGCCGCTGTAGGTCTGCGGGGGCACCAGGGAGGCCTCCGAGAGCTGGTCCTCCGTGGGGCTGTAGGGCAGGACGTCCGCCTCGAAGCCCACGGCGTCGATGCTCAGGCGCAGCGGCGACGCCGCGCGCGGGGTGTGGCCGAAGAGCTCCTGGGCGAGGAACCACTGGTTCATCAGCGCCACCCAGAGCACGGCGGCGCAGATCGTCACCACGGCCGCCCGCCGCGCCCGCGGGTCCGTGCGGGACGTCGTGACCGGCCGCGGCGGCGCCGGCAGGGTGTTCATGCCCATGCTGTCCTGTTCTCCGTGGTCCGGGCCGCGGCGGCCCGCACCGGTCGTGCGTGTGCGGGGCGCGGTCGGGCGGCCGCCGCACCGGCCCCGCCGGCGAGCGGCGCCGGTGCGGCGGCCGGCTCAGCCGCGGGTGCGCCCGAGCCGGCGGGCCCGGAGCGCCAGCGCGCCGGGCAGGGCCACGGCCGCCGCGAGCAGCGCGGTCAGCACCCCGGCCCCGGCCGGCTGCTCCAGGGGCGCCGCGGTGAGGAAGGTGTCCACGTTCAGGCCGGTGTTCTCGCCCCCGCCGGGAGCGGCCACCTCGGCCGCGGGCGCGGCCGGTGCCTCCGGGACGGCGGCCGGGGCGTCGGCGGGCGCGGGCTCCACGGCCGGCGGCGCGACCGGGGCGGCCTCCTGCACCGCGGGTGCGGCCGGCGCGGCCGGTGCCTCCTGGACGGCCGCGGGGGCCTCCACGGGTGCGGGGTCGAGGGGCGCGGGAGCCACGGCCGGGAGCTCGGCCGGAGCGGCCTGCTGCGCCGCGGGTTCGGCCACGCCCGGCGGGGCGTCGGCGGCCGGTGCGTCCACCGGTGCGGCGACGGCCGACGGGGCGCCCAGCAACAGGCCCCCCACCAGCACGGTCGTCGACGAGCCGGCGACCACCAGCTTTCTCGTAGCAGTCATGTCGATGCGTCTCCTGATAGTCCGTAGTCGGCCCGGGCCCACCCCAGGGCCGCCAGCGCGCGGCACGAGCTCCTGACGGTGTCGTGCCCGCACCCCCGTGCGGGCACGACGGGACGCGTCGTGCTGCTCCTCGTTCGGCCCGGACGGGACGATTGCCCGTTCGACGGAGCCGGAACCCCCGACCGAAGAACTGCTGTGCTTTAACTATGTACACCTGCACATCGTTAGCAAGGGCGAACAGGTACGTGACGGCATGAGGCGGCGGACCGAGCCGGGCGGCACGGGCCGCCGCGCCGGCGCCCGAGGGCCGCGGATCCCGCCCGCCCCTCCGGCGCAACCCTGCACTAGTGGGGACGCGTGTCCGGTCCGCATCGCCGTTCACGAACGCACATGATGGACTCCACGGGGTGCCGCTCGGGCACTCCGCCGGCCGCACTCGGGAGGGCGGCCAGGTTTGCCCGAGGGGGAGAGGCAGTCGATGAGCGCAGGAGTGCCCGGGGCGGGGGGCCCGGTGCAGGGGCACGGCCGCGCGGAGCACGGCAGCACCCCGGTGCCCACCGACGGCCCGCCGCGGGCGAGCCGGTGCGGCCGTCGGTCCCGCCTGCCCGGGGGTCCCGGGCTCGAGCCGCCCGCCCCCGCACGGCCGGGCGGTGCGGTCGCCGGTGCCGGGGGTCTCCCGTGAGGTGGCCCGATCTGCTCGGCTCCGCGGCCGCCAACACACGGCGCGCCAGGATCCGCACCGGCCTGACCGTGGTCGCGGTGTTCATCGGGGCCTGCGCCCTGACGCTGACCTCCGGGATGGGCACCGGCGTGAACCGCTACATCGACGACACCGTGGCCGCCTTCGGCGACGCCGACGCGCTCTACGTCCAGAAGTCCCAGCCCCTCGTCGAGCTCTCGGCCGGAGCCGGACCGCGCGAGTACGACCCGGACACCACGCGGATCCGCACGGGCTTCGGCGTGTCCTTCGAGGGGCTCTCCCCGGAGGACGTCGACTTCCTCGAGGAGCTCGACGGCGTGGCGTCGGTCAAGCCGATGTACGCGGTCTCGCCCACCTACCTGGAGGCGGCGGACGGCAGCCGCTTCCAGCTCTCGCCGGGCATCCCGGTCGACGCCGTGGGCCTGCAGATGGTGGCCGGCGGCCCCCCGGCCGCGGACCGCGACGAGATCGCGGTCCCGGACAGCTGGGTGGCCGATCTCGGCTACGCCTCCGCCGCGGAGGCCGTCGGGGGAGAGGTGGTCGTGGTCATGACCGACCTCGCGGAGCGGGACCGGGAGTTCCCGGCCCGCATCTCCGGGGTGACCCAGGCGAGCCTGGCGGGGACCTCGCTGAACCCGATCCCGTCCGACTCCTTCAACGAGCGGCTCTACGCGTACCAGGTGGGCGGCGGGCCGCAGCGGGTGCCCGAGAGCTTCGCGATGGCCACGGTCACGGTCGAGGACATGGGGCGGGCCGCCGAGATCCAGGCCCGGCTGGAGGAGCGGGAGATGCTGGGCCTGACGGTCGAGGACCAGCTGGGGATGTTCCGCACGGTCATCAACGCCATCGTGTGGATCCTCAACGCCTGTGCCGTGATCGCCCTGCTGGCCGCGGGTCTCGGGATCGTCAACACGCTGCTGATGTCGGTGCAGGAGCGCACCCGGGAGATCGGGCTGATGAAGGCCATGGGAATGAGCGGGCGCGCGGTCTTCGGCCTCTTCTCCCTCGAGGCCGTCCTGATCGGCCTCCTCGGCGCCCTCCTCGGCGCGGCCGCGGGCGTGGCCGGCGGCTCCGCCGTGAGCGGCGCGCTGGCCGGGGGATATCTCTCCGGGCTGCCCGGTCTGTCCCTGTTCGCCTTCGAGGCGGGGAGGGTCGCGCTGATCGTGCTGTCCGTCATGGGGATCGCGTTCCTCGCCGGCACGATCCCGGCCGTGCGGGCCGCGCGGAAGGACCCCATCGCCTCCCTGCGCCACGAGTGAGCCGCAGCGGGCTCCCCCGGAGGGTCAGCCCTCGCACTCCAGGCAGTACTTCGCGCCGTCCTTCTCGCGGGCGAGCTGGCTGCGGTGGCGGACCAGGAAGCAGGACATGCAGGTGAACTCGTCCTCCTGCTCGGGAACCACCTGGATCAGCAGCTCCTCCTGGGAGAGGTCCGCGCCGGGCAGGTCGATGCCCTCGGCCGTGTCCGCGTCGTCGACGTCGATCGCCGGGCTCTGGCTCGTGGCGCTGCGCTGGGCCTGGATCACCTCGAGCGACTCGTTGGCGGGTTCGTCCTCGGGCTTGACGCGGGGCTCGTCGTAATCGGTGGCCACGGGTGATCTCCTCCTGTGGATGGTGCGGTCGTTGAGGTGTCCACGCCACAACCCGGCGGGGAACGGACCTATTCCCGTCCCGCCGCGGCCGGTGCCGGGGAAGGCACCGATGGTAGCCCGCCCGGGGCCCGCGGGCACAAACCGCCCGGCGCGGTCCGTGCCGGGCGGTCCGTGCCGGGCCGTTCCTGCAGGAGGCTCAGTCGAAGGAGATCAGCTCGACGAGCTCACCCACGCGGTCCTCGGGCATGGACCGGGCGATGTCGGCCTGGCTGATCATGCCCACGAGGGAGTGTCCGTCGATCACCGGCAGGCGGCGCACCTGGTGCTCCTGCATCGTGTCGATGGCCTCCTCCACGCTGTCGTCGGCGCCGATCGTCACCGGCTTCCCCTGGGCCAGCTGCCCGGCCTTCACCTGGCGGGGGTCGGTGCCGACGGCCAGGCACCGCACCACGATGTCGCGGTCGGTGAGCACCCCCTTGAGCCGGTCGTCCTCCCCGCAGATGGGCAGCGCGCCGACGTCGAGGTCCTTCATCTTCCGGGCGGCCTCCTCGAGGCTCTGGTTCTCCCCGATGCACTCCGCGCCGGGGGTCATGATCTCTCGTGCGGTCGTCATGTGTCGTCCTCCTGTGCTCCCGAGGTGCCGGAAGGGCACCGCTGCGGTCCGTGCGGACGGTTCCCGGCCGTGCCGGGGGACCCACAATAGTGATCCCGGCCACGCGGGGGAACCGTCGCCCCGCCCCGCCCGTCACACTCCGCCGCGGGCCGCACCGGCAGCACCCGTCGCCGGCGCCACCGTTCGCCGGTGCCACCGCACCGGAGGCCGGCGGGGGTCACAGCCCCTCGGCGGCGTCCTGGAGGTCGAGGCACCGGCGGTCGGCGGGGATCTGCTCGACCGCGGAGCCCAGCTCCACGAGCAGCGTGGAGGAGGCCACGGCGGTGCTGTCGAACACCACCTCCACCGCGGGGTCGCGGCCGTACGTGGTGGCGGTCCACGTGTCCCCGTCCTCGCCGTCCGCGCCGCCCTGCCGGATCAGCCAGTCGACGTCGTTGACGGACGAGCACGGGTCCGTGGTGGGGCCGGGGGGCGTCACCCCGCAGCGGACGACCACCGCCGTGGGCTCGCCGTAGGCCGTGGTGGCCTGGCTCGTGGTCTCCCGCTGCTCGTGCTCGCCGATGGTCTCGGGCATGGCGAGCATCGCCGGGGCGCACCCGGGGTCGGCGGCGTTCTCGGCGGGGTCCACGGTGACGGCCGGGGTGCAGCCCGTGAGGACCGCGGCCAGGGCGCCCGCCGCCAGCAGGGCGCGGGCGGGATGGTGCGGGGGGAGCAAGGGCATGCCACCAGCGTAATCCGTGGCCGGCGCCGGTCCCGCGTCCGGGCCCCTCGTTAGGATGAGCGCCATGAGCCGACCCCCAGCGGACCCCCCTGCACCTCTCGCGCCGCCCGCGGCGGAGCCGACGGTCGGGGAGCTCTCGGAGGCGGAGCTGCTGGCGCGCGTGCTGCCGCTGCTCACCCGGCCCGCCGCCCAGGTGCTGCTCGGCCCCGGGGACGACTGCGCCGTGGTCGCGGCCCCGGACGGCCGGTACGTGATCACCACGGACACCCAGGTCGAGGACCAGGACTTCCGCCTCGCCTGGCCCAGCGGCGTGCGCACCACCGGCTACGACACCGGCGTCAAGTGCGCCGCGCAGAACCTCGCCGACGTGGCCGCGATGGGCGCCGTCCCCTCGGCCCTCGTCGTCTCGCTCACCCTGCCCCCGCGGACCCCCGTGTCCTGGCCCGAGGACTTCGCCCGCGGCCTCGCCGCCGGGTGCGAGGCCATGGGGGCGCAGCGCTGCGCCGTGGTGGGCGGGGATCTCGGGTCCGGACGGGAGCTGTCGGTCACGGCGACGGTGACCGGCGACCTGGAGGGCCGGGACCCGGTGCGCCGCGCCGGGGCCGGGGAGGGCGGGGTGCTCGCCCTGGCCGGCACGACCGGACGCGCTGCCGCCGGGATGGCCCTGCTGGAGGACCCCCGGTACCGGGCCGGGCAGGACGAGGCCCTGGACGAGCTGGCGGCGGCGCAGCTGCGCCCGTGCGCCCCCGTGCCGGCGGGCCCGGCCGCCGCCCGCGCCGGCGCCACGGCCATGATCGACCTCTCCGACGGCCTGCTCCGTGACGCCGGGCGGGTCGCGGCCGCCAGCGGCGTCGTGGTCGACCTCGACGGCGCGGCCGTGGCCGCCCTCGCCGGACCCCTGGACCCGGCCGCCCGACTGCTCGGGGCGGACCCCCGCGACTGGGTGCTCACCGGCGGGGAGGACCACGGCCTGCTGGCCGTCTTTCCACAGGGGGCCCCCCTGCCGGGGGCATTCCGTGCGATAGGCTCGTGTGCGCCCGCGCCCCCGGGGCACGACGGCACCCGCCCCCGGGTGCTGCTCGACGGACGAGCGCCGCACCTCGCCCTCGGGCACCCGGTCGGTGAAGGATGGGATCACTTTGAACCATAGGATCGGATCGAACACGGCCGTGATGCGGCGGTGGCTCGACCTGGCCCACCGCGATCTCGTGCGGCACAGCCCCGTGCTCAACGCCCTCAACGTCTTCCCGGTCGCCGACTCGGACACCGGGACGAACCTGGCGGTCACCGTGCGCGCCGCGGCCGAGGCCGCCGGCGTGCTGGAGACCGGCGACGTGGGGGAGCTGCTCGCCCTGGCCGGCCAGGCCGCCCTGGAGGAGGCCCGCGGCAACTCCGGCACCCTCTTCTCCGTGTTCCTCACGGCGGTGGGCCAGTCCCTCGAGGGACAGACCCGGATGAGCGCCGAGTCCGTGCGCGTGGCCCTGCACGCGGGCCACGTGCGGGCCTGGAGCGTGCTCTCGGACCCGGTCGCCGGCACCATGCTCTCGGTGCTGGAGGCGGCCGCGGCCGTCCCCGTTCCCCAGGACGTGGGGGACGGGTCGAACCAGCAGCTGAAGGACTTCCTGGGCCAGGTGAGCGAGGCCGCCCGCGCCGCCGTCCTGGCCACCCCCGAGCAGCTCGAGATCCTGCGCGAGACCGGCACGGTCGACGCCGGGGCGCTGGGCATGCTCGTCGTCCTCGACGCGCTCGCCCGCACGGTGGGCGGGGACGACGCCGGGGACGAGGCCGCCCTCGACCGGCTGATCGACGACGCCGCCGCACGGGCCGCGGGCGTCCTCGCCGCCCCGCACGCCGTGCACGGCGGCGTGGAGGTCATGTGCACCGTGGAGCTGTCCCCGCTGGACGCCGCGGAGCTGCGGCACGAGCTCAGCGAGGTGGGCAGCAGCGTGATCATGAGCGCGGTCTCGGAGGCCGGGGACGGCTACCGGTGGCGCGTGCACGTGCACGTGGAGCGCACCGAGGAGGCGCTCGCGGTGATCGGCGCCCGGGGCGAGGCCGTCAACCTCACGGTCACCTCCCTCTCGGAAGCGGACGGATGAGGCGCGCCTGAGATGGCCCGGTCCTCCACCGGCGGGGCGTTCCCCGCCCCGGTCCCCGAGCTCGACCAGCCGCTCGCGCGCCTGCTGGGCCGCGCCACGGCCGACCAACTGGCGCGGCAGCTCTCCGTGAGCACGATCGGGCAGCTGCTCGACCACTTCCCCCGCCGGTACATGCCCCGGGGCGAGCTCACCCCCTTCTCGGAGCTGCGCATCGACCAGCAGGTCACCATCGTGGCCGAGGTCGTCTCCGCCTCCACCCGCCAGATGCGCTCGCGCCGCGGGTCGATCACGGACGTGGTGATCACCGACCGCGTCTCCTCCGACCCCCGGCTCCTGTTCGAGGACGGTGACCCCGCCCCGGGCCGGACGATGCGGCTGAGCTTCTTCAACGCCTGGACCGCGGCCAGGGACCTCCCCCCGGGCACGCACGCCCTGTTCTCCGGGAAGGTCGGGCTGTACAACGGCGCCGTGACCATGACCAACCCGCACTACGCGATCCTCGACCCGGACGCCCCGGAGGCCGGGGAGAGCGCGGAGGAGCGGGCCGGGCGCCCCATCCCCATCTACCCGGCCACCGCCAAGCTGACCACGGACAAGATCGCCCGCGCCGTGCACTCCCTGCTGCCGGTCGTCGACTTCGCCGCGGTCCCGGACCCGCTGCCGGAGAGCATCCGCGCGCGGGAGGGGCTCATGGGCCTGGAGGAGGCGTACTGGCAGGTGCACCGGCCCCGGGACACGCGGGCCCACGGTGAGGCTCGCCGCCGCTTCCGCTACCAGGAGGCCTTCCTGCTCCAGTGCGCGCTCGCCCGCCGCCGGGCCGAGCTCGCGGCCCACCCGACCACCGCCCGCCCCGGCACCCCGGACGGGCTGCTGGCGAAGTTCGACGCCGCCCTGCCCTTCGAGCTCACCGCCGGCCAGCGCGCCGTGGGGGAGGAGCTCGCGGCGGAGCTCGCCGGGACCCACCCCATGAACCGGCTGCTGCAGGGCGACGTGGGCGCCGGCAAGACGCTCGTGGCGCTGCGCGCCATGCTCCAGGTCGTCGACTCGGGCGCCCAGGCCGCGCTGCTCGCGCCCACCGAGGTCCTCGCGGCGCAGCACCACGGCTCCGTGCTGCGCTCCCTCGGCCCCCTCGCCCAGGGCGGGCAGCTGGGCGGGGACCCCGACGGCACGCAGGTCGTGCTGCTCACCGGGTCGATGGGTGCCGCGGCGCGCAAGCGGGCGCTGCTGCAGATCGCCTCCGGGGAGGCCGGGATCGTCATCGGCACCCACGCCCTGCTCTCCGAGGTCGTCCAGTTCGCCGACCTCGGGCTCGTCGTCGTGGACGAGCAGCACCGCTTCGGCGTGGAGCAGCGCGACCGGCTCCGGGACAAGGCCGGCCGCCCCCCGCACCTGCTCGTGATGACCGCGACCCCCATTCCGCGGACCGTGGCCATGACCGTCTTCGGCGACCTCGACGTCTCCGTGCTGGACCAGCTGCCGGCCGGGCGGCAGCCCATCGCGACCCACACGGTGGGCCTCGTGGAGCACCCCGCGTGGGAGCAGCGCCTGTGGCGCCGCGCCCGCGAGGAGATCGACGCGGGCCGGCAGGTGTACGTGGTCGCGCCCAAGATCGGGGACGACGACGAGGCCCCGCCCGCCGGTTCCCTGGCCGAGTCCGCCCGCACGGCCGCCGCCGAGGACGAGGAGGCCGAGGTGCCGATGGCCTCCGTGGCCTGGCTGGCCGAGCTGGTCGCCCGGCAGCCCGTCCTGGACGGCGTGCGCGCCGAGGTGCTGCACGGCCGGCTCGACCCCGTGCAGAAGGCCCGCCTCATGGAGGACTTCGCGTCCGGGGCGGTGCAGCTGCTGGTGTGCACCACCGTGGTCGAGGTGGGGGTGGACGTCCCCAACGCCACGCTGATGATCATCGTGGACGCCGACCGGTTCGGCATCTCCCAGCTGCACCAGCTGCGCGGCCGGATCGGGCGCGGCGGGCACGCCGGGACCTGCCTGCTGGTCACCCGGCGCCCCGCCGAGCACCCCTCGCGGGAGCGCATCGAGGTCGTGGCCGGCTCCACCGACGGCTTCGCGCTCGCCCGGGCCGACCTGGAGCTGCGCCGCGAGGGGGACATCCTCGGCGCGGCGCAGTCGGGAGGACGGTCGACCCTGCGGCTGCTGCGCGCTCTCGACGACGCCGAGCTGATCGAGCGCGCCCGCCGGGACGCCGTCACCGTCCTCGGCGAGGACCCCGGGCTCGCCGAGCACCCCGAGCTCGCCGAGGCCATCGAACGCTACCTCGACCCGGACGCCGAGGCGTTCCTGGACCGGGGCTGAGCCCGGTGCGGCCGAGGACGGGAGGAGCACGACCATGAGCAGGATCATCGCCGGCGCCGCCGGGGGGCTGCGCCTGCAGTCCGTGCCGGGCCAGGGCACCCGCCCCACGACCGACCGTGTCAAGGAGTCGCTCTTCGCCCGCCTCGAGGCCTGGGGCATGCTCCACGAGGCCCGGGTCCTGGACCTGTTCGCCGGGTCCGGGGCGCTGGGCTGCGAGGCCGCCAGCCGCGGCGCGGCGGCGGTGACCCTGGTGGAGCGCCACCCGCCCGCCGTCCGCGTCTGCCGGGCCAACGCGGCCGTGGTGCACCGGGCGCTGGGCCGCGACGACGTCGTCGCGGTCCACCAGGGCGCCGTCGCCGCCTACCTGGCCGATCCCGCGAAGGGTCCCTGGGACCTGGTGCTGGCCGACCCGCCCTACCCGCTGGGCGAGCGCGAGCTCACCACCGTGCTCGCGGCGCTGGTGGGCCGGCTGGGCGAGGGCGGGGTGGTCGTGGTCGAGCGCTCCTCGCGCTCCCCCGAGCCGGAGTGGCCGTCCGGGCTGCGCCGCTTCGAGCAGGGACGGCACGGGGAGACCGCCATGTGGTTCGCGGAGACGGCGCTCACATCCGCGCCGCCGCCCGGCGCGCCGCGCTGAGCAGGTGCGCCGCTGGGCGCCCCCGCCCTGACAAGATGCGACAGGCAACAACGAGCACGGGCCCGGCGGCCCGGGAGAGACGGAGGACGTCCATGAAGATCACGGTTCTGGGCACGGGCTACCTGGGGGCCACGCACGCCGCGTCGATGGCGGAGATGGGCTTCGAGGTCCTGGGCGTGGACGTGGACCCGGCGAAGGTCGACGCCCTCTCGCGCGGGGAGCTGCCCTTCCACGAACCAGGACTGGGCGAGCTGCTGCGCAAGCACGTGGACACCGGGTGCCTGCGCTTCACCACCAGCTACGAGGAGGCCGGGGCGTTCGGCGACGTGCACTTCGTGGGGGTCGGCACGCCCCAGCGCGCCGGGTCCTTCGCGGCGGACATGCGCTACGTGGACGCCGCCGTCGGCTCGATCGCCGCGGCCGCCACGAAGGACTGCGTGATCGCCGGCAAGTCCACCGTCCCCGTCGGCTCGGCCCGGCGGCTGGCCGACCTCGCCCGCGCCTCGGCCCGGGACGGGGTGGACGTGTCCCTGGTCTGGAACCCGGAGTTCCTGCGCGAGGGCTACGCCGTGGAGGACACCCTGACCCCGGACCGGATGGTGCTGGGCGCGGAGGACGCGGCCGCGGAGGCCGTGATGCGCCGGGTCTACGCCCGCCAGCTGGAGGCGGGCGTGCCGCTGATCGTCACCGACTTCGAGACGGCCGAGCTGGTGAAGGTCGCCGCCAACGCGTTCCTGGCCACCAAGATCTCCTTCATCAACGCCCTCTCCGAGCTGACCGAGGCGGTCGGCGGGGACATCCGCACCCTGGCCGACGCGATCGGGCTCGACGAGCGGATCGGGCGGAAGTTCCTCAACGCCGGGGTGGGCTTCGGCGGCGGCTGCCTGCCCAAGGACATCCGGGCCCTGCGGGCGCGGGCCGCGGAGCTGGGCGTGGAGCAGTCGGTGCGCTTCCTCGCGGAGGTCGACGACATCAACGTCCGCCGCCGCGGGCACACCGTGGACACCGTCACCCAGATGCTCGGCGGCTCCGTGGTGGGCAAGCAGGTGGCCGTGCTCGGGGCGGCGTTCAAGCCCGACTCCGACGACGTGCGCGACTCCCCGGCCCTGGACATCGCCGCCCGGCTGCACTCGATCGGCGCCGAGGTCGCCGTCTACGACCCCAAGGCCAACGCCAACGCCGCCAAGCGCTACCCCCGCCTGGACTACGTGGACTCCCTCGAGGCCGCCGTCACCGGTGCGGAGGTCGTGGTGCTGCTGACCGAGTGGGCCGAGTTCAAGACGATGACCCCCGAGCAGCTGCACCCGCTCGTGGCCGTGCCGCAGATCCTGGACGGGCGCAACGTGCTCGACCCCGAGCGCTGGTCCGCCGCCGGCTTCAGCTACCGCGCCCTGGGCCGCCGGGCCACGGTCTGAGCGGCCCGGGCCCGCGCACCGCGGCGACGGCCGCCGCTGCCTCGGCAGCGGCGGCCGTCGCCGCGGGCGGGACTCAGCCCCCGTACTTCTCGAAGATCAGGTCGTCCGTGTTCTTGTCCAGCTGCATGGAGCTGCTGTGCTGGATGAGCCGCGCCACGGTGCTGGCCTCGCTCTCCGGGACGACGAGCAGGTACTCCTCCACGCCGTCGTCGAGGGTCAGCTCGAACGTGTAGGAGCCGGCGTCGCCGTCCCCCTGCCTGCTGCGGATCACGTCGACGCTGGTGACGCGCCGGATGTTCTTGCCCTGGCCTGCTGGCATGGTTCCCCCTTCGGACACACCTCACGGGCGGGGCCGGTCGCCGCGGCCGCGCGGGCCGGCCCCCCTGACGACGGCGGCCGTCGGCGGGCCGCCGTCCCGCGCCCGGAACGCTCCACCGGGCTCGCGGGTGCGCACCACGGTAGCCACCCGGCACGGCCGCGCCAAGGGTGCTGACCGTGTGTGACGGGCTCCCCGCGGCTCAGCCGGCCAGCCGCTGGGCCGCCTGCTCCAGGAGGTCCCGGCGCTTGCCGAAGGAGAAGCGCATCCAGGTGCCGTACAGGTCCCGGTGCGCCGCCGAGGCGAGGGCCGGCACCGGCACGCCGACCACGCCGGAGCGCTCGGCCAGCACAGGGGCGAGCGCGGTGGCGTCCCCGACGCCGTGCCGTTCGCACAGCGCCCGCACGTCGGCCACGACGAAGAACGTGCCCTGGGGCTCGAACGGCTCGGCGCCCGCGGCGGCCAGGCCCTGCACGAGCACGTCGCGGCGCTGCCGGAAGTCCTCGGCCAGATCCTCGTAGAAGGCGTCCGGCAGCCGCAGGGCCGCCGCCGCCCCGAGCTGCAGGGGGGTGGCCGCGCTGTGCGTGAGGTACGCCTTGGTGGCCCGCACCGCGCCGACGAGGTGCTCCGGCCCGCTCACCCAGCCCACGCGCCAGCCCGTGGCCGAGAACGTCTTGCCCACCGAGGAGACGGTGAGGGTCCGCTCGAAGGCCCCGGGCAGGGTTGCCAGGGGACGGTGGGCGCCGCCGTAGCGCAGGTGCTCGTAGACCTCGTCGGTCACCACCACGCAGTCGTGCTCCGCGGCCAGCCCGACCACCCGGGACAGGACGGCGTCGTCGAACACGGTGCCCGTGGGGTTGTGCGGGTCGTTGAGGATCACCACGCGGGTGCGGGGCCCGAAGGCCGCGGCGAGGCGGTCGAGGTCGGGGGAGAAGCGCGGGGGCTCGAGCGGGACCGTGACCAGCCGCGCGCCCGCGAACTCCACCACGGCGCCGTAGAGGTCGTAGTGCGGCTCGAAGGTGACGACCTCGTCCCCGGGGCGCAGGAACGCGAGCAGGCTCGCGGCCAGCCCCTCGGAGGCGCCCACGGTCACGACGACGCCGGAGGCCGGGTCCGGCTCGAGCCCGTAGAAGCGGCGCTGGTGCTCGGCCACGGCCTCCTGCAGCTGCGGGACCCCCGCCACCGGGGAGTACTGGTTGCCGCCGCCCCGCAGGGCCGCGGCGGCGGCGTCGAGCATCTCCGGCGGCCCGTCCACGTCCGGGAAGCCCTGGCCCAGGTTGATCGCCCCCGTCCGCGCGGCCAGCCGGGACATCTCCTCGAACACCGTCCCGGAGAGCTCCCCGGCGCCGGTCAGCAGGCCTCCTCCGTGGGCCATGCGCTCCCAAGGGGCGCGGGAGGTGTGGGGCGCGGCGGCAGTGGCATCCATGGCCGCCAGTCTAGGGTCCCGCGGCGGCGTGCCTAGGATGGGGCCCATGCACCGAGCGATCTGTCCCGGCTCCTTCGACCCGATCCACAACGGCCACGTGGAGGTCGTCGCGCGCGCCGCGGCGCTGTTCGACGAGGTGGTGGTCGCGGTGTCCACGAACCCGCACAAGCGCTACCGCTTCGACCACGAGCAGCGGCTGGCCCTGGCGGAGGAGAGCCTCGCGGGGATCACCGGCGTCGTCGTCGAGCCCATGGGCGGAGGCCTGCTCGCGGACTACGCGGCGCAGCGGGGCGCGGTGGCGCTGGTCAAGGGGCTGCGCTCGGGGGAGGACTACGCGTACGAGGTGCCCATGGCCACGATGAACCGTGACCTCACCCGCGTCGAGACGGTGTTCCTGCCGGGAGACCCGCGGTTCCTGCACCTGTCCTCGACCCTCGTCAAGGAGGTCCAGGGGCTCGGCGGGGACGTCTCCGGCTTCGTGCCCGAGCCCGTGCTGCGCGCCCTGCGGGGCTGAGCCCGCCGGGCCCGTCCGGGGCCGCCGGGGCGCGTCCCGTTTGAGAACGGGCGGCGGGGCGCGCTACCATGGCCTGTCGGCCAGAATTTCACCAGGAGATCGTCATCAGTCGCGAGAACAGTTCGCCCCTCATCATCGATGTCAGGGACCTCGAGCACCGCCCGGGGACGATGCGACGACTGGAGAAGGTGGTGCCCGCGCCGAAGGACTTCGGCAACGCACTCATCGGCGCCCCGGAGGGTTCGGACATCGAGCTGGACCTCCGGCTGGAGTCCGTCCACGACGGGATCCTGGTGTCCGGCACGGCCGCCGTGGACATCCACGGCGAGTGCAGCCGATGCCTCGACCCGATCGACTACGATCTGGACGTCGACGTGCAGGAGCTGTACCTCTTCGACGCCGCCACCGCAGGTGGGGAGGACGTCGAGGACGACCAGATGTATGAAGTTCAGGACGAGACCCTCGACCTCGAACCCATGCTTCGGGACGCAGTGATCACTCAGCTGCCGTTCCAACCGGTGTGCCGGGAGGACTGCCAGGGGTTGTGCGCCCAGTGCGGCGCGCGCCTGGAGGACGACCCGGGACACCACCACGAGGTGCTCGATCCTCGCTGGAGCGCCCTGTCGGGCCTGCTCGAGCAGGACACCTCGGAGAAGACGACCGATACGAGAGAAGAGAGATAGCCGTGGCTGTTCCCAAGCGGAAGATGTCCCGTGCCAACACCCGCGCACGCCGTGCCCAGTGGAAGGCGACCGCGCCGAAGCTGGTCAAGACCGTCGAGAACGGCAAGGTCACCTACAGCCTGCCGCACCAGGCCAAGGTCGTGACCGACTCCGCGGGGACCGCGCTGTTCCTGGAGTACAAGGGCCGCAAGGTGGCCGACGCCTGACCACGGTGACCACCACCGCGAACCCTCAGGACCTGCTGGAGCGTCTCGGCGTCGACATCGACGCCGAGACGCTCCGTCTTGCGCTGACCCACCGCTCCTACGCGTACGAGCACGAGGGACAGGGCCACAACGAACGGCTCGAGTTCCTCGGCGACTCCGTGCTGGGCCTGGCGGTCACCGACGAGATCTTCCACCGCTACCCGGACGACTCCGAGGGCAGCCTCGCCAAGATCCGCGCGGCCGTGGTGAGCACCCGCACCCTCGCCGACCTCGCGCGCTCCCTCGACGTGGGCGCGCACATCCGGCTGGGCAAGGGCGAGGTGCGGACCAGGGGGCACGAGAAGGCCTCGATCCTCGCCGACACCATGGAGGCGCTGATCGGCGCCGTGTACGTGTGCTCGGGGCTGGAGACCGCGCGCGACTTCGTGCTGCGCCTGGTCGTGCCGCTGCTCGAGGACGGCTTCGTGATGACCGAGGGCCGCGACTGGAAGACCGAGATCCAGGAGCTCGCCGCGGCCCGCGGGCTGGGCCCCGTCCGCTACGCCGTGGAGGGCACCGGCCCGGACCACGACCGCCGCTACGAGGCGCACCTGCTCATCGGCGGGAAGGACCACGGCACGGGCGCCGGCACCACCAAGAAGGAGGCCGAGCGCTCCGCCGCCGCGCAGGCCTACGCGGCCCTGGTGGCCCGCAGCGGTGCCTGAGCCGGGAGCGCGGGACGCCCGTGCCTGAACTGCCCGAGGTCGAGGTCGTCCGCCGCGGCGTGGAGCGCTGGGTCGTGGGCCGCCGGATCGAGTCCGTGCAGGTCCTCGACCCGCGCTCGGTGCGCCGGCACGAGGCCGGCCCGGTCGCCTTCGCCCACGAGCTCGAGGGCGCGGTGGTCGCCGACGCCGTGCGCCGCGGCAAGTTCCTCTGGCTGCCGCTGACCGGACCGGACGGGGACGCGCCGCAGGAGGCCCTGCTCGTGCACCTGGGGATGAGCGGGCAGCTGCTCGTCAAGGACGCCGGCCTGCCCGCGGAGAAGCACCTCAAGGTGCGGCTGGGCCTGTCCGAGCGCCCCGGCACCCCGGCCGAGCTGCGCTTCGTGGACCAGCGGATCTTCGGCGGCATGGTCCTGGACCGCCTCGTGCCCACCGACGACGGCGCCCCGGGCGGACGCTCGGTCACGGGACTGCCGGCCGTGCCCGCCCGCGCGGCCCACATCGCCCGCGACCCCCTGGACCCGGCCTTCGACGCCGGCCTCCTGCACGACCGGCTGCGCCGGCGCCGCACCGGGCTCAAGCGGGCCCTGCTGGACCAGGCCCTCGTCTCCGGGATCGGCAACATCTACGCCGACGAGGCGCTGTGGCAGGCCCGCCTGCACTGGGCCCGCCCCACCGACACGCTCCGGCGCCCCGAGACGCACCGCGTGCTCGAGGCGGTCCGGGCGGTGATGGAGCGGGCCCTCGCGGCCGGCGGGACGAGCTTCGACTCCCTCTACGTCAACGTCAACGGGGAGTCGGGCTACTTCGCCCGCGACCTCAACGCCTACGGCCGCTCCGGCCGGCCCTGCTCCCGGTGCGCGGAGGAGGGCCGGGCGGCGCTGATCGTGCGCGAGCAGTTCATGAACCGCTCCTCCTACCGCTGCCCGGTCTGCCAGCGCGCGCCCCGCAACGCCCGGTTCTGACCGGACGCGGCGGGGCGCCGGCACCCGCGGTGCCCGCTCAGCGGATGTCGGCTCAGCGGATGTCGGCTCAGCGGATCTCGGTCGAGGCGGCCTCGGCGGCGGTGGAGCCGGTGGCCGGCTGCGGGGCGTCGTCGGCGCCCAGCGGGTGCGTGCGGTAGTACTCGGCGAGCCGCCGCATGCCCTCCTCGATCGTCACGGCCGGCGTCCAGTCGAGCACCTCGCGGGTGGTCTGCTGGTCGAACCAGTGCGCCGTGGACAGCTGCTCGGCCAGGAACGCCGTCATCGGCGGCTCGTCGGCCCCCGGCCGCAGCGCCCACAGCTTCTCGATGAGCTTCCCGGCCACGCGGGCCACCGCGCCGGGGACCCGGCGGGTCGGCGGCTGCACGCCCGCCGCCCGGCAGAATCCGGAGATCAGCTCGCCCACGGTGCGCGGCTGGCCGTTCGTCACCACGAGCGCCTGCCCGTGCGACCACTCGATCCGCTCCAGCGCCCGCACGATCGCCTCGGCGGCGTTGTCGATGTAGGTGGTGTCGATCAGCGCCGCGCCGTGGTCCAGCAGCGGCATCCGGCCCCGGGCGGCCCGGTCCACCACGCGCTCGACCAGCTGGGTGTCCCCGGGGCCCCACACGATGTGGGGGCGCACGGCCGTGACCCGCAGGCCCCGGCCGTCCGCCTCCAGCGCGAGCAGCTCCGCGGCGGCCTTGGACCGGGCGTAGTCGCCGCGGGCGTGCACGGGGTCGGCCGGGCGGGCCGGCTCGCCCACGATGGACACGCCCGTGTGGGCGACCGAGGGGGAGGAGACGAACACGACGTTGTCCACGCCCGCGCGCCGGGCCGTCTCCAGCAGCACCCGGGTGCCCGTGACGTTGGTCAGCACGAACTCGTCCCAGTCCCCGGCGAAGGAGACCTTCGCGGCGAGGTGGACGACGTCGTCGACGCCCTCCAGCGCGCGGGCCACGGCGTCGGGGTCGGTCACGGAGCCCAGGACCTCCTGCACGCCGGGATGGTCGGCGAGGGCGGCGTGCCCGCGCTGCAGCAGCCGCACCGTCCAGTTCCGGCTGCGCAGCAGGCGGGCCACGTGCTCCCCGAGCATCCCGGAGGCGCCGGTGACGAGCACCGTGCGGCCGCGCCCCTCCAGCTCCCGGGGCCCGCGGTCCACCTCGTGGCTGCCGGTGCCGGCCGGCGGGGCGCTCTCCGTCACGGCGGCGTCGTAGGCGGGGACCTTCTCGTCGTGCGGGCCGTCCTTGCGGTGCTTGCCGTTCACGGGTTCCTGATCCTTCCTCCGGCCAGGGCGGCGTCCGCCCACCCGGCCAGCAGGGCTCGGTCGATCTTGGAGTTGTGCCGGATGTCGGTGGGGTGCTCGGGGAGCACCAGGACGGCCGCGAGGTCCATGCCGGTCGCCTCCCGCACGGCCTCGCGCACGGCGCCGGTCAGCAGGGGATCGGCGGGTCCGGGCCGCGGGGCCGGCGGAACGGTCTCCGCGACGGCCACGGGCACCTGGGCGCCGGCCGGGCCCACGCCGACCACGGCGACGCGGCCCACCCCCGGCACGGTCTGGGCCGCGTGCTCGGCGGCGACCGGGGTGCGCACCCCCCCGGCGGTCACGATCACGTGGGCCAGGCGGCCCTCCACCCACAGCCGGCCGGCGGCGTCGACGTGCCCCACGTCCCCGGTGCGGTGCCAGCCGGGCAGCTGGGTGCTCCGGTGCTCCGTGACCCACAGGCGGTCGTAGCGGTCCTTCACGTGCGGGGCGCGGGCGACGATCTCGCCGGTGGTCCCGGCCGCGGTGGTGATCTCGTCGCCGGGCACGCCGTCCGGGCCGAGGGGGGTGACGCCGAGCTCGGCCCCGTGCACGGCGGTGCCCACGCACACGCCGTTGCCGGCACCGGCCACGGGGGAGCCCCCGGCCGCGGTGCCGTCCCGGCGGGCCTGCCGGATCGTGCCGAGCGTGACGTCGGTGAGGGGCAGCCCCTCCGTCATGCCGTAGGGCGTGTGCAGGGTCGCGGCCGGCACCAGCTCCTGGAACCGTTCCAGCAGCGCCTCCGGCAGCGGCGCCCCGGCCGAGAGCACCAGCTCCACGCGGGCCAGGGCCAGCCGCTGGCCCTCGTCGAGCTCGTGCGCGGTGGCCAGGACGTTGGTGATGGCGGCCGGGGACAGGAACACCGCGGTCGCCCGGATCGCCGAGGCGGCGTCGGCCAGGGCCCGGGCCGTGAGGGTCTTCGGGGCGGTGACGTCCATGTCCGGGGTCACCGAGGTGGTGCCCATGGCCGGTCCGAGCAGGGCGAACGGCGCGAAGCCGGCCACGAGGCCGGTGCCGGCGGACAGGCCGTAGGTGCCGCGCACGGCGTCGCGCATCGCGGAGAGCTGGCGGTGGGTGTACACCACGCCCTTGGCCGGGCCGGTGGACCCGGAGGTGAACAGCACCACGGCGTCCGCCTCGGGGTCCGGGGCGGGCAGGTCCGCCCGCGGCGCGGACTCCAGCAGGCCGGGGACGTCGTGGGCCACGCCGAGGGCGCGGCGGGAGACCGGGTCGAGGCGCTCCAGGGAGATCCGGGTGCCCGGCCAGCCCAGCGCCCGCCCGGCGACCAGGGCCTTGCGGATGCCCACGAGCCAGTCCGGCGCGGCGCCCTTGAGCGCCCGGGTGAGCCCCTTGGGGCCCAGCCCGGTGTCCGCGACGACGACGACGGCGCCGACGCGCAGGCACGCGTAGAGCAGTGCGGTGAGGTCCGAGCCCGGCGGGACCATGAGGTTCACCCGGTCCCCGGGACGCACCCCGATGCCGGCCAGACCGGCGGCGAGGCGGTCGACCCGGTCGGCCAGCTCCGCCCAGCTCAGGCTCGCCCTGACCGGGGCCGTGCTCGCCGGCGGGCCGGAGGTCTCGGTGCCGGGGGCCATGTCGACGACGGCGAGGCCGAGGTCGGCGCGGCGCTGCTCGAGCTCCGCGTGGAAGGGAACGTGGGCGCCCCGGGCCGTGGCGCGGCGCTGCACGTGCAGCTCGCGCCGGGTGGGGTCGGGCCCGAAGCGGTCGGCGAGCCAGGCCATCACCGGGCCGGCGATGTCCCGGGCCTCGGGCAGCAGGTGCTGGGCGCCCTCGTAGCGGTGGACGTCGGCGTGCGGCAGCCGCCGCATCAGGTCCTGCAGGTAGCGCTCCTGGAAGACGGGGTCCCCGATGCCCCACAGGAGGAGGGCGGGGACGTCCATCCCGGCCACGCCGGCGGCGATCTGCTCGAAGCGCGCGTGGGAGGGGTGGTCGGCGGGCACGGGGATGTCGGCCACGAAGTGGCGGATCGCCTCGCGCCGGGCGCGCGTGGCGTACGGGGCCCGGTAGGCGGCCCGGACGTCCGCGGGCAGGGACGGGTGCGCCAGCGCCAGCGCGACGTCGAGGAAGGCCGTGGTGCGCTCGGTGAGCAGCCCGTGGGCGGCCGGGGCCAGGGCCAGGCGCAGGGAGGCGGGGATCTCCTCGGCGCCGTCGTGGTGGACGGCGGTGTTGGTGAGGACCACGCCGCGGTGCACGTGCGGGTGCTCCAGCGCCCAGCCGGAGGAGATGAGTCCGCCCCAGTCGTGGGCGAGGGTCACCACGGGCGTGGTGGCGTCGTCGAGGCCGAGCTCGGCGGTGAGGTCGGCCAGGTCCCGGACCCGGTCGTCCAAACGGCGGAAGAGCCCGGTGCGCTCGGAGAAGCCCATGTCGAGCTGGTCCACGGCCACGACCCGCCAGGGGTTGGCGGGGTCGACGCCGGCGGCCAGGACGTCGCGCCACAGGTAGGACCAGGTCGGGTTGCCGTGCACGGCGAGCACCGTGCCGCGCGGGGTCAGCCCGGCCGCCTCCAGGGAGGCCGCGTTGTCCAGCAGGTGCCAGCGGCGGCGGCGCCCGGGCACGGGCTCCACGGGCGCGGTGGAGGCGACCGTGACCGTGCGGGACCAGACCGGGTCCACCCCGGGCAGCGGCACCTCCGTCATGGGCAGCCGCGCCGCGACCGGCCCTTCGTGCTGGGGGGTCGTGGACGGTCGTCTGCGTGCCATGGGCGTGGGGCTCCTCGTCGGGTGCGGGCGTGCGGGTGCGATCGGGCGGCGCTCAGCGCCGGGGGATCACCAGTCGATCTCCATGTACGTCGCGTTGAGCCCGGAGCCGACGCCCAGCAGCAGGACCCGGTCCTCGCGCTCGAGCCGCTCGGCCTCGAGGGCGAGGGTCATGGGCAGGGCCGCGGCCGCGACGTTGCCCCAGAAGGGGAAGGTCAGCGGGAACCGCTCCGGGTCGATCCCGACGTCCTGGAACAGCTTGTTGGTGTGGGACATGGAGACCTGGTGGCCGATGTAGCGGTCCATCGCCGACCACTCCCAGCCGTCCTGGTGCGCGTCGTGCCAGGCGTCCGCGAGCAGCCCCACGCCGTGCTTGAGCAGGCCCGTGGCGTCGGTGTACATGCCGTCGAAGCCGCCGATGCACAGCCCGTGGTGCTCGGTCGCGGACCGCGTCACGGACCCCGCGATGCGGTGGCCCTCCGGGTGCCGGTCGGCCGGGCCGACCACGGCGGCGGCGGCCCCGCAGCCGAGGGTCAGGGTGGCGAACTCGCGCACCACGTCCGCCCGGGTCACGTCCGGGCCCTGCAGCCGCTCGTAGGTCTCGCGGTGCCAGGGGGTCGGGTCCTCGCCGGCGACGACGACGGCGTAGTCGATCGCGCCCGAGTCGATCATCGTGGAGGCGATCGTGAGCCCGTTGACGAAGCCCAGGCACGCGTTGGTGACGTCGAAGTTCAGCGCGGAGGGCGCCAGCCCGAGCCGGTGGTGCACGGACACCGAGACCGCCGGCTCGTAGCCGTCGCGGGTCACCGAGGCGTTGATCAGCAGCCCCACCTGGTCGGGGCGGACCCCCGCCCGGGCCAGCGCCGCCTCGCCCGCCTCCACGGCGCCGTCGGTGAAGTGCCGCCCCGGCGACCACACGCGCCGCTCGTTGACGCCCGCGAGACGCTGCAGCAGCCCCTTGGGCATCTTCAGCCGCGCGAACGTGTCCTCCAGGACCTCGTCGGCGTGGGACGAGGGCACCACCTCGTCGGCCTCGACCTTGGTGATGGCCAGGAGTGCGGCGTTCTGGTGACGGATCGAGGAATTACCGGTCAAGGTCTCTGGCTTTCGTTAGGGTCTCGCCGACGCCCCGCTCCGGCGCCGGGCAGGCGCGGTCACGGGTCGGCAGGTCGTGCTGGTCGCGGTCAGTCTACCGGCCGGTCGCCGGCGCGGTGCCCGGGCCCCGCCGTTTCTCTGCAGGCTTAGCTTTGCGTCCCGCCCGCCCCTGCCCGGACCGCGCCGCCGCGCCGGGACGCGCCCGAGTACAGTGGGGGCGACCCCCGACCCCCAGCCCAGGAGACCGGCCGCCCGTGCACCTGAAGACCCTGACCGTGCGGGGGTTCAAGTCCTTCGCCTCGGCCACCACCTTCGAGTTCGAGCCCGGGGTCACCGCCGTCGTCGGGCCCAACGGCTCGGGGAAGTCCAACGTGGTGGACGCCCTGTCGTGGGTCATGGGGGAGCAGGGCGCCAAGTCGCTGCGCGGCGGGAAGATGGAGGACGTCATCTTCGCGGGCACGGCCGGGCGGGCCCCGCTCGGCCGCGCCCACGTGGCCCTGACCATCGACAACGCCGACGGCGCCCTGCCGATCGAGTACTCCGAGGTCACGATCGCGCGCACGCTCTTCCGTTCGGGAGGCTCCGAGTACGCGATCAACGGGCGGGCCTGCCGGCTGCTCGACATCCAGGAGCTGCTCTCCGACTCCGGGCTCGGCCGGGAGATGCACGTCATCGTGGGCCAGGGCCAGCTGGACCGGATCCTGCACGCCACGCCCGAGGAGCGCCGCGGGTTCGTCGAGGAGGCCTCCGGGATCCTCAAGCACCGCCGCCGCAAGGAGCGCACGCTGCGCAAGCTGGAGGCCATGCAGGCCAACCTCGACCGGCTCGAGGACCTCACCGCCGAGATCCGCCGCCAGCTGACCCCGCTGGGGCGGCAGGCCCGGGTGGCCCGCCGCGCCCAGCGGATCCAGCACGACGTCCGCGACGCCCGGGCGCGGCTGCTGGCCGACGACCTCGTCCGGGCCCGCACCTCGCTCGCGGTCGACGAGGACCTCGAGCGCCGGCTGCGCGCCGAGCGCGCGCAGGCCGAGCAGGACCTCGACGCCGGGCGCGCCCGGCAGTCCGACGTCGAGGCCCGCGCCGCGCGCGCGACGCCCGCGCTCAACGCCGCCCGGGACACCTGGTACCAGCTCACCGCGGTGCAGGAGCGCTACCGGTCGCTGGCCTCGCTCGCCGCCGAGCGGCGCCGGCTGCTGGGCCCGGCCGCCGAGCCCGCCGAGCCGGCCCGGGACCCGGACCGGCTCGCCGCGCAGGCCGCCCGCACCCGCGCGGAGCAGGACCTGCTGCTCGAGCAGGTCGAGGACGCCACGGACGGGCTCGCCGCGGCCATCGAGGACCGGGAGGCCGCCGAGGCCGCCGCCCGGGCCCAGGACGCCGTGGTCACCGGGCTCCTGCGCGCGGCCGCCGACCGGCGCGAGGGCCTGGCCCGGCTGACGGGCGCCGTGGCGGCGGCCCGCTCCCGGGTGGAGGCGGCCGAGAACGAGCTCGCCCGCCTGCACGGCACCCGCGCCGAGGCCGGGGGGCGGCGGGAACGGGCGGGCGCGGAGGCCGACAGCCTCGCCCTGGCCTCCCGCGAGGCCGCCGGCGCCGCCGACCGTGCCCGCGCCGAGCACGAGGCGGCGGACGCCGCGGCCGGGACCGCCCGCGCGGCCGCCCGGGAGGCGGAGGCCGCGGCGCAGGAGCTGCTGCGCGCCCACGACGCCCAGCGGGCCCGTGCCGAGACCCTGCGCGCCGCGCTGCGCCAGCCCGACGGCTCCACGGCGGTCCGCGAGCGCCACGCGGACGCCGTGCTGGGCGCCGTCGTCGACCTCGTGGGCGTCGAGCCCGGGTGGGAGCGGGCCGTGACCGCCGCCC
Organism: Kocuria sediminis; assembly: GCF_009735315.1. NCBI lineage: Bacteria > Bacillati > Actinomycetota > Actinomycetes > Micrococcales > Micrococcaceae > Kocuria > Kocuria sediminis. Next base: position 346,677 of record NZ_WOGU01000001.1, read on the forward strand.
TGGGCCCGCTCGCGGAGGCGCTGGCCGTGCGCTCCCACGGCGCGGCCGTCTCGGTCTTCGAGGCCCTGCGCGGCGACGGGGTGGGCCGGGTCCACCTCCTGGTCGCCGACGGCGCCGGGCCGGGGGAGGTCCCCGTCCCGCCGGAGGTCCTGGCCCTGGCGGGGGTCCGGCCCGCGGCCGCCGTCCTCGGGCCCGGGGCGGGGGGAGCGGACGACGACGCCCGGCGCGGCGCGGCCGCGGTCCGCGCCCTGCTGGTCGGCACCGTGCTCACGGAGGACGCGGCCACGGCGGCCCGCGCCGTGGCCGGCCGGCCCGGGCTGACCGCGGTGACCCGCGACGGCGACGTGTTCACCGCCGCCACCGCCTGGGGCGGGGCCGCGGAGGCCGCCGGCACGCTCGAGACCCGCGCCGCCGCCGAGCGCGCCGAGCAGGAGCAGGCCCGGCTCGCCGCCGCCCTGGAGCGGGCCCGCGCCGCGGCGCGCGCGGCGGGCGTGGAGCGCGACGCCGGCCGCCGGCGGGCCCAGGAGGCCGCGGCGACGCTGCGCGCGGCCGAGCGCAGCGCCGAGCGGGCCGCCTCCGAGCTGTCCCGGGTCCGGGCCGTGCTGGACTCGGCCGCGGCGGAGACCGGCCGCTTCGAGGAGCAGGTCGCCGCCGCGGACCGGCACCTGGCCGCGGAGCAGCACCGCCTGCGCGAGGTCGCCGACCGCCTGCAGGCGGCCGAGGAGCTCGGCGAGGAGGACACCGAGGACGCCCAGCTGGAGGCCGCCGCCCGCCGCGAGGAGCTGCACCGCGCCGCCACCGCCGCCCGCGCCGCCGAGACCGAGGCGCGGCTGGCCCTGCGCTCCCTCGAGGAGCAGGCCCGTGCACTGGGCAACCGGGCCGCCTCCCAGGAGCGGGCCGCCGCCGCCGAGCGCCGGGCCCGGGAGGAGGCCGAGCGCCGGGCGCACCGCCGCCGGCTGCAGGCCCGCAACGCCGAGGCCGTGCTGGCCGCGGCCGAGCAGCTGCTGGTCCGGGTCGAGGCGTCCGTGGCCGCCGCCGCGGGGGACCGGGACCGGGCGGAGGCCGTGCGCGCCGGCCTGGACGCGGAGCTGACGGAGCTGCGCGGCGCCAACGACCGGATCGCCGCCCGCGTCGCCGAGCTCACCGACTCCGTGCACCGTGACGAACTGGCCCGGACCCAGCAGCGCACCCGGATCGAGGCCCTCGAGGCCCGCTCCCTGGAGGAGCTGGGCCTCACCCCGGACGCGCTCGTGGAGCACTACGGGCCGCACCTGCCGATCCCCGACCCCGACGCGGGGACCGGGACGGAGGAGCCGGAGGACGCGGCGGACGGGCAGGACGCCCTGTTCGGCGCCGTGGCGGGAGCGCCCTTCGTGCGGGCCGAGCAGGAGCGGCGGCTGCGCCGGGCCGAGAAGGAGCTGGCCTCGCTGGGCCGGGTGAACCCGCTGGCGCTGGAGGAGTTCGCGGCGCTCGAGGAGCGGCACCGCTTCCTCGCCGAGCAGCTCGAGGACCTGAAGCGCTCCCGGCAGGACCTGCGCAGCATCCTGCGCGAGGTGGACGAGCACGTGGAACGGGTCTTCACCGAGGCCTACGCCGACACCGCCCGGGAGTTCGAGGGCGTCTTCGCCACCCTGTTCCCCGGCGGCGAGGGCCGGCTGCGGCTCACCGACCCGACGGACATGCTCAGCACCGGCATCGACGTGGAGGCGCGCCCGGCGGGGAAGAAGATCAAGCGGCTGTCCCTGCTCTCCGGCGGCGAGCGCTCCCTGACGGCGATCGCCCTGCTCGTGGCGATCTTCAAGGCCCGCCCCTCGCCGTTCTACGTGATGGACGAGGTCGAGGCGGCCCTGGACGACCGCAACCTCGGGCGGCTGCTGAGCATCTTCCGCCAGCTGCAGGAGACCTCGCAGCTGATCATCATCACGCACCAGAAGCGGACCATGGAGATCGCCGACGCCCTCTACGGGGTGGCCATGCGCGGGGACGGGGTCACCACCGTGATCGGGCAGCGGCTCGCCGAGCTGCGCTGAGCCCGGCACCGGCCCGGTCACCTGTCGATCGGTCACCCGTCGATCGATCACGCATCGACCGGTCACGCATCGACCGGTCACGCATCGACCGGTCACGCATCGACCGGTCACGCATCGATCGGTCGCGTATCCCGCGGCACCGCGCCCGGGCGGGCCTACGGCCGGGCCGGGCGCGCCGCCGCGGTGTCGGGGCGCTCCATGGTGTCCCGCACGGGCAGCCACGCCCCGGCCGCGAGCAGCATGATCGCCCCGGAGACGCCGAAGGCCCAGCCGAAGCCGGCGGCGTCGGCGAGCGCGCCGGCGACCACGGGGCCCAGGATCTGCCCGGCGTCGGCGCTCATCTGGAAGCGCGCGAGCACCGGCCCGCCGGCCCGGTCCGGCCCGATGACGTCGGCCACGGTGGCCTGCTGACCGGGGTTCAGCGTCCCGGAGCCCATGCCCGCCACGAGGGACAGGACCACGAACCACGGCACGTCCTGGACCAGGCCCAGGCCCATGGTGGCGACCCCGTTGACCAGCAGCCCGGAGAGCACCAGCGGCTTGCGCCCGAACCGGTCGGTCAGCCGGCCGGTGACCGGCAGGGCCAGGGCGTTGCCGGCGGCGTAGACCGCCAGCGCCAGGCCGGCCACCGCGGAGCCCGCCCCGAGGACGGCGACCGCGAACAGCGGCACGAGGGCCACCCGGATCCCGTGGGCGGTCCAGCCGTTGGCGAAGCTGGAGACCAGCGCGGAGCGGTAGGCGCCCACCTGCCGGGCCTCGGCCACGGTCATGACCGGCTGGTTCCTCCGGTCCCGGCCGGCGCCGAGCACCTCGTCCTTGAGCCGGAAGTGGACCACGGCCACCGCCACGAGCAGGGCGCCCGCGTAGATCAGGAACGGGGCCTGCATCCCGAGCCCGGCGAGCAGGCCGCCCACGACCGGGCCGAGCACCCCGCCCACCAGGAACGCCGAGGCGTAATAGCCGGAGACGCGGCCCCGCATCCGGGGCGGGGCCAGGCGCACGATCAGGCCCATCGCGGAGATCGTGAACATCACCGACCCGATCCCGCCGAGCCCCCGAAACAGCAGCAGCTGCCAGTAGCTCTGGGCGAACGCGGTGGCCGCCGAGGACAGCGCCACGATCAGCACCCCGGTCACGTAGGTGGGACGCTCGCCGATCCGGTTCAGGATCCGCCCGCCCGCCGGGGCGAACAGGAGGCGGGCCACGGCGAAGACGCTGACCACGGCCGAGGCCGCCGCCACCCCCACCCCGAAGGTCGTGGCGAACTGGGGGAGCACGGGCGCCACGATCCCGTAGCCGATCGCGATCACGAAGGCGGCGGCGATGAGCACCGTGATCTGCTGGGGGACGCGGTCGCGCTCGGGCGCGGGGGCGGGAGGCTGAACGGGCACCCGTCGAGTCTAGGACTCCGGGGCGCGCACGGCCCCCGCCGCCGGGTCCCGCCAGGGGTGGTGTGAGAAGCTGGGAGGCGTGGATTCGATACCCGTTCTCGTATACGTGCTCATCGCCGTCGTGGTCCTGGGTCTGCTCGGCCTCGTGCTGCTGCGCGGCCCCAAGGCGCCCCGCGGCGGCTACCCCTCCACCCGGGACGCCGACGACCTCGAGGGCGGCCCCGGCGAGGCCCCCGGGGACCTGGAGCCCGGCACCGCCCCGGCCCCGCCCGCCGACACCCGCCCGGCGCTGGACCGGCCCGAGTCGGCGTCGTCGCGGATGGCGCGCCTGCGCGGGCGGCTGGCCCGGTCCAACAACGTCCTCGGCAAGGGCCTGCTCGCCCTGCTCTCCCGCGACCGGATCGACCAGGACGTGTGGGACGAGATCGAGGAGACGCTGCTGCTGGCCGACCTCGGCACGGACGCCTCGATGGAGCTGGTGGAGTCTCTCCGGCGCCGGGTCACCGTGGAGGGCACCAGCGACCCCGCGCACGTGAAGGCCATGCTGCGGGAGGAGCTCGTGAAGCTCGTGGACCCCACGCTGGACCGGTCGCTGGCCGTGTCCCGCAAGGGCCCCGTCCCGGCCGTCGTCCTCGTCGTGGGCGTCAACGGGGTCGGCAAGACCACCACCGTGGGCAAGCTCGCCCGCGTGCTCGTCGCCGAGGACAAGGACGTGCTGCTGGGCGCGGCCGACACCTTCCGGGCCGCGGCGGCCGACCAGCTCTCCACCTGGGGGGCGCGCGTGGGCGTGCCCACGGTGCGCTCCGACGTCGAGGGCGCCGACCCCGCCTCCGTGGCCTACGACTCCGTGGTCGCCGGCATCGAGCAGGAGGTCGACGTCGTGATGATCGACACCGCCGGCCGGCTGCAGAACAAGGCCGGCCTGATGGACCAGCTCGGCAAGATCAAGCGGGTCGTGGAGAAGGCCGCCGTCATCGACGAGGTCCTGCTGGTCATCGACGCGACCACCGGGCAGAACGGCATGACCCAGGCTCGCGTGTTCTCCGAGGCCGTGGACGTCACAGGCATCGTCCTCACCAAGCTCGACGGCACCGCCAAGGGCGGCATCGTGGTCGCCATCCAGAAGAGCCTCGGGGTCCCGGTCAAGCTCATCGGCCTGGGCGAGGGCCCGGACGACCTGGCCCCCTTCGAGGCGGAGGGCTTCGTGGACGCCCTGCTCGACTGACCCGTCCCCCGAACGCCCCACGGGCCCGCCGCAATTTACACGCGCGTCATCATTGCGGCGGGCCCGAAACATGTCCGCAACCCGGCGCGGCGGCGGACGAAACATCTCTCTCGGACACTCGAGGTGAACGGTGAGCACCGGACGGCCCCGCGGGGAACGGGCCAGTGGCACCGGTGACCGACCAACCTTCAGAGAGAGGTGCACATCGTGGAAATCACTGCTGGACACGTGTGGACGATCGTCGCGGCAGCCCTGGTCTTCTTCATGACCCCCGGACTGGCGCTGTTCTACGGCGGGATGACCCGGGCCAAGGGCGTCCTGAACATGATGATGATGAGCTTCATCTCCATCGCCATCGTCTCGGTGGTGTGGGTGCTGTGGGGCTACTCGATGAGCGGCGGGGACCCGCTCCTGGGCGGGGTCACCGGCAGCCCGGTGCCCTCCTTCGCCCTGGCCGACATCCTGGGCAGCGAGGACCTCCTCGGCGCGGCCTACGGCGGGACCTTCGCCATCATCACCGTCGCCCTGATCTCCGGGGCGATCGCCGACCGCGCCAAGTTCGGCGCCTGGGCCGTCTTCGTGCCCGTCTGGGCCACCCTCGTCTACGCGCCGCTGGCCTACATGGTCTGGGGCGGCGGGCTGCTCACCGAGGACGGCGCCGTGGGCTCCGCCCTCGGCGAGGCCATCGACTTCGCCGGCGGGCTCGTGGTGCACATCAACGCCGGCGTCGCGGCGCTGATCCTCATCATGATCGTCGGGGCCCGCCAGGGCTTCGGCAAGGACCCGAGCCAGCGCCCGCACAACCTGCCGCTGGTGATGCTCGGCGCCGCCATCCTGTGGTTCGGCTGGTTCGGCTTCAACGCCGGCGCGGCCGGCACGGCCGAGCAGGCCGGGCTGATCTGGATCAACACCCTCGTGGCGCCCTCCGCGGCGATGCTCGGCTGGCTGCTCACCGAGCGGATCCGCGACCACCACGCCACGTCCCTGGGCGCCGCCTCCGGCGCCGTGGCCGGGCTCGTGGCCATCACCCCGGCCTGCGCCAACGTCTCCCCGGTGTGGGCGATCGCGCTGGGCTTCGTGGCCGGCATCTGCTCGGCGCTGGCCGTGGGGCTCAAGTACCGCATGGGCATGGACGACTCGCTGGACGTGATCGGCGTGCACCTGGTCTCCGGCGTCGTCGGCACCGTGGCCCTGGGCTTCGTGGCGCTGCCGTCCGAGGGCACCGCGGGGCTGTTCTACGGCGGCGGCTTCGGCCTGCTGCTCACCCAGGTCGTGGCGGTGCTCGTCTCGGTGCTCTACTGCGCCGTGCTGACCTTCGTCATCGCCTTCGTCATCGACAAGACCATCGGCTTCCGGATCCCCCAGCGGGACGAGATCGACGGCATCGACATCACCCAGCACGCCGAGTCCGGCTACGCCCTGGCCGGGGACGCCACGGGCTCGTTCACCCCGGGCCGGCACGCCGCCGGCGAGGAGGCCGCCGCCTTCGAGTCCGGCCGCTCCCAGCCGGTGCGCGGCTGAGCCGTGCGACGGCGCCCGACGCATCCCACCCCCACGAAAGGCAGCTCTTCCATGAAACTCGTCACCGCGATCGTGCGCCCGGAGAAGTTCAAGGACATCAAGTCCGCGCTCGAGTCCTACGGCGTCCAGGGCATGACGGTCCAGAACGTGCACGGCTACGGCCAGCAGCGCGGGCACACCGAGGTCTACCGCGGCGCGGAGTACACGGTGGACCTGCTGGAGAAGGTCCGCGTGGAGATCCTCGTCGACGACCACCAGGCCACGGACATCGTCGACGTCATCGTCTCCTCGGCGAACACCGGCCGCGCCGGCGACGGGAAGGTGTGGGTCACCGACGTCCGGCAGGCCGTGCGGGTGCGCACCGGCGAGCGCGACGAGACGGCGCTCTGACCGCTCGGTCCCCGCGGCCGGCCCCCTCCCGCGGGAGGGGGCCGGCCGCCGTCGTGTTCGCCCACGCGCCCCCGTCGGGTTCGCCGTCGTGTCCGCCGTCGTGTCCGTCGCGTGACGGCGGCGGGGCCGGGGCCGCCCGGAGTTGCTAACCTTGGACACTGACCCGCCACACCGGGCCGGGCCGCGGCCCGCGGCGCAGACCGCGGCGCACCGGCCGACTCCCTCGACGAAAGCAGCTTTCGACCCGTGTTCAATTCACTGTCCGACCGGTTGACCGCCACCTTCAAGAACCTCAAGGGCAAGGGCCGCCTGACCGAGGCGGACGTCGACGCCACCGTGCGGGAGATCCGCCGCGCCCTGCTCGACGCCGACGTCGCCGTCCCGGTCGTGCGCGAGTTCACCGCCGCGGTCAAGGAGCGCGCCCTCGGGCTGGAGGTCTCCGAGGCGCTGAACCCCGGCCAGCAGGTCGTGAAGATCGTCAACGAGGAGCTGCAGAACATCCTGGGCGGGCAGACCCGCCGGATCCGGATGGCCAAGACCGGCCCCACGATCATCATGCTCGCCGGCCTGCAGGGCGCCGGCAAGACCACCCTGGCCGGCAAGCTCGGCAAGTGGCTCAAGGGCCAGGGGCACCGGCCCCTGCTCGTGGCCTCGGACCTGCAGCGCCCCAACGCGGTCACGCAGCTGCAGGTCGTGGGGGAGCGCGCCGGGGTCCCGGTCTACGCCCCGCACCCGGGCACCACCTCCGAGTTCGACGACCCCACCGGCGACCCCGTCCAGGTCGCCCGTGACGGCGTGGCCCAGGCCCGCGCGCGGCTGCACGACGTGGTCATCGTGGACACCGCCGGGCGCCTGGGCATCGACGAAGCGCTCATGGCGCAGGCCCGCGACATCCGCGACGCGGTGCAGCCCGACGAGGTGCTCTTCGTCATCGACGCGATGGTCGGCCAGGACGCCGTCAACACGGCGCAGGCGTTCAACGAGGGCGTGGACTTCACCGGCGTGGTCCTCTCCAAGCTCGACGGCGACGCCCGCGGCGGCGCGGCCCTGTCCGTCGCGTCGGTGACCGGCAAGCCGATCATGTTCGCGTCCACGGGCGAGAACGTCGACGACTTCGAGCAGTTCCACCCGGACCGCATGGCCTCCCGGATCCTCGACATGGGCGACGTCCTCACCCTGATCGAACAGGCCGAGAAGCAGTGGGACCGGGCCGAGGCCGAGAAGATGGCCCGGAAGTTCACCGACCAGGAGGACTTCACCTTCGAGGACTTCCTGGTGCAGATGCAGCAGCTGCGCAAGATGGGCTCGATGAAGAAGATGCTCATGATGATGCCGGGCGCCGCCGGCATGCGCGAGCAGCTGGAGAACTTCGACGAGCGCGAGATCGACCGCGTCGAGGCCATCGTGCGGTCCATGACCCCGCACGAGCGCGTCGCCCCGAAGATCATCAACGGATCCCGGCGCGCCCGCATCGCCAAGGGCTCGGGCGTCACCGTCTCGGAGGTCAACCAGCTCATGGAGCGCTTCGCGCAGGCGCAGAAGATGATGAAGCGGCTGGCCCAGGGCAAGGGCGTGCCGGGCATGCCCGCCGGCATCCCGGGCATGCCCGGCGGCGGCGGGGCCAAGAAGGGCAAGGGCAAGAGCTCCGCGAAGAAGGGCGGCTCCCGCTCGGGCAACCCCGCCAAGCGCGCCCAGGAGAACGCCGCCCTCGAGCAGCAGCGCAAGCAGAAGGCGCCCGCCGGCTCGGCGTTCGGCGCCGGGCAGGCCCAGCCGGACCCGGCGGACCTGAACCTGCCCAAGGGCTTCGAGAAGTTCCTGGGGAAGTGACGCCCCGATGAGCTCCTACCTCTCCGAGCCCGAGCTGAAGAAGTTCGTCGACTCCCTGCCCACCCGGCGCCTGGCCGCCGAGGCCCTCATCCGCGACCCGCGGGGCCGGGTCCTGCTCGTCGAGCCCAACTACAAGTCGGACTGGACCGTTCCCGGCGGCACCGTGGAGGCGGGGGAGGACCCCCGCACCGGGTGCTTCCGGGAGGTCGTCGAGGAGGTCGGTCTGCACCTGGCCCCCGGCCGGCTGCTCGTCGTGGCCCACGGGGTGGCCATGGGCATCTGGGGGGACTCGGTCTCCTTCGTCTACGACGGCGGGGTGATCGACGCCGACACCCCCATCACGGTGCAGGAGGAGGAACTGCTCAGCCACCGCTGGACGGCGCCGGAGGAGCTGGACGCGTACCTGCGCCCGGGGCTGGCTCACCGCCTGCGCGCGGCCCTGGACGCCCTGGCGGACGGAACGGTGGCGGAGCTCGTCGACGGCCCCCGCTGAGCCCCTCCGGGCGCGTCCCGGGTGCCCGTGCCGGCCCCCGGGACGGTCGGCCCGACGGCGTAGCATGGACGCCATGACCTCACTCCCCGCCGACGACGTCGCGTCCTCCACCTCCGCGTGGGACCTGGTCCCCGCCACGGTGGTCTGCGCGACGGAGACCCCCGCCGCGCAGGCCACGGAGCCCCGGCCCTCGTGCGAGGAGATGCGCGCGGTCATCGCCGGGCACCGCCTGATCAGCGCCTACGCGGAGGGCCCCCGGGCCACGCAGCTGATGTTCCTCGCCGACGCCGAGGGCCGTTTGGCCCGCGCCGCCGCGGACGGCTCGGTGGAGGCCGGGGGCACCCTCGACGAGCTGGCCGGCGCCCTCGCCCGGGCCACCGGCCACCGGTTGCAGCCCGAGCACCCCGGCCTGCGCCGGGTCCTGCTGGTCCACCTGGACGCCCCGGACCTGCCCGTGCTGGCCGCCCTGTCCGGCACCGGGTTCACCGCGGTCTCCCGGCACGGCTGGTCCGTGGTGGTCTTCGACGCCGAGGTCGACTTCTGGACCGTGCGCACCGGCCTCGCCGAGACGGCCGTGGCGCTGTCCTCGGACGGGGCCACCCGCTCGTTCGAGGTCCTGCTCGCCGGGGAGGACCCGGCGTCCGTCACCGATCTGGAGGCCGCCGACGCCGTGTGCGCCCTCGAGTGGGGCCCCGAGTGGCGGCCCACCGGCGGGGCCGGCGCCGAGGCGGAGGAGACCCCCGCCGGGCGGTTCGAGCGCGACCTGGTCCGGCTGTGCGCCGGCGGCACCTCGGAGCTGCAGACCGAGTCCGTCGCCTCGGTCTTCGACCTCGACCCGGCCGAGACGAACCGGCTGCGCAACTACGTGCTGGGCGAGTCCACCGACCTGGTCCTGGAGTCCGTCCTGCAGCTGCTGGGCCTGCCCGCGCTGGCCGCCAAGGTGGTGGAGGGCAGCCGCGAGATCACCGAGCTCGAGGGCGCCGAGCACTACGAGCCCGCGGCCGTGGGCGCCGCGCTCCTGCAGGGTCTCACCATCGAGCCCACCGGGGACGGGCTGCTCGCCCGCTACCAGCGCGCCCTCGTGCGCCGGCCCGAGCTGCTGCTGGCCCTGGCCGGCACCGAGACCGCCCTCGGGGTGGGGCTCGCCGGCGCCGCCAGGCGCGGCGGGTCCGGAGCGCGCGTGCTCGGCACCCTCTCGGCGGCGCTGCTCGCCGACGCCGCGGCCGAGAGCGCCTACTACGCCGCGCTGCGCGGGGCCCGCCACCGGCGCGCCGGCACACGCCCCGGCACGGTCGCCGCGGACGACTCCCCGGCCGCCGAGCTGCTCGCCGGGCCGGCCCCGGCGCCCGGCGCGCGGGCGCGCTGGCGCCGCTTCTTCGGCCTCGACCGCGGCTGACCCGCGGCAGGCCCGCGGCAGACGGACCCGGAGCGGGGTCCCGCCGGCCCCGGACCGGGCACCGGGCTCCCTCGGCAGACGGACCCGGAGCGGGGTCCGGCCGGGCTAGCGTGGTGGCGTGCACACTCCATCCAGCACCGACCCCGGGACCGTCCCCGACCTCACGGTCCCTCCCGGCCCCCTCCAGCGGAGCGTCGACGCCGCGGAGGCTCCCGGCACCGGCCACGGCACCGGTGACGGTCCGGCCGGGGCGCCGCGGCTGCCGTTCCCCGACCGGTTCACGGCCTGGCTGAACGACCCCGAGGACCCCTTCTGGGAGCGCCCCGGGCCCACGCCCGCCCAGCGGCGCCACGACGTCCTCGGCACCGCCGCCTTCCTGGCGGTGGCCCTGTTCAGCGCCGTGCTGATGCACAGCTACGTGGGCGTGCCGGAGACGGAGGAGCCGTGGCTGATGTACGTCGGCGTGAGCGCGCTGATCCTCCCGCTCGCGGTGCGGCGCCGGTTCCCGGTCGGCGTGCTCCTCGTCTCCTCGGTGCTGTTCTTCGCCTTCTACTACATCAGCATCGCGGCGGCCTTCCTGCTGGCCTACCAGGTCGCGTACTTCGCGGCCCTGTACGCCGCGGTGGCCTGGGCCCGCGACCGCAGCGCGATGCTCATCGCCCTGTCCGCGGTGATCGGGTGCATGGCACTGTGGCTGGTCGTGGAGCTGACGATCACCCAGGCCTACGCCGAGATCGTCGAGGCCCAGGAACCGGTGGACGGGCCGCTGCCGCAGGTCCTGGCCGTCCAGCTGCACGCCGGTCTGGTCAACGTCGTGTACTTCGGCGGCGCGGTGCTCGCCGGCCGGGCCTCCTGGCGCTCGGCCCTGCAGCGGCACCGCCTGGCGGGCCAGGCCGAGCGGATCCGCGAGCAGTCCGCGGAGATCGCCCGCCGCGCCGTCGTCGACGAGCGGATGCGCATCGCCCGGGAGCTGCACGACGTCGTGGCCCACCACGTCTCGGTGATCGGCATCCAGGCCGGCGCCGCCCGCAAGGTCCTGGACCGGGACCCCACGGCCGCGGCGGCGGCCCTGCGCACCGTCGAGGAGTCCAGCCGCGCGGCGGTGGGGGAGATGCGCCAGCTGCTCGGCGTCCTGCGCGCGGAGGACGAGACCGGGGACGCACCGGCCGGCCGCGGACCCGATCCGGGGCTCGCGGACATCGCCGCCCTCGCGCACCGGCACGCCGAGAACGGGCTCGCGGTGGACCTGCGCACCGTCGAGGCCGTGCCCGGGGACCTCGGCCGGGTCCCCGCCGGCCTCGGGCTCTCCCTGTTCCGGTGCGCCCAGGAGTCCCTCTCCAACGTGATCCGCCACTCCACGGCCACCACGGCCTCGCTCGTCCTGCGCACCGGGCGCGGCCCGGGCGGACCCTGGGTCGAGCTGGAGGTGCTCGACGGCGGCTCGCCCCGGTCCGGCACCGCGGGCACCGGCTTCGGGCTGCAGGGACTGCGCGAGCGGATCCGCCTGCACGGCGGCGAGGCGGAGATCGGGCCGCGGTCGGGCCGGGCCGGATGGCGGGTGCGCGCCCGCTGCCCCCTGCCCGCGGACGGCTCGCCGGACGGGGCTGACGCGGCAGCCCCGGCACCGGTGGGAGGATCGGGAGCATGATCCGCGTCCTGCTCGCCGACGACCACGCCCTGGTCCGCTCCGGCTTCGCCATGGTCCTGTCCGTCGAGGACGACATCGAGGTCGTGGCCCAGGCCGCCGACGGCGCCGCCGCCGTCGCCGCGGCCCGGAACGGGGCCGTGGACGTGGCGCTGCTGGACGTGCAGATGCCGGTGATGGACGGGATCGAGGCGACCCGGCGGATCGTGGGCACGGGCTGCGCCAAGGTCGTCATCGTCACGACCTTCGACCGGGAGGACTACCTCTTCGACGCGCTCGCGGCCGGCGCCAGCGGCTTCCTGCTGAAGAACGCCGACCCCGACGACCTCGTGGAGGCCGTGCGCGCCGTCGCCGGCGGGCACGCCCTGCTCGCCCCCGAGGCCACGCTGCGCGTCATCCGCGCCCTGGCCGCCGACGCCTCCCCGGCCGCCCCGGAGCCGGCCCCCGCCCCGCCCGACCCCGGGCAGCAGCGGATCGTGGCCTCCCTCACCGAGCGCGAGCACGAGGTCCTGCGGCTGGTCTCCGAGGGGCTGTCCAACGCGGAGATCGCCCAGCGCCTGTTCCTGGGCCCGGCCACGGTCAAGACCCATGTGTCCAACATCCTCGCCAAGACGGGCTCCCGCGACCGGGTGCAGGCCGTCGTCTTCGCCCACCGGGCCGGCCTGGCCGGCTGAGCGGGCTCCGCCCCCAGGCGGAGAGCCGGGCGGATCCGGGCTCCGTCCCCGTGGGGATTCGCGGCCGCGCCGCACTTCCTAGGCTGGAGCCGAGCCGCCCGGCGCCCCGCGGGCAGGCACCCGGCCGAGAGGACCCCCGTCCCATGAGCACCACCGTGACGCCCGAGGCGGGCACCGCCCGCGGCCGGCCCCGCCCCGACGGGCACGTCCTGGAGGCCCGGGGGCTCAGCCGCACCTTCGGGGGCCGCACCGTGGTCGACGACGTCTCCTTCACCGTGGCCCCCGGCCGGATGACCGGCTTCGTCGGGGCCAACGGGGCCGGCAAGACCACCACCATGCGGATGCTCATGGGCGTCCTGCGCGCCTCCTCCGGGCAGGTCCTCTGGGACGGCCGCCCGATCACCGCGGCCGACCGCGCCGGCTTCGGCTACATGCCCGAGGAGCGTGGGCTCTACCCCAAGCAGCGGGTCCTCGACCAGCTGGGCTACCTCGGCCGGCTGCACGGCATGAGCCGCCGCGACGCGCTCGCGGAGGCCGCCCGGCTGCTGGAGCGCTTCGGCCTGGCCGGGCGCGCCCAGGACCGGCTCGAGTCCCTGTCCCTGGGCAACCAGCAGAAGGTCCAGGTCGCGGCGGCGCTGCTGCACGGGCCCGCCGCCCTGGTCCTCGACGAGCCGTTCTCCGGACTGGACCCGGTGGCGGTGGACGCCATGGTGGAGCTGCTGCGGGAGCGGACGGCCCGGGGTGTGCCCGTGCTCTTCTCCAGCCACCAGCTCGAGCTCGTGGACCGCCTCTGCGACACGCTCGTCGTCCTCTCCGGCGGCCGGGTCCTGGCCGCCGGCACCGCCGACGAGCTGCGCCGGGCCGGTCCCCGCCGGCACCGGCTGCGCTGCGAGCAGGACACCGGGTGGGTGCGCGACGTGCCCGGGGTGCGCGTCGTCGACGTCGACGGCCCGGCCGCGGTGCTGGAGCTCGAGGACGGCGCCGCGCGCGCCCGGCTCCTCGAGCGGGCCGTCCGGCACGGGCTCGTGGAGTTCGCCGAGATCGTCCCCGCCCTGACCGACGTCTACCGGGAGGTGACCCGGTGACCGCCCGCCCGCCCGCGGACCGGCCGTGGTGGACCGTCACGGCCCGCGAGATCGCCGTGAAGCTGCGCGACCGGTCCTTCCTGCTCTCGACGGCCGCCACGCTGCTCCTGGTGGCCGTCTCGATCGCCGCCTCCGCCCTGCTCGGGGACCGGGCCGCCGAGCACGTCGTGGCCACGGCCGGCCCGGAGGCGGCACCCGTCACCTCACGGGCCGCCCAGGCCCTGGCCGACGCCGGCGAGGACACCCTGACGGTGCACAGCACGGGCTCGGCCGACGCCGCGCGGGCAGCCGTGGCCGCGGAGTCCGCGGACGCCGCGCTGCTGCTCGAGCTCGACGGCTGGACGGTGGTCGGCCGGGACGGCGTGGACCCCGGTCTCGGCCGGGCCCTGGAACAGGCGGTCGCCGACGCGACCCTCGACGCCAACGCCCGCGCGGCCGGCACCACGGCCGAGGAGCTCACCGCCGGCGCCGAGGTGCGCACCGAGCTGCTCGCCGGCGGGACGGACCGGGGACCCGTCCGCCTGGCCATGGGATTCGCCTTCGCGCTGCTGTTCTACCTCTCGGCGATCGTCTTCGGCATGGCCATCGCCCACTCCGTGCTCGAGGAGAAGCAGAACCGGGTCGTGGAGATCCTCGCCACCGCCGTCCCGATCCGGCAGCTGCTCTACGGGAAGGTGCTGGGCAACTGCCTGCTCGCCTTCGGGCAGATCGCCCTCTACGCCGTGGTGGGCCTCGTGGGCGTGAACGTCGCCGGGACCGCGTCCGACGTCGGCTGGGCGCTGGCGGCCTCCGGCTGGTTCGTGGCATTCTTCGTGGCCGGCTTCGCCGCACAGGCCTCCGTCTGGGCCGTGCTCGGCTCCCTCGCCTCCCGCCCCGAGGACCTGCAGAGCAGCACCGGGCCGATCCTGGCCGTGCTCGTCGGGGCGCTGTTCGTGGGCCTCTACGCCGAGGGCGCCTGGCTCACGGCGGCCTCCTACGTGCCCGTGGTCTCCTCCGTGGCCATGCCCGTGCGGATGCTCGGCGGCGACGTGGCCTGGTGGCAGCCCGTGCTCTCCCTCGCCGTGGCCCTCGCCGCGGCCTGGCTGCTGCTGCGGGCGGGCGAGCGGATCTACGAGCGCGCCGTGTTCCAGGGCGGTCGCTCCCTGGGCTGGCGGGAGGTGGCGCGCCTGGAGCCCTGACACCGGCCCGGACCCGCGGCGGCGAGCCGGGCCGCGCGCCGGTGGGCGGCGGACTTGACCGCGTCTGGCATACTGGACGGGTACTCGATGCGTGCGGTCCCTCTCGCCGCACGTTTCTCGTGTCCACAGAACCCCTGCGACCGGCCCGCCCCACGGGAGCGAGACCAGGGCGTTCACCTCATCCAAGAACCAGGAGAGTCCACACCAGTGGCTGTTAAGATCCGTCTCAAGCGCATGGGCAAGATGCGCGATCCCCGTTACCGCCTCGTCGTCGTCGACTCCCGCAAGAAGCGCGACGGCCGCGTCATCGAGGAGATCGGCAAGTACCACCCGACCGAGCACCCCTCCTACATCGAGGTCGTCTCGGAGCGCGCCCAGTACTGGCTCGGCGTCGGTGCCCAGCCGTCCGAGGCCGTCGCCGCCATCCTCCGGGTGACCGGTGACTGGCAGCGCTTCAAGGGCGAGGAGGGCGCCGAGGGCACCCTGCAGCAGCCCCAGGGCAAGGGCGAGTTCGTCGCCCCCGACAAGGGCTCCGTGATCATCCCCGAGGCGATCACCCCCAAGGGCGAGAAGACCGAGACCGCCGCGCCCGGCGCCGAGTCCGACGACGCCCCCGCGGCTGACGCCGAGAAGGCCGAGTAGTCGTGCTCGCCGACGCGTTGGAGCACCTCGTCCGCGGGATCGTGGACAGCCCCGATGACGTCGACGTCCGACTCAAGAGCGGGCGCCGGGCGGAGACCCTCGAGGTCCGGGTCCGCCCGGACGACCTCGGGCGGGTCATCGGACGCCAGGGCCGCACCGCCAAGGCGCTGCGCACCGTGATCGGTGCCCTCGCCGAGGACGGCCCGGTCCGGATCGACGTCGTCGACACCGACCGCCGCACCCGCTGAGGCGGGCCGGGCGCACCCGCGACCGGCCCCGCCGCCCGCACGGTCCCCGCATCCGCACCGGATGCGGGGACCGTCGGCGTTGACGGCCCCCGCGCCGTCCGCACCCCGACCCGGCCCCCGGCCGCACAACCCCCAGGAGCGCACATGTTGGTCCAGGTCGCCCGCATCGGCAAGCCCCACGGCATCCGCGGGGAGGTCACCGTCCAGCTGTTCACGGACGCCCCCGAGGAGCGCTTCGCCCCCGGGGCGCGGCTGCGGCTCGAGCCGTCCTCCCCGCTCGCCCCGCAGGGGACGGTCACCGTGCGTGGGGCCCGTTGGAACAAGGCCGTGCTCGTCGTCGCCCTCGAGGAGGTGCCCGACCGCAACGGCGCCGAGTCGCTGCGCGGCACCCTGCTCTTCGCCGAGGCCCAGGACGAGGACCCGGAGGCCGAGGAGTGGTACGAGCACGAACTGGTCGACCTCGAGGTCCGCACCGGGCCCGAGGACGGCAGCGGCCCGCGGATCGGCGTCGTGACCGGGCTGCGCACCATGCCCGTCCAGGACCTGCTCGAGATCACGCTGGACGAGGACGGGCGCGAGGCCGCGCTGCCCTTCGTGGAGGAGATCGTGCCGGTCGTCGACCCCGAGGGCGGCTTCGTCGTCGTCACCCCGCCACCAGGGCTGCTCGAGCTCGGCCTGGAGGACAGCGCCCCCGAACCCGGCGCCCCCGGGCCCGTCGGCCCCGAGCACGACGCCCCGGAGGACGGGCGCTGATGCGCATCGACGTCGTCAGCATCTTCCCCGAGTACCTCTCCGCCCTCGACCTCTCGCTGATCGGCAAGGCCAGGGAGCAGGGGCTCCTCCAGCTGACCGTGACCGACCTGCGCGAGTTCACCGCCGACCGGCACCGGACGGTCGACGACACGCCCTACGGCGGCGGCGCCGGCATGGTCATGAAGCCGGAACCGTGGGCGCTGGCCCTCGACGCCGCCCGCACGCGCGGCCCCGCGGGAGCCGGGGCCCCCGAGCAGCGGCCGGTGCTCGTGGTGCCGTCCCCGGCCGGTGAGGTCTTCACCCAGGCCACCGCCCGGGAGCTCGCCCTGCGGGAGCACCTCGTCTTCGCCTGCGGGCGCTACGAGGGCATCGACGAGCGCGTCGTCGAGTGGTCCCGGGAGCACTTCGAGGTGCGCCCCATGAGCCTGGGCGACTACGTGCTCAACGGCGGCGAGGTCGCCGTGCTGGCCATGGTCGAGGCGATCGGGCGGCTCGTGCCGGGCGTGATCGGCAACCCGGAGTCGCTCGTGGAGGAGTCCCACTCCGACGGGCTGCTCGAGTACCCCGTCTACACCAAGCCCGCCCTGTGGCGGGACCGGCCCGTGCCGGAGGTCCTGCTCTCGGGCCACCACGGGCGGATCGCCCGCTGGCGGCGCGACCGACAGCTGCAGCGCACCGCGGCCCGCCGCCCCGACCTCGTCGCCGCCCTGGACCCGGCCGGGCTCGACCGCGCCGACCGCGACGTCCTCGCCGCGGCCGGCTGGGTCGTGTCCGGCGGCCGGGTGGTGCGCGACGGCGCGGGCGGGGGAGACGCCCAGGGGCATCCTGTGGCATAATGACCAGCTGTGTCTGCTGGGCACGCCCCTGCCGCAGGGGGATGAGCGACCAACAGCAGGGCACCCGGGCACCCCCCTTCGGGGTCCCGGCCACCACGTCTTGCGGATTCCGCACCCGGCCCGGGCACCGCCCGGGCCGCAGCACGGATCCGTGCCGACCCACGTGAGCGACCTGCGGCGTTCACCAGGAGAGACACCATGAACATCCTCGACCAGCTCGACGCCAAGTCCCTGCGCAGCGACGTCCCCGACTTCCGTCCGGGCGACACCCTCAACGTGCACGTGAACATCGTCGAGGGCAACCGCTCGCGCGTGCAGGTCTTCAAGGGCTTCGTGCTCGGCCGCCAGGGCGCCGGCGTGCACGAGACCTTCACCGTCCGCAAGGTCTCCTTCGGCGTGGGCGTGGAGCGCACCTTCCCGGTGCACTCCCCGGTCATCGACAAGATCGAGGTCCTCACCCGCGGTGACGTCCGTCGCGCGAAGCTCTACTACATGCGCGACCGCCACGGCAAGGCCGCCCGCATCCGCGAGAAGCGGGACAACACCGTCACCACCAAGTCGAACAAGGCCGGCAAGTCCGGCAAGTCCGGCAAGTAGGACAGCGCGCGCTCCCGTGCCCACCGGAACCCGGGCGCGGGACCCGCACAGCACCGGGTCCCACGCCGTACGGCGCGAACGCCAGCCCCGCACTCGGGGCTGGCGTTCCGTCGTCCTCGCCCTGCTCGTCGCGGCGCTCGTCGCCGGAGTGCTCCGCGCCTTCGTCGTGGACGTGTACTGGATCGGCTCGGACTCGATGCAGCCCACCGTGGAACCGGGGGACCGGGTGCTGGTGGGCAAGCTCGGCCAGGATTCCGGGCCCGAGCGCGGCGACCTGGTCGTGTTCGACGGCCGCGGCAGCTTCGCGCCGCTGCGCAGCGACGACCCCTGGCCGGTCCAGGCCCTGCAGACCCTCGGCCGGTGGACCGGGCTGGCCGGCTCCGACAGCGTCTACCTCAAGCGCGTGCTGGGCACGCCCGGGGACACGGTGGCCTGCTGCGGACCCTCCGGTCGTCTGGAGGTCAACGGCGAGGAGATCTCCGAGGACTACGTCCAGGAGGGGGACCGCCCGAGCGAGATCGAGTTCACCGCCGTGGTCCCCGAGGGCCGGCTCTGGCTGATGGGCGACCACCGCTCGGTGTCGGTCGACTCGCGCAGTCTGCTCGGCGCGCCCGGTGGCGGGCTGGTCCGAGCGGATAAGGTCATCGGAGAACCTGTTGCTGTCCTCTGGCCCCTGGACCGGGCCGGGCAGCTCTGACGCGATCCGCACGGATCCGGAACCGGGAGCCCGCGGGCGCCCGCCCAGGAAGGACGAGAGCATTGGCCGACAGGACCCCGACCGCCGGTGACGGCGCGCCCCGAGAGAGCCGGGGTGCCACCGGCGACGCCGCCCTTCCCGCCGCGGAGACCCCCGGCACGCCTCCGGCGACCTCCCCCGGGCCGCCGGAGGACCCCGCCGCGGCCGCGCAGGACCCCGGCGCGTCCGCGCAGGACCCCGGCGCGTCCGCCGAGAGCACCGACCTCGACCAGGAATCCGCGTCGCGGCGCGGCCGCCCGCGCGGGAGCCGGTCGCGCAAGCAGCGCCCGGACACGTTCTGGGGCTCGGTCCGGGAGATCGTGCTCGTGCTGGTCTGGGCCGTGCTCATCGCCTTCGTGGTCAAGACCCTCCTGGTGCGGGGCTTCTACATCCCGTCCGGATCCATGGAGAACACCCTCCAGCTCAACGACCGGATCTTCGTCAACGTCGTCGAACCCACCTTCGGCCCGCTCGAGCGGGGGGACATCGTGGTCTTCGAGGACGCGAAGGGGTGGCTGCCCGCCCAGCCGGACAGCGGCGGCGGGCCGGCGGACGCCGTCTACGACGCCCTCGCCTTCGTCGGCGTGCTGCCCGACCGCACCGACCAGCACCTCATCAAGCGGGTCATCGGCGTCGGCGGCGACCGGGTGGCGTGCTGCGACGGCTCGGGGCAGGTCACCGTCAACGGGCAGGCCCTCGAGGAGGAGGGCTACCTGTTTCCCGGGTCCGCGCCCTCGGACATCCCCTTCGACATCGTCGTCCCGCAGGACCACTACTTCGTGATGGGCGACCACCGCGACGCCTCCGCCGACTCGCGGGTCCACTTCTCCGAGGTGGTGGAGGACAGCGCCTTCATCAGCCACGACGACGTGGTGGGCACCGCGTTCGTCATCGCCTGGCCGCTCGACCGCTTCCAGTGGCTGCAGAACCCGGACGACGTCTTCGCCGACATCCCGGCCGGGTCCGCCGGTGGCTCCTGAACCCCGCACGCCACGGCCACCGGCCGCGCCCCCGGGGCGGGCCCCCGGGCTCGCCGTCGAGCGATCCCTCCTGGAGGCCGGCGCGCACCGGGTGGGCGGCATGGACGAGGTCGGCCGCGGCGCCCTGGCCGGCCCGGTCACGGCCGGGGTGGTGGTGCTGCGCCCCGGCACGGCGCGCGGGATCCCCGGACTGCGGGACAGCAAGCTGCTGAGCCCCGCCCGCCGTGAGGCCCTCGTCCCACGGATCTACTCCTGGTGCGCCGCCAGCGGTGTGGGCCACGCCTCCCCGCAGGAGATCGACGCCCTGGGGCTGACGGCCGCGCTGCGCCTGGCCGGGCAGCGGGCCCTGGCCGCGGCGGCCCGCGGCGGCGCGGTGCCGGACGTCGTGCTCCTGGACGGCCGGCACGACTGGCTGACCGCGGCCGCGGCGCCGTCCCTCTTCGACGCCCCCGCCGCGGCGGACGAGCCCGTCTGGAGCGGGACGGTCGTGACCCGGGTCAAGGCGGACCTGACGTGCGCGAGCGTGGCCGCGGCCAGCGTGCTCGCGAAGGTGGAGCGGGACCGGATCATGCGGGAGCTCTCCGGGGCCTGGCCGCAGTACGGTTGGGAGAACAACAAGGGCTACGGTGCCGCGGGGCACCGTGCGGCCCTCGAGAAGGGCGGCCCCACGCCCCACCACCGGCTGAGCTGGCGGCTGACCCGGCCGGCGGCCGCCGCCGGGCCGAGCACGAGCGGAGACGAGACGAGATGAGCGCCGAAGAACTCGAGAACTTCGAGACGGACCTGGAGCTGCAGCTCTACCGCGAGTACCGGGACGTGGCCGGGCTGTTCCAGTTCGTGGTGGAGACCGACCGCCGCTTCTACCTGGCCAACTCGGTGCGGATCGACCCGGTGGAGACGCGCAACGGGCTCTACTTCGACGTCGAGCTCAAGGACGCCTGGGTGTGGGACGTCTACCGCTCGGCGCGGTTCGTCAAGCACGTGCGCGTGATGAGCTTCAAGGACGTCAACGTGGAGGAGCTCGCCCACACGGACCCCTTCTCCGTGCCCGGCGCCGCCGGACCCGCGGCCGGAGACCCCACGGCGTCCTGACCCGCCCTGCACACCGCCCCGGGCCCGGCTCCCGCCTCGGCCGGCGGCGGGCATGCTGGACCCCGGTCCGCGGCGTCCCGGACCGGGGAGGGGGTCGGGTGTCCGGGGGACTGGGAGCGCACGGGGAGCAGCTCGCGACCGCGCACCTGACGGCGCTCGGGTACCGCGTCCTGGACCGCAACTGGCGTGCGGTGCCCGCCCGGGACGGCCTCCGCGGCGAGGTGGACGTCGTCGCCGAGCAGGGGGAGTGGGTCGTCGCCGTGGAGGTGAAGACCCGCTCGAGCGTCCGTTACGGGCATCCTTTCGAGTCCATTACGCGGGCCAAGACGGTGCGCCTGCACCGCCTCGCGGCGGCCTGGGCCAGGGTCCACGACCGCGACCCCGGGATGATCAGGGTCGATGCTGTTGCAATCACTTTCGCACAGGACGGAGCGCCCGAGATCGAGGTGCTGCAGCAGATCCAATAAGACGTGACGCGCCCGGGCCCGGCGTGACAGTCCTCCCGCGACGTGCCACTGTGGAACCGTCGACAACCGGGAGAACGTCGGAGGTGCGCTGTGGTCGCTGCGGGACCGCTCACCCGCGCGCGTCGTGCCGCGACCCTTGCCGCGGCCGTCGCCCTGGCCGCCACGGGCTGCCGCGCGGCGACGGAGCCCGAGCCCGAGGTGGTCGCCCAGCCGGGGACCGTGACCACCGCCCCGAGCGGGCTGACCCCGGGCCCCTACGCCCTCACCACGGCGGAGGGTGCCGTGATCTCCTTCGACCTGCCGACCGTGCCGGCCCCGGACGACGAGGTGGAGCGTCTGCGCAAGGATCTGCGCGTCGAACCCGTCACCTACGTCGAGCTGCACATCGACAACACCGAGGGCACGCGGGCCGTGGAGATCGACGACCTGAAGGTGATCAGCCACGAGGGCGGCCAGTTCCCCTTCCAGCCGGCCGCCGAGGTGCTCGCCGAGTGGGATCCCAACCGGTCCCTCGAAGGCGGCTACTGGCGTGCCGACGGCACGCCGCTGGACGCGGCGGAGGGCACGGAGCTGGACGCCCGCACCCACGAGCTCATCGGGCAGTACACCGGTTCGGTCCCGGCCGGCGCCGAGGGCCGCGAGCTGATGATCGGGGACTTCGAGCGCCTGCCCGTCAGCTTCGACGACGTCGAGCTCTCCCCGTACCCGAACGAGCGGGCCCTGTTACCGGAACCGGTCGGCCACGGGCCGGTCCTGCGCCAGTACCGTGCGGGGGCCCCGGAGCCCGCCCCGCGGGAGCGCGCCGACGACCAGCCGGTGCCCGATGCCCCGGCCCAGCCCGCGGCGCGGCCGGCGCACCCCCCTGCCGCGCCGCCTGCCGAGCCCACGGCCGCGCCGGAGCCCGTTCCCGGACCTGCCCCTGTGTACGTGCCCGACTGCACCGACGCGGCCGATCCGTCCGGGCCGGTGCAGCAGGCCGCCTGGAACGCCGCCTGCGCCCCCGTGGCGGAACCGCTGCCCCTGCCGACGGGCGCACCGGCTCCCACACCGTCGCCGGAGCCCACGTCGCCGCCCCCTCCGGCCCCTGAGCCCGAGCCCTCTCCCACCGACGACCTGGCCCCCGCCGCCGGGGCGCCGGGGGTGACGCCCAGCCCGACCCCGTCGGCGTCCTCGAGCCCCACCGCGCGCCGGCTCTGGCCTCCGCCCCTGTCTCCGGTCACCCAGGCCTCCCCGGACCCGGCCGGCCCCACGTCCTCCGCCACCCCCACCCCCACCCCCACACCCACGCCGGCGTCGGAGCCCACGGCCACGCCCTCGTCCTCGCTCCCCAACGGGGGCTATCCGGCCTGACCCGCCGGGCGCCTCCACAGCGGGACCCCCGGTCCTCCGCGGCCCGAGCCTCGCGGTGGAGCATGGCAGGCATGCACCCGAGCCGACCGCACCTCGCTGCCGACCCCCGCCCCGCCCCCTGCCGGTGCGGCGCCACCGCCCCGCACCACCGGCGACCGCACGCCGTTCACGGCCCCGGTTGCGCCGGCACCGGGCCCGCCTGGTCCGAGCGCGATGGGTCCGAGCGCGGCGCCGCCGCCCCGCACCCGGTGCGGACGGGGGCCCGGTGATGGGCTTCGCCCGCACCTGGGCGGTGGCCCTCGTCGGGCTGGACGGGGCGATGGTCGAGGTCGAGGCCGACATCGGCCAGACCCTGCCCGCCTTCTCGATCGTCGGTCTGCCGGACGCGGCCCTCAACGAGGCGCGCGAGCGGCTGCGGGCCGCGGCGCGCAACAGCGGCATGCCGCTGAGCCCGCGCAAGCTCACGGTCAACCTGACCCCGGCGACCCTGCCCAAGCGCGGCTCGCTCTTCGACCTCGCCATCGTCCTGAGCGCCCTGCAGGCCGCCGGGACCGTGCCCGCGACCGGCCGCACCGTCTTCCTGGCCGAGCTCGGCCTCGACGGGGCGCTGCGCCCGGTGCGCGGGATCCTCCCGGCGGTCATGGCGGCGGTGCGGGCCGGGCACGAGCGGATCGTCGTCTGCGAGGCCAACGCCGCCGAGGCCGCCCTGGTGCCCGGCGCGCGGGTGGCGGGCTACGGCTGCCTCGCCGAGGTGCTCGCCGCCGCCGGCGCCGATCCGCAGGGGCTGCGCCGCCCCGCCCCGTCCGCAGCCGGGCCGGACGGGCCCGGACCCGGCAGCGCGGCGCCGGACGGGACGGCCGGGGGACCGGCAGTGCGCACGGGCCCAGACCTCGCCGACGTCGCCGGCCAGGAGGACGGCCGGCTGGCCCTGGAGATCGCCGCCGCGGGCGGGCACCACCTGCTCATGGTCGGCCCGCCCGGCTCCGGCAAGACGATGCTGGCCGAGCGGCTGCCCGGACTGCTGCCCGACCTCGAGGACGACGCCGCCATGGAGGTCACCGCGATCCACTCCCTCGGCGGCCCGGCGCAGCGGCGGACCGCGCTGATCCGGCGCCCGCCCTTCGAGGCGCCGCACCACACCGTGTCCTCGGCGGCCCTGTTCGGGGGCGGGACGGGGATCCCGCGGCCCGGGGCCGCCTCGCGCGCCCACCGCGGGGTGCTGTTCCTCGACGAGGCGCCCGAGTTCGACCGGGGCGTGATCGACGCCCTGCGCCAGCCGCTGGAGAGCGGCCGGGTGACGATCGACCGGGCGGTGGCCTCGGCCGTGTACCCGGCGCGGTTCCAGCTGGTGCTCGCCGCGAACCCGTGCCCGTGCGGGCAGTCCGGAGGCCGCGGGACGGACTGCACCTGCACCCCCCGGGTGCGCCGGTCCTACTTCGGCAGGCTCAGCGGCCCGCTGCTGGACCGCGTGGACCTGCAGATCTCCGTGCCCAAGGTCTCCTACGGCGAGCTCGCCTCCGGGGCGGGCGGCGCGGAGCCGACGTCCGCCGTCGCCGCCCGGGTCGCGGCCGCCCGCGGCGCGCAGGCCGAACGCCTCCGCCGGCTGGGCCTGCGCACCAACGCGGAGCTCGGCACGGGCCTCCTGCACGGGCCCCTGCGGCCGCCGCCCGCCGTCACCGCCCCGCTGGAGCGGGCGATGGACCGGGGCACGCTGACGGCCCGGGGGCACCAGCGGGTGCTGCGCGTGGCCTGGACCCTCGCGGACCTCGACGGCCGCGGCGTGCCGGCGGTGGAGGACGTCGACACCGCCCTGTACTTCCGCTCGCTCTTGCCGGCCTGACCGCGGCACCGACCCGACCGCCCGGAAGAGGACCGACCATGCACCCCGCCCCGTCCGCTCCCCGCCCCGCCGGTGACGGCGTGCGGCTGGCCCGCGCCGGGCTCTGCCGCCTCGTGGAGCCCACGGACCCCACCGCCATGCTCCTGCTGGCCGCGCTCGGACCGGTCGCGGCCCTCGAGATCGCCGCCGGCCGTCGGGCGATCCGCGCGGCCGAGCACACCGTCCTCGTCCGGGCCGGTGCGGAGGCCGGATACGGTCCCCGGCAAATCGACCTGCGCCGCGCCCTGGAGCGCTGGGCCGGCCGCGCCGCCGGGCTGGACCCCGCCGCGGATCTCGCCGCGGCCGCCCGGGCCGGAGCGTGGTTCGCGGTGCCGGAGGACCCGGACTGGCCGGAGGCGCTGGCCGACCTGGGGCTGTTCCAGCCGATCGGGCTGTGGGGGCGGGGCCGGCGGGGGCTCCTCCGGTTCCCCGCCGGCCGCGCGGTGGCCGTGGTCGGCTCCCGCGACTGCTCCGGCTACGGCCGCGGGATCACCCTGGACCTCGCCGGTGCCCTGGCCTCGCGGGGCTGGACCGTGGTCTCCGGGGGCGCCTACGGGATCGACCAGGCGGCCCACACCGCCGCCCTGGCCGCCGGCACGGGCGCCCCGCCCACGGTCTCGGTCATGGCCTGCGGCATCGACCGGCTCTATCCGGGCGGCAACGAGAAGCTGCTCCGCGGTGTGGAGGCCGCCGGGCTGCTGCTGAGCGAGGCGTCGCCGGGGTGCACGCCCAGCCGCTACCGCTTCCTGCAGCGCAACCGGATCATCGCCGCCCTCTCGGCGGGGACCGTGGTCGTCGAGGCCCGGTGGCGCTCGGGCGCGCAGAACACGGCCCACCACGCGGACGGCCTCAGCCGCCCCGTGGGCGCCGTCCCCGGCAGCGTCCTCGCGGGGACCTCCGCCGGGTGCCACCGCCTGGTCCGGGAGGGCAGCGCCGTGCTGGTCACCGACGTCGACGAGGTGCTGGAGCTGCTGCAGCCGCTGGGCACCGCCGCGGCGGCCACCGACCCCGCCGACGCCGCGGGAGGCCCGGCCGCGGTGGTCGACGGGCTCTCGCAGCCCGATCGCGTGCTGCTGGACGCCCTGCCGCTGTCGGCGCGCAGCCGCCCGGACCGCCTCGTGCGGGTCGCCGGCCTGTCCGTGCGCGAGGTGCTCGGCGGACTGCGCCGGCTCGAGGAGCGCGGGCTGGCCGAGGAATCGGAGGAGGGCTGGCGCCGCCGTCGCTAGACTCACCCCATGAGCACCGCCCCCGCCCCGCTGCCGACGGCCGTGACCCGCGCCCTGGAGCGGTACGCGGAGCACCTGAGGCACGAGAAGGCGCGCAGTCCCCGCACCGTCGCCGCCTACACCTCGGACCTGCGGGCCCTGTTCGCCTGGCTGCACGAGCGCTACGCCGTCGCCACGCCCGCGGCCGTGGACCTGGACATGCTCCGGGCGTGGCTGGCCACCAGGCACGCGGGCGGCGCGGGACGCTCCTCGATGGCCCGCTGGACGGCCTCGGTCCGGGGCTTCTTCGGCTGGGCCGCCGCCACCGGTCTCGTCGGCGCCGACCCCAGCCTGCGGCTCGTGGCACCCCGGCGGCAGCGCCATCTTCCGGAGGTCGTGCCCGCCGACGGGATGCGGGAGCTGCTCGACGACCTCGCCGGGCGCGCCGCCGACCCGGCGGCCTCCGGGGTCGAGGCCGCGCTGCGGGCGCGGGACCGGGCACTCCTGGAGCTGCTCTACGCCACGGGGGCCCGGGTGAGCGAGCTCGCGGGCGCCGACGTCGACGACCTCGACCGCAGCCGGCGGGTGCTCACCGTGATCGGCAAGGGCGACAAGCAGCGCACCGTGCCCTTCGGCCGCCCCGCCGACGAGGCGCTGCAGATCTGGCTGGCCCGGAGGCCGCTGCTGGCCACGGCCGGGAGCGGGCCGGCGCTCTTCCTCGGGTCCCGGGGCGGGCGGGTCGACGTCCGCGAGGTCCGCCGGGTCGTGGAGCGCGAGCTCGGCACGGTCCCGGACACCGCGGCGCGTGGGCCCCACGCGCTGCGCCACTCCGCGGCCACCCACCTCGTGGACGGCGGCGCGGACCTGCGCACCGTGCAGGAGCTGCTCGGCCACGCCTCCGTGGCCACCACGCAGATCTACACGCACGTCTCCGTGGACCGGCTCGGAGCGGTGTACCGCCAGGCCCATCCGCGAGCCTGAGCCCCCGCC